>CATYJA010000032.1:0-16209 GCA_958407545.1 uncultured Collinsella sp. | reverse complement strand
TCGGTGTCCACGAGCTGGTTGAGCAGCTCGTCGAGGGACGCCATGTCCTCGTTGATGGCACCGTTGGCGGGAGCCTTCTTGTCGTCGATCGGGGCGCCCAGGAGCTCCTCGTCGGCGTCGGCGTGATGCGTCGGAGCGGAGGTACCCAGCAGGATATCGTCCGGACCGTCGGGGCTAAAGACCATCTGCAGCAGCTGCGAGAGGTCTTCCTCGTCGGCAACGTCGTCGTTGTTCTCGAGGATGTAGAGCAGATCGTGGGCCTCGAGGCCGTCACGGAGCTCCTCGATCGCCTTGGCACCGATGCCATCGATGCGCAGCAGATCCTCCTCGGACTTGCCAACCAGGTCGCCGACCGTCTCGATGCCAACCTCGCTGAACTTGTTGGTCCAGCGCTGCGACACGCCCAGGTCGTCGAACAGGTACAGACGAGCCTTCTCGGCGGAGATGGTGTGGCCGTTGCGGGTGAACGAACCGTCAGCACCACCGAACTCGTCGTAGCCGGCCCAGTCGAGCTGCTGCGGGAGCTGTTCGTCCAGGTCCTTGAGCTCCACAGGAGCCCACTCGGGCAGCGACTTGGCGTTGGGCGAAGCCGGGCCGTCGATGTCCACGTAGCCGTCGGCCGTGCGATACGTCAGCTTGGCGTTGGCGTACGGCTTGAGGCCGGTACCAGCCGGGATCTTCTTACCGACGATGACGTTGGACTTAAGGTCGAGCAGGTGGTCGACCTTGCCCTCGATGGCAGCCTCGGTAAGGACGCCAGCGGTACGGATGAACGAAGCGCTCGATAGCCAGGAGTCGATGTTAGACGCGACCTTGAGCGTACCCAGGATGACGGGCTCGGCCACGGGAGCCTGACCGCCCAGACGGGCAACGCGCTCGACCTCGTCGGCAAACTCGTAGCGGTCGACGTACTGACCAAGCAGGTACTTGGAGTCGCCGGGGTTGGTGATCTGAACGCGACGCAGCATCTGACGTGCGAGCACCTCGATGTGCTTGTCGTTCAGGTCGACGCCCTGGCTGGTGTAGACGTCCTTGACGCTCTCGACGAAGGTGTGCATCGTCGACTCAATGTCGGTCAGCTTGCGCAGGTTGCGGAAGTTGACGAAGCCCTTGGTGATCTGATCGCCGGCGCGAACCTCGCAGCCGTCCTCGATCTCGGGCATAAAGCGCACCGAAGCGGGGACGCGACGCTCGTCGAGGACACGGGTGTGATCCTCGGAGTCGGTGAGCGTCAGCACGTACTCGGACTTCTCGGGCTTAATCGAGAGGTGGCCGGAGTACGGAGCCAGCTCGGCCTCGCGACCCAGGATCTTCTCGTTGACGTTGCCGACGATATCGAACATACGGCTGACCGTAGGCAGACCCTGCGTAATATCGTCGACGCCAGCGACGCCGCCGGAGTGAATGGTACGCATCGTAAGCTGCGTACCGGGCTCGCCGATGGACTGGGCGGCAATAATGCCGACCGCGGTACCGATGGCGACCGGACGACGGGTGGAAAGATCCCAGCCGTAGCACTTCTGGCACACGCCGTACTTGGAGCGGCAGGTGAGCAGCGCGCGGAGCTTGACCTTCTTGAGGCCGGCATCGACCATCTTCTGGATGTCGGCGACCTTCTCGATGTAGCCGTCCTGCTCAAAGAGCACGGTGCCATCGGGAACCACGACGTCCTCGATGAAGCAACGGCCGACGAGGTCGGTGTTGAGGTCGGTGGTACCGGGGATGATGAGGTTGTAGGTGACGCCCTCGTGCGTACCGCAGTCCTCCTCGCGGACGATGACGTCCTGGGCCACGTCGACCAGACGACGGGTCAGGTAACCAGAGTCCGAGGTGTGGGATGCGGTATCGACCAGGCCCTTACGGGCGCCGTAGGTCGAAATGAAGTACTCGAGCGGCAGCAGGCCCTCGCGGAAGTTCGCCTTAATGGGAAGGTCGATCGTCTCGCCGGACATGTCTGCCATCAGGCCACGCATGCCGCCGAGCTGACGCAGCTGGGTCTTAGAACCACGGGCGCCGGAGTCGGCCATCATGTAGAGCGGGTTCTCCTCGTCGAACATGTCGAGCATGAGCGCTGCAACCTTATCGGTACAAGCGGTCCACTCGTTAACGACTTCGATGTGGCGCTCCGTCTCGTTGATGAAGCCCTCCTCGAAGTACTCGTTGATCTGGTCGACGTTGGCCTGGGCGCGGTCGAGCAGCTCCTGCTTCTCGGCAGGAATGAGAGCGTCCCACACCGAGATGGTGAGGCCGGCGCGGGTAGCGTAGTGGAAGCCGGAGTACTTGATGGCGTCGAGGATTGGGCCGACCTTGGCCTCGGGGTAACGATCGCAGCAGTCGGCAACCAGCTTGGCCACATCGCCCTTGACCATCTTGTAGTTCATGAACTCATAGTCTTCGGGCAGGCACTGGCGATTGAAGATGATGCGTCCGATAGAGGTCTCGAAGCGCGCGGTCTTGTTGCCGGTGACGTCGTAGTCGACAAACTCGTTCTTGCCGTTCTTGACGCGGAAGATACGGGTGCCGTCCTCGTTGATGACGTTGGCATCGGCAGCGGACACGCGGACCTGGATCTTGGCCTGCATGTCAACCTCGGAGCGGCAGTCATAGGCGTGCAGCGCGTCATCGAAGCTCGAGAACACGTGGTTCTCGCCCGGCAGGCCCTCGCGGACCTGGGTGAGGTAGTACACACCGATGATCATGTCCTGCGAGGGGATGTTGACCGGCTTGCCGGATGCCGGCGAGCGCAGGTTGTTCGCAGAGAGCATAAGCACGCGGGCCTCGGCCTGAGCCTGGCTGGACAGCGGCACGTGGACAGACATCTGGTCGCCGTCGAAGTCGGCGTTGAAGGGCGAGCAGACCAGCGGGTGCAGGTGGATAGCCTTGCCCTCGACCAGCACCGGCTCAAAGGCCTGGATGGACAGACGGTGCAGGGTCGGTGCACGGTTGAGCAGCACGACGCGGCCGTCGATGACCTCTTCGAGGATGTCCCACACAAAGGTGGCACCGCGGTCGATAGCGCGCTTGGCGCCCTTGATGTTCTCGACCTTGCCAAGCTCGACCAGGCGCTTCATGACGAAGGGCTTGAAGAGCTCCAGCGCCATGGTCTTGGGCAGACCGCACTGGTGCAGCAGCAGCTTGGGGTCGGTAACGATAACCGAACGGCCGGAGTAGTCGACACGCTTACCCAGCAGGTTCTGACGGAAACGGCCCTGCTTGCCCTTGAGGGCCTCGGCGAGCGACTTGAGCGGGCGACCGCCACGGCCAGAGACCGGGCGACCACGACGGCCGTTGTCGAACAGGGCGTCCACGGACTCCTGGAGCATGCGCTTCTCGTTGTTCACGATGATCGCAGGGGCGTCCAGGTCGAGCAGGCGCTTGAGTCGGTTGTTACGGTTGATCACGCGACGATACAGGTCGTTGAGGTCGGACGCGGCGAAGCGGCCGCCGTCGAGCTGAACCATCGGGCGCAGATCGGGCGGAATGACCGGGATGACGTCCAGGATCATGTTCGCGGGGCTGTTGCCGCCCTTCAGGAAGGCGTCAACGACCTCAAGGCGCTTGACGGCCTTCTCACGCTTCTGCTTCTGGGAATCCTCGTCGGCGATGATGGCCTTGAGCTTCTCGGCCTCGGAGGGGAGGTCGATGGCAGCGAGCAAGTCGCGGACAGCCTCGGCACCCATACCACCCTTGAAGTACATGGAGTAGTAACGGGTCATCTCGCGGAACAGCGGCTCATCGGAGATGAGGTCGCGCTCGCTGAGCTTCATGAAGGCGTTGAAGGCGTCCGTGCGGAGCTGCTTCTCGTCCTTGCACTCTTCCTCGATGTCGACGATGCCAGAGGCGATCTCCTCGGGGGTCAGCGGCTCCTCGTCGGAGAACTCGTCAAAGTTCTCGGGGTTGCCCTGCTCCTTGAGGGACTCGATCTGGCGGGCGCACTCGGCATCGATCTCTTCCAGATCGGCGGCGAGCTCCTCGCGCAGGTCGTCGGCATCGGCCTCGCGAGCCTCGTAGTCGACCTCGGTGATGATGTAGCTGGCAAAGTACAGAACCTTCTCGAGGTCCTTGGACTTGATGTCGAGCATACGGCTCATCGGGAAGCTCGTGGGGCTCTTGAAGTACCAGATGTGGGACACGGGAGCAGCGAGCTCGATGTGGCCCATGCGGTCGCGACGCACCTTGGCCGAGGTGACCTCGACGCCGCAGCGCTCGCAGACGATGCCCTTAAAGCGGATGCCCTTGTACTTGCCGCAGGAGCACTCCCAGTCCTTGGCGGGACCGAAGATCTTCTCGCAGAACAGGCCGTCCTTCTCGGGCTTGAGGGTACGGTAATTGATGGTCTCCGGCTTCTTGACCTCACCGTGCGACCAGGAACGGATCTGGTCGGCGGAGGCAAGGGAGATCTTTACCGAGTCAAAATCAGTAGCTTCGAAATCTGCCACAGTCAACTACTCCTTATCAGTGGTCGTGGCGGCGACAGCCTCGGGTGCCTCGGCGGTCTCGGCATCCTGGGCCTCGACGTCGACGTCAACGCCGGCGAGCGCAGCCAGGTCGTCGAGAGCAGAGGTCTCCTCGGCGGTCACAGGGGCGGAGGCGTCCTCGTCGGCATCGTGCATGGGCTCGATGTCCAGCGCGAGGGAACGGATCTCCTTGACGAGAACCTTGAAGGACTCGGGGATACCCGGAACCGGGACGTTCTCGCCCTTGACGATGGACTCGTAGGTCTTGACGCGGCCCACGGTATCGTCGGACTTGACGGTCAGAATCTCCTGCAGGACGTTGGAAGCACCGTATGCGTACAGTGCCCAAACTTCCATCTCGCCGAAGCGCTGGCCGCCGAACTGGGCCTTGCCGCCCAGAGGCTGCTGGGTAACCAGGCTGTAAGGGCCGGTCGAACGGGCGTGGATCTTGTCGTCGACCATGTGGCCGAGCTTGAGGATGTAGGACGTACCCACGGTAATGGGCTCGCGGAACTCCTCGCCGGTGCGGCCGTCGAACAGACGGGTCTTGCCGCGCTCGTCAAGCTGGGTGACGAACTCGGGACGCATGTGATCGCCAAAGGCAGCGGTGGCCTTGTTGAGCATGTTCTTGTTGGCACGACGGATGACCTCGGCAATCTCGTCCTCCTTGGCGCCGTCGAAGACGGGCGTCGCGGTGAAGAACGGACCGGGGACGTACTTGTCGGAGTCGGCCTGCTCGGTATCCCAACCGCAGGCAGCAGCCCAACCAAGGTGGCACTCGAGCAGCTGGCCGACGTTCATACGCGAAGGAACGCCCAGCGGGTTGAGGATAACGTCGATCGGGGTACCGTCAGCCATGTAGGGCATGTCCTCGACCGGCAGAACGTTACAAATAACACCCTTGTTGCCGTGGCGGCCGGCGATCTTATCGCCCTGCTGGATCTTACGACGCTGGGCGACGTAGACGCGCACCTGCTCGTTGACGCCGGGGGCCAGGTCGTCGCCGTTCTCGCGGCTAAAGCGGACGACGTCGATGACGCGACCGTAAGCGCCGTGAGGCATCTTAAGGGAGGTGTCGCGAACGTCGTGGGCCTTGGCACCGAAGATGGCGCGCAGCAGGCGCTCCTCGGCGGTCAGAGCGCTCTCGCCCTTAGGCGTGACCTTGCCGACCAGGATGTCGCCAGGGCCGACCTCGGCGCCGATGCGGATGATGCCGTCCTCGTCGAGGTTGGCAAGCATGTCCTCGGAGAGGTTCGGGATCTCGCGGGTGATCTCCTCGGGGCCGAGCTTGGTGTCGCGGGCGTCGATCTCGTGACGGGTGATGTTGATGGTCGTCAGCAGGTCCTCGGCCACCAGGCGCTCGGACACGACGATACCGTCCTCGTAGTTAAAGCCTTCCCACGGCATATAGGCCACGGTGAGGTTCTGGCCCAGTGCGAGCTCGCCGTGATCGGTCGAAGGACCGTCGGCCAGAGGCTCGCCCTGCTCAACGGTGTCACCGACGCGAACGAGCGGACGGTGGTTAATGCAGGTGGACTGGTTGGAGCGCTGGTACTTGGCCAGATGATACTCATCCATGCCGCCGGCATGCTTGACGATGATCTTGGCGGCGTCGGCAAAGATGACCTCGCCGGCGTTCTTGGCCAGGGTGACCTCGCCGGAGTCCAGAGCGGCGCGACGCTCCATGCCGGTACCGACATAGGGAGCGGCGGGGTGAACCAGCGGCACGGCCTGACGCTGCATGTTGGCGCCCATCAGCGTACGCTTGGCGTCGTCGTGCTCAAGGAACGGGATCAGCGTGGCTGCGACGGAGAGCATCTGACGCGGCGAGACGTCCATGTAGTCGACGTCCTCGACGGGCACGTCGGCGGGAGCGCCGAAGGAGCCGTCGAAGTCGCGAGTACGGGCGATCACGGTGTGGGGGCGGACGATCTTGCCCTCGGCATCGGTCGTGATGAACTCGTTGGTCTTGGGATCGAGCGGCGTGTTGGCCGGCGCGATGACGTGCTTCTCTTCCTCGTCAGCGGTCATCCAGTCGATCTGGTCGGTGGCAACGCCGTTCTCGACGCGACGGAACGGGGCCTCGATGAAGCCGTACTCGTTGACGCGGGCGTAGAGGGCGAGCGAGCCGATCAGGCCGATGTTGGGGCCTTCGGGGGTCTCGATCGGGCACATGCGGCTGTAGTGCGAATTGTGAACGTCGCGGACGGCCGTCGGCACGTTGGTGCGGCGGCTGGAGCCGGACTTGTGGCCGGCAAGACCACCAGGGCCGAGTGCGGACAGACGGCGCTTGTGGGTCAGACCGGTCAGGGGGTTCGCCTGGTCCATGAACTGCGAGAGCTGCGAGGAACCGAAGAACTCCTTGATGGAGGCCACGATCGGGCGGATGTTGATGAGCGACTGCGGGGTGATCTCGTCGATGTCCTGGGAGCTCATGCGCTCACGGACGACGCGCTCCATACGGCTCATGCCGATACGGAACTGGTTGGCGACGAGCTCGCCGACGGTACGGATGCGGCGGTTGCCGAAGTGGTCGATGTCGTCGACCTTGAAGCCCTGCTCGCCGGCAGCGAGGGACAGCAGGTAGCGCAGCGTCGCGACGATATCCTCGTCGGTGAGCACCGTGACCTCTTCCTCGGTGGTGAGGTTGAGCTTCTTGTTGACCTTGTAACGACCGACGCGGGCCAGATCGTAGCGCTGCGGGTTAAAGAGCAGACCCTCGAGCAGGCTGCGGGAAGCGTCCACGGTGGGAGGCTCGCCCGGGCGCAGACGACGGTAGATCTCGATGAGGGCGTCCTCGCGGGTGAGGGCGGTGTCGCGCTCCAGGGTGCGCTTGATCACATCGGAGTTGCCGAGCAGCTCGATGATGTCGTCGTTGGTGACGGCAATGCCAAGGGCGCGCAGGAACATCGTGGCGCTCTGCTTGCGCTTACGGTCGATGGAGACCATGAGCTGGTCGCGCTTGTCGACCTCAAACTCAAGCCAGGCACCGCGGGACGGGATGATCTGGGCCTTGTAGATCTGCTTGCCCGAATCCATCTCGGAGCTGTAGTACACGCCCGGGGAGCGGACGAGCTGCGAGACGACGATGCGCTCGGTACCGTTGATGATGAAGGTGCCCTGATCGGTCATCATGGGGAAGTCGCCCATGAAGACGAGCTGCTCCTTGATCTCGCCGGTCTCCTTGTTGGTGAGACGGACGTCGGTCAGAAGCGGAGCCTGATAGGTCATATCCTTCTCGCGGCACTCCTCGACGGTGTGCGCGGGGTCGCCGAACTGATGCTCGCCGAAGGTAACCTCGAGAACATGGTTCTGGCTCTGGATGGGGCTGGATTCCTTGAACGCCTCACGAAGGCCCTCGTCCTTAAAACGCTCAAAGGATTCCCTTTGAACAGAGATAAGGTTGGGGAGCTCCATGGCCTCCGGGATTTTCCCGAAGCTGACGCGCTTGCGCTCAGTGGCAGTGTATGCGTAGGTCACCAGGTTTTTCCTCCTTCACGGAAATGCTCGGTGGGTTGGCGAGGCATAGCTTCGCCAGTTATCGCAATCTAATAGTTTATCAGGTACCGACCGTTCGGCAAGAAAAGCCTTGACGCGATTGAGTTTTTGGAGTAGCAAAGTTTTTCGACAGAAAATACGCAGGTAGATGTATGTGTATCGAACATCTGTTCATATATTTTCTGTGAACAGAGAGCCGGCAATCGCAGCTCTTATAAAAAACGGGCGCGAACCGAGGTCCGCGCCCGTAAATGTCGATGTCCGAAGGCTTACTTGCGCATCAATCCGCCGCGCTCGTCGATGGCGTCCCAGAAGGCATCGGCAAAGCGAGGATCGCTTGCGGCCATGAGGGCGTTGGTTGCCATCCAGCCAGACGGGGTGCCGGTGTCGTAGCCCGACAGCGGGTCGATAACGACAGCGTACATAGCCTCGCGATCGAGCGAGCGGGCCATGGCGTCGGTGAGCTGAATCTCGCCGCCCTTGCCGGCCTGCTGATCAGCGAGCAGGTCCATGACCAGCGGGCTCAGCAGATAACGGCCGACAATGTACAGGTTGGACGGAGCCGCCTCGGGAGCGGGCTTCTCGACCAGACCGCCGATGCGCCAGACAGCGCCCGGCTCTGCATCGGCAACGTCCTCGGCACCCTCGAGCGAACCGACGCGCTCACCGGCGATAACGCCGTAGCGGCTAACTTCCTCGGGCGAGCAAGCAGCGACGGCGATAACCGAAGCTCCACCGTGCTCCTTGGAAACGGCGAGCATCTTGTCGCAGATGTCGCGATTAGGCACAACGTAGTCGCCCAGAAGAACCAGGAAGTTCTCCCCTGCCACGGCGTCGGCAGCAGAGCGAATAGCATGGCCGAGGCCCTTGGGCTCGTACTGATAGCGGAAGTCGACCGGCATACCGCCAGCGTGGGCGACGGCATCGGCATAGGCGTTCTTGCCGCGCTCGCGCAGCAGGTTCTCGAGCGAGCGATCGGGCTGGAAGTAGTTCAGCAGCTCGGGCTTGCCGGGAGAAGTAACGATGATGGCATCGTCGACCTCCTCGGGGTCGATCGCCTCCTCGACGACATACTGAATGACGGGCTTGTCGAGCACCGGCAGCATCTCTTTGGGCGTGCACTTGGTGCCAGGCAGAAAACGCGTGCCAAGACCGGCGGCGGGGATGATTGCCTTCATGTTATTCAAAGATCCTTTCGCAGGCGCAAAAGCGCCCCATGCGTGCGGCACACAGCCGCAGACCAAATTGCGATACCTAAGCATCTTACCGCTGGAACTATATGTCGCTACAAGGCAGAGACAATTCTTCAGCAGGTCAACGCAAATTATTGCTCGAATGGTGCAATTTTATTGCCCAACGGCAGGGTGCCCGATACGACGCAAATCACAGAACATGGCAGTTTGAGCTACCGATGTCGAGGGACCGAAAAACAAAAAAGACGGGGCTCGCAATGCGAACCCCGTCTGCAAAGAAATCTGGCGAGAAAGCCTGATTACTTGAGGGTGACAGCAGCGCCAGCAGCCTCGAGCTTCTCCTTGGCAGCCTCGGCGTCCTCCTTCTTGGCACCCTCGAGAACAGCCTTGGGAGCGCCCTCGACGACCTCCTTGGCCTCCTTCAGGCCAAGGTTGGTGAGCTCACGGACGGCCTTGATGACCTGGATCTTGTTGTCGCCGAAGCCCTCGAGCACGACGTCAAACTCGGTCTTCTCCTCGGCCTCAGCAGCGCCAGCAGCGGGAGCGGCGACAACAGCGGCAGGAGCAGCGGCGGAAACGCCGAAGGTGTCCTCGATAGCCTTGACGAGCTCGGAAGCCTCGAGAAGGGTCATTTCCTTAAGAGCATCGATGATCTCATCGGTGGTAAGCTTAGCCATTTCTAAGTCCTTTCGGTTTCCGTGCGGATGCACGGAGATCAGTTAAAACACGACGCGAATGCGCCAGGGGTGCAGCGTTGCCGCCGCGGGTGAAAACAGCAACTAGGCTGCCTTCTGCTCGGAGACCTGCTGGATCGAACGAGCGAGACCAGAGGAAACGCCGTTGACGCAGACAGCGATGTCGCGAGCGAAACCGGAGATGAGACCGGCGATCTGGCCGAGAAGCTGATCCTTGGTGGGCAGCTCGGCGATAGCCTTAACATCATCAGCGGAAACGGCCTTGCCGTCGGAGATACCGCCCTTGATCTCAAGGACGCCCTTGGACTTAGCGGAGAAGTCCTTAAGGGCCTTAGCGGCCTCGACCGGCTCGGTCTCGTAGAACACATAAGCAACGGGGCCGGCGAGGATCTCGTCGATCTCGGGCTGCTCCTGGTTCTTGAGGGCGATCTTGACCAGGTTGTTCTTGTAGACCTTCATCTCGGCGCCGCACTCGCGAAGCTGATGACGCAGCTCCTGAGCCTGCTTAACCGTCAGACCGTTGTAGTTGACGACGAACAGACCGGCGTTCTCGGCGATACGGGACTCGATCTCTGTAACCTTGTCGATTTTGTACTGCTGGGGCATGAATTACACCTCCTCGAATTCTTTCCGGGCACGGTCCGCCACAAGGACGTGACGGGGGCATGTCCAAAAAGAAAGCCCCCGCGCTGCATGAGCGACGGGGGCGAGAAGACATATCTACTCGACCACCTCGGCTGGCGGGATATCCCATTAAGCTCGCGGGCGATGCCCGTTTGCACCGGCTGTCTCTGGCAGCGGATTCGTGCGTGAACCGAAAGTATTATGGCGGGGACCCCGGCGTCGGTCAACGGCAACCCTGGCTGCACACAATTCCACCATCTCGGTCGCGCCGCCAAAGGCCAGGCGCAAGCTTTTCGCTCGGTCAGGTCCTGGGCTCGCACGAAGAGCACATTTAGTGCTCTTCGGCTCGTGCGGAATCTACGAAAAGCTTGCGCCTGGCCTTTGACGGCGCGACCTGTGTTGACTTTGGGGCAGCCAGGGTTGCCGTTGGCCGGCGCGCCCCACTCATAATGCTTGGGTCGGTGGGCTGATGTGTTGCGTCCCTGAGGACTATAAGGTCGAAATGAAGGTGGACAGGCGGTGGAGGCCTTCGTCTAGGTCTTTGTCGGAGACGCAGTAGCTGAGGCGGATGTGGCTTTCGGTGCCGAAGCAGTTTCCGGGGACTAGGGCTACGTTGGCCTCTTTGATGGCTCTGATGCAGAAGGCTTCGCTGGTTAGGCCGAACTTTTTGATGCTCGGGAAAGTGTAGAAGGCTCCTGCGGGCTCTACTACGTCGAGGCCCATGGCGTCTAAGGCTGCGAGTACGCGCTCGCGGCGGGCTCGATAGACTTCGAGCATGGGGGTGGGGTCGACGGTGAGGGCTCGGGCTGCGGCGTCCATTTCGAAGGAGACGGCGCTCGATACTAAGTATTGGTGGGCCTTTGCGATCTCGGCGATGACGGGGGTTGCCGCTGCGAGCCAGCCCAGGCGCCAGCCGGTCATAGCCCAGGGCTTGGAGAAGCTCTCAATAACTACCGTCTGATCGCGAAGCTCCGGGTGACGCTGGGCAAAGCGCTCGTAGCCGTCCACGTAGACCAGGCGGTTGTATACGTCGTCGCAGATCACGTAGATGCCCGCCTGCTCTGCCACGTGTGCCACGGCGTCGAGCGATGCCGCGTTGAGGATACAGCCCGTAGGATTGTTGGGCGAGCAGATGACGATGGCCTTGGTCGCCGGCGTCACGCAAGCACGAAGCGCATCCTCGTCAATCTGAAATTGCGCAGGCTCCGTATCCAAAAAGACTGCTTTGGCGTGGTTGGCCACGACGATGCTCTCGTACAGGCCAAAGGCCGGCGTGGGGATAATGACCTCGTCGCCGGGGTTGAGCATGGCCATGAATGTTGCCGACAGGGCCTCGGTCGCGCCGTCGGTCAGGATGACCTCGTCGGCGGAAAACGCCAGGCCCGCGTCATCCATATATTTGGACAGTGCATCACGCAGGGCGGGGCGACCGTCGTTGGGCGGATAGTGCGTGTCACCGCGGTCCAGTGCGGCGGTCACCTCGGCGCTAATCACATCGGGCGTGGGAAAATCGGGCTCGCCGAGCGCGAGCGCGATGCACCCCGGATGCTGGGCGGCGAGCGCGTTAATCCGGCGGATACCGGAGGGCTTGAGCATGGCAAGCGAGGTATTCATGGGCAGACGCATGGCGTTCCTTTCGTAAGGGTTGCACTAGGATAGCGCGGCGGGGCGCCACCAGACGGTGTAACCTAAACGGAAACGAGCCGGAAAGGAGATGGCATGGAGACGACCGCGCGCGGCGACGTACCAAAAACGTTGCAAACCATTGCGTATATCAGCATTCCCGATAGCGCCGATCTTGAGTTTTTGCTTTGGGACCTGCAGGATGCCATCGCCGCCTATGCACAGCTTTCCGGCACTGCACTCCCCCGCCCAGTCGACTTGAAGGCAAATGACGCCGGCAGCGTTGCCGATGGCATCGTGCTGGCCATTGAAGATGTGGCTGACGATGAGACGTTGACAGCCACCGAGCAGGCGCTTGAGCGCTTTGGCGGTACGGGAACGCGCGTCTATGCCGCGATTCGAGCCGCACAAGAGGGCACTGAGCAGGCGCGTGGGGCCGCCGTTCGCCTGCACAAGGCATGTGAGCGCCATGACCAATTGTGGTGTGGCGGCGTTGCCATCTGCGCCGGCAGCGGCATTGCGGCGCTTCGTCGCTCTCCGCGCATGGGACTCTTGCGCCGACCATTTTCGGAAGCGATGGATAAGCTTGTGGGCGCTGTGCGCATGGGCTGCTCCGTCGAGCATGCACAGCGACTTGGCGGCGGCAATGCCGCCAACGTCGACACCGACGGCATGGTTTGCGCCGAGCCAGCCGTGCCCGCGCCGATCTGGCGAGGCGTTCTGAAACGTCTGGGCGCCCACGCTCAAACAAAAATCTAAATTAAATAACAGCCCAGTCAACGGCTTCGTGCCAACGCTCAACAAGACGCTCCAGACGCCAGGCGGCATTGGCGGGACTTGTCGAGGGCAGGACGATGGCAGGCAGCCCCGTCCGATCTTGCAAGTAGCGTTTGTAGAGTCGCCCTGCCGTACCGCCGTTACAGACAACGACCTCGATCGACGCGGCATCGGTAATGCGCTCGATATGTGCCGGCACAACGTTGCGGATGCTCGCGTCACTCGAGCCCTTAATGTCGCAGCTCTCGATTGCATCCCACAGGGCCACGCCGCCGTTCAGCAGCATGGCCCGCTTGGCGGCAATGGAGGCATCGAGCGTCGCGGGCTCACCGCTTGCCAAAGGATCGCCCTCGTTGGGCGGTACAGGCATACCGAGGCACGTGGCCATCACGCGCCAAAAGCGATTCTGAGGGTTGCCGTAATAAAAGGCATTGGCACGCGAGAGCACCGAGGGAAACGACCCCAGCACCAAAACGCGCGAGTGCTCGTCGAACACAGGCTCAAACCCATGCTCAATATGTTGATAGCCCTCGTCAGATACGGCCATGGGCTAGGCTCTCAACAGATAGCGCATCTCGTAGGGTGCAAGCTCAAGGGTACCCGTCAGCTCGACCGTGGGCGCATCGTCGGCAAGCAAGTCGACGAAGGACCCGTTGAGCTCGCCGGCGCCAAAGGTGTAAGGCTCACCCACGGCGTTCACCGCCACGAGCACCGTCGCGCCGTCACAGGCGCGCTCGAACAGCAGCTGCTTGTTCTGGATCACCACGTTGCGATAGGCACCGTAGTTGAGAGCACGGGCAGCCGCGTCGTCGGCCGAGCGAAGGTGCGCAAGCTGCGTGATGAACGCCGTCAGCTCGTTGGGCGCAGGCTCATCGAGCGCAGGGCGCAGCGCCCAGTCGCCATCGGGGCCGCCCTTTTCGCCAGGAATCCCCCACTCGCTGCCATAGTAGACGCACGGGATGCCCGGCATGCCAAAGAGCATGCCGTAGGCGGGACGCAGACACGACTTGTCGGTGAGGATACTTGCCAGGCGCGGCACATCGTGGTTGTCGACAAACGACAGCAGATGTTTGCCGCGGTAGATGCACCACGGATCGCCGCCAAACTGGCGGTGCAGCGAATGGGCGATCTCGAACATGTTGACCGAGTTAAAGCTGGAGTACAGGCCCTTGTAGCACTCGTAGTTGGTGCAGGAGTCGAGCATCTCGTCGTTGACGATTTGGTTGTAGTCGCCGTGGAGCGTCTCGCCGATCAGCACAAAGTCGGGCTTGAGCTCACGGGTAAAGACGTGCAGGCGGCGCATAAAGTCGCGGTCGAGCATATAGGCAACGTCCAGGCGCAGGCCGTCGACGCCAAAGACCTCGGCCCAGCGGCGCACTGACTCGAGCAGGTAGTCGACCACGGCGGGGTTTTGCAGGTTGAGCTTCACGAGCTCAAAATGGCCCTCCCAGCCCTCGTACCAAAAGCCATCGCCATAGCAGGAATCGCCGTCAAAGCTAATGTGGAACCAGTCCTTGTACGGCGAGTCCCACTTGCGCTCCTGCACGTCGCGGAAGGCCCAAAAACCGCGGCCGACGTGGTTGAAGACGGCATCGAGCACCACGCGGATGCCATGGGCATGCAGCGTGTCGCATACGGCGGCAAAGTCGGCGTCCCCACCCAGGCGGCGGTCGATGTGGCGCAGGCCGCGCGTATCGTAACCGTGGCTATCAGATTCGAGCGGCGGGTTGATGAGCACAGCGCCAACGCCGAGTTCCTGCAGGTAGTCGGCCCATTGGGCGATCTTCATGATGGGCGCATCGGGGTTTGGCGCGGCGTTGACAGCCTGGGCGAGCTCATCCTCGGCAACGGGCGCGGCGTTTTCGCGCGGAGCTCCGCAAAAGCCCAGCGGATAGATCTGATAGAACGTCGTCTCGTATGCCCACATAGCAACCTCCCGGTAAGCTCAACACAACGACATCCATTGTATGCCCAGCTTGTATCCTCTCCCCCAAAATAAGTTGCGGTGGAATAGTTCCTGTCTGGGCCTTCAAAAGCCTTAAACAGGAACTATTCCACCGCAACTGATGAGGGGACGTGATTAGGCGACGGGCTTGGCGCGGCGGATGGCCGGAAACATCACCGTGATGGCGAGGATGACGCCCACGACGGCAATCGCCCCGCCCGCGAAGCCGATCCAAGCGATACCGGGACCCGAAACCACGGCGCCGCCGATTGCGGTGCCCGTGCCAATACCGAGGTTAAACAGGCCCGAGAAGATCGACATGGCAACGGCCGACGAATCTGCCGGCGTGTGCTTGATGAGCTCGGCCTGAAACGCCACGTTAAAGGCCGTGGCGCAGCAACCCCACAGTGCGCAGACGGCAAGCACTGTCACGAGCGACGATGCGGCCGGCCCCATGAGCAGCAGGGCCACCGGCACGCCGGAGAGCGTGATAGCAAGGAACGGAAAACGGTGCCCGTCGAACAGGCGGCTGAACAGCCAGCTGCCCACCAAGCCGGAACAGCCAAACGCCGTCAGCGTCATGGTGATGGCGCCCGCATCGACGTGCGCGACCTGCGCCAGGAAGGGCTCGATATAGCTGTAGCTTGCGTAATAGCCGGTCGCCATGAAGACCGTGACTGCGTAGAGCGCGATGAGGAGCGGGTTCTTGAGCAGCTCGGGCAGCTGTTTGACGGTAAAGCGCTCACCCGCCGGCATGGCCGGGAACACCGCTGCCTGGTAGACGACCGCGATGGCTGAGAGGCCCCCGACCACGGCAAACGTCATGCGCCAGCCCACGGCCAAGCCAATGGCGCGACCGAGAGGCAGGCCAAAGATCTGCGCGATGGACGAGCCCGTAGCGATCATGCTGATGGCGAGCGCGCCGTGGCGAGTGTCGACCAGGCGCGAGGCCATAATCGAGGCGACTGACCAGAACACGGCATGTGCGCAAGCGACCACCAGGCGCGCGCAGACCAGGATGGGATAGGTCGGCGCCACAGCGGACAGGAACTGACCGAGCGAGAACACGGCCAGCACGCCCAGCAGCATCCGCTTGAACTCAAAGCGCGAGGCGAACACCATGAGCGGCAGCGACAGCAGCATGACGCCCCAGGCATAGACCGAGATCATGATGCCCGCCTGGGCCTCGGTGAGCGAGAACGACGCGGCGATATCAGTCAAAAGGCCGATGGGCATAAACTCCGACGTGTTGAACACGAACGCACAGCAGGTGAGCCCGACGAGTGGGAGCCACTGCTTGAGCGTGATGCCGTCTTGCCTTGTCTGAGTCATATATAACGTCTCCAATCGTTTTGAGCGGAGGCGATTATATAGCAACGGCCCCGCATCCGTCAGTA
>CATYJA010000031.1:0-16598 GCA_958407545.1 uncultured Collinsella sp. | reverse complement strand
GCGCAAGTCGAAATACATATTCAAGTATGTGGCCTCTCACCCGGGGCCCACACATATCGTCCCGCGCGCAGTTTCGCAGCGTAGCGAGAATGTGTGGGCCCCGGGTGAGAGGCCAACTCTACATCTTGAAAATGATTAAGCGACGCCGCTGGAGCCGAAGCCTCCGTTGCCTCGGTCGGTTTTATCCAGTTCGTCTACTTCTATGAGGTTGACCGTGGGGACTTCTTGGATGACGAGTTGGGCTATGCGGTCGCCTTTGTTGATTTGGATGTTGTTCGTGGGGTCTAGGTTAATGAGGATGACTTTGAGTTCTCCTCGGTAGTGGGCGTCGATGAGGCCCGGCGTGTTGACTATAGACAGGCCCTGCTTGATGGCCAAGCCGCTGCGGGGCTGGACGAAGCCGGCGTAGCCATCGGGCAGGGCGATGGCCAGCCCAGTAGAGACCAGACGGCGTTCGAAGGGCTTCAGGACGCAGTCCTCGTTGGAGCGCAGATCCAAACCGGCATCGGTGGGATGGGCGTATTTGGGAAGCTCGACGGTGGGGTCGAGACGCTTTATGTTAACGGTAATGTTGGACATGGAATCACCTTAGCTTGTCGAGCTCTTGCAGAAACTCATCGACGTCTTTGAAATCGCGGTAGACCGAGGCAAAGCGGATGTACGCCACCTTGTCGATCTTGGCCAAGCGCTTGAGCACCATGTCACCCAACTCATGGGACGTGACGGCCGTCAGTGTGCGAGAGCGCAGCTCGACCTCGATGTCGTCGATAATCTCATTGAGCTTCTTAGTGTCGATATCGCGCTTGATGGTGGCGCGCATCAAGCCGACGAGCAGCTTATTGCGATCGAACCGCTGCTTGGTTCCGTCTGACTTAATGACCTCGATTGGGTCTTCGCATCGCTCAAACGTTGTAAAGCGATAGTTACACGAACAACATTCGCGACGGCGCTTAATGGTGTTATTTGACTCCTGCATACGGGAATCAACGACGCGGGTATGTGCCTTGCCACATTTGGGACAGCGCATGGTACCTCCTCTTAAACGATAACAAGGGTACCATGCGCAGCGCGATAATGATTACGAACGAGCAGGAACCTTAAGATGCGCACCGGCGGCGAGCGAACCATGCTCCAGATGATTGACGTTACGGATCATGTCGGAAGTCTCTTGCGTGGAAAGGCCTTCGATAGGATATTCCTCGGCAAGCGACCAAAGAGAATCACCAGGCTGAACGCGAATAGTCTCGTAGGTAACGTTGGAAACGGACTCGGCATACGCGGCGTGACGAGCGCTAAAGACCGACGTAGCGAGGACAACGAAGAGCGTAAGCGCAACGGCAACGGCGACAATCGTCGGAACCTTCAGGGCAACGCGGGCCGGCGCAACTACAGCCTGCTGATTGCGAGCAGGCTTTACGGTCAAAGGCTGAAAGCCGGAGCGGCCACCCTGAACAACCGTAAAAGTGGGTTCTGCAGGCGTCTCGAGTTTAAGGGCAAGGTTTCCCTGGACCATATTCGTTGCGTTCATCATGTTCTCCTCTCGCGTGTTTTGCTGAGAACAGTTTTATCAAGCCGCGCGGACAAAAATGTCTAGCGCGAGAACGAATGTTCGGTTATTATTATCTTCGAACAGTTGTTCCTGTCAAGCAAAATTCGAACATTTGTTTGACATGGGTAGAGAGGATGCCCTGATGGCTCGCAAAATTACCAAGCGTCAGCAGCAAATTTACGACTTCATCAAGGAATATCAGCAGGAGAAGGGTTATCCGCCCAGTGTGCGCGAGATGGCATCTGCCGTGGGCCTTTCCTCCCCCAGCACCGTGCACGCCCACTTATCTGCCTTGGAGGCGCGCGGGCTGCTCAAGCGCGATGCCACCAAACCGCGCGCCCTGGAACTCTTTAACGAGGACGGCTCCTCTGTCTCAATTTCTAAATCTGACGAGCCCACCGCACCTCGCGGAACGGTCTCGCTACCGCTCGTTGGTCGCGTCGCGGCTGGGATTCCCATTCTGGCCGAGCAGAATATCGAAGACACTTTCACTATCCCGACCGAAATCGCCACTGATCAGGGTTCCTTTATCCTTGAGGTGCATGGGAGCTCAATGATCAATGTCGGCATCTTCAATGGCGATTACATCATCGTCCGTGAACAAAAGAGTGCCATGAACGGCGAAATTGTCGTGGCCATGATTGATGGTTCAGCGACCGTCAAGACATTCTACAAGGAGCAGGGACGCGTACGCCTGCAGCCCGAGAATGACACCATGGAGCCTATCTATGCAACGAATCCCGTTATCTTGGGCAAAGTCGTCGGCTTGATGCGCCGGTTCTCGTAATGCAAAAACGCATCACCATCTTTGATACCGTCCGCGGGTTTACGATGATTTCAATGGCAGGTTTTCACGCTTGCTACGATCTCGCCTACCTGTACGGTTGGGATATGCCCTGGTTTACCCAGACTGTCTTTCAAGACATCTGGCGCGCCAGCATCAGCTGGGTATTCTTGTTTATCGCGGGTTGGATGTGCACTCTTTCGCGCAACAATATCAAACGTGCCGCCAAATACGCCTTAGCAGCACTCGTCGTCTGGTTGGCAACAACACTTGTCTCAGTAGACGATTCGGTTAATTTTGGCATCATCTACTGCATGGCCGCATGTACCGGCATCGTGGCGTTGACCGATCCCGTCCTTAAGAAGATATCGGCGAGATGGGGCATGTCCCTATGCCTTGTGTTGTTCGCCCTCACCTGGAGCATCCCCAAAACGATCTACCCTGTCCCCTACCTGGCGTGGCTGGGATTTCCGAACCCTGGGTTTGTTTCAGGTGATTACTACCCCATCATCCCGTTTATCTTTATGTATCTTGCAGGATACTTCGCCGCACATATAGCGCAGGGAATCGATAAAACCGCCCCAATCTGGGCCTACGCCAACCCCCTGCCGGCGCTCGCCAGCCTTGGACGTCATGCACTCCCCTTTTATCTGCTGCATCAGCCCATCATTCTGGGCATTTTGGAGCTCGTCTACTCGGTGCGATAACGCTCGAGCCGCGGCGCGATACGGGCCGGAAGCTTCGCCACAATACGAACGCCGTCCTCAAGATATTCCTCGTGCAAAAAGGTTCCCTGCTCATGCACCAGCGTAATGAGGGCGCCCTCGCGATACGGGATATCAGCAGAGAGCAACACATCGGTAGCAGCCGCCTCACGAGCAATACGGTCGACGAGATCGTCGAGTCCCTCGCCCGTCTGGGCCGAGAACAGCACGGCCTCGGGATAGCGACGACGGAAGCTCAGTCGATCAACGCTATCGAGAAGATCGATTTTATTGAATACGGTCAGCGTTAAACGCTCTCCAGCGCCGATCTCATCAAGCACGCGGTCGACAGCCTCCAGCTGTCGCTCATAGTCCTCGTCAGACGCATCTACGACTTTGAGAATTAGATCGGCACCCAACACCTCGGACAGCGTCGATTTAAAGGCATCGACCAAACCATGCGGCAGCTTTTGAATAAAGCCGACGGTATCGGTGATAGTCATGCCGCGACCGCCAGGCAGGTGATACGAACGCGTCGTCGGGTCGAGCGTAGCAAACAGCTTGTCCTGCGAAAGTACCGTAGAGCCGGTCAGGCGATTGAGCAACGTCGATTTACCGGCATTGGTATAACCGGCTAACGCGACGCGAAACGCCGGTGACTCAATGCGACTCTTGGACTGGACATCGCGACGCTGTTCAACCTGCTTAAGCTCACGACGAAGCGCGGCAATCTTATTGCGAATCAAGCGACGGTCAACCTCGAGCTGGCTTTCACCCTGGCCAAAGCGCGAACCGATGCCGCCGCGCGTCTGCTCCTTGGCAAGATGGCTCCACATGCCACGCAGACGAGGCAACAGATATTGAAGCTGTGCCAGCTGTACCTGTAGGCGTCCCTCACGCGTCTGAGCATGCAGGCCAAAGATATCCAAGATAAGTGCCGTACGATCGATAATCTTTACCGGCTCGCCCACGGCTTTCTCCAAATAGGATTGCTGCGAGGGCGTCAGGTCGTCGTCAAAGATAACAACATCGGCATCCATGCGATGCACCAGGCCGCACAGCTCTTCAACCTTACCGGAACCGATAAACGATTTAGGATACGGCTTTACCAAACGCTGAGACAAGCGCGCCACGCACCGGGCACCAGCCGTATGGGCAAGGCGATCCAGCTCGTCAAGCGATCGATCGAGCGGCCATGCATTGTCGCGCCATTCAACACCAACCAAAATGGCACGCTCGGGCTCGGGTGCCGTGGAAACAAGAGGAAAACGAGCCATTAGACAGCCTCAATACGATGCAGGATGTCCTCAACGACCTCATCGATCGTAAACTCGTCCATATCGAACCACACGATACGGTCATCGCGTTTAAACCACGAAAGCTGACGCTTGGCATAGCGACGCGAACGCATCTTGATGAGTTCGCGAGCCTCATCCATAGAAATCACGCCGTTAAAGGCATCGATAATCTCTTTATAGCCAATCGCCTGCATCGAAGTCAGGGCATCTGCCAGCCCCTGGTCCATAAGACCGCGAACCTCATCGACAAGGCCCTGCTCAAACATCAGGTCGACGCGCAGGTTAATGCGCTCGTAGAGCATCTCGCGATTACGCGTCAGACCAAACCACAAAGCGTGATAATGCTCGCGCGGAACACTAAACTGCGACTTTTGCTGCGCGTAGGACACTCCATCATCGTGCATTTCGAGAGCGCGAATCACGCGGCGAACATTATGGGGGTGGATGACCGCAGCGGACTCGGGGTCGTGCTCGGCAAGCATGGCATGCAGTCCCTCCTCGCCAATACGCTCGGCAAGCTCCTGATAGCCCGCACGGCGATCGTCCTCAAGTTCGCCCGAGGGAAAGTCCATCTCATCGAGGGCGGCCTTGAGATACAGCCCCGTACCCCCGCAAAACACCGGCAGGCGGCCCTCGCCAAGCAAGCGCTCAACATGCGCGCGAGCGTCAGCCTGATAAAGCGCAGCAGAATATGCCACACCCGGCTCTACAATGTCGACGAGACGCAGCGGCGCCGTACACTCATCGGGCGTCATCTTTGCGGTACCGATGTCCATGCCGCGATAGATTTGCATCGCATCGCACGACAGCACTTCGGACGAAAGACGAGCGGCCAAACGGTCGGCAACATCACTCTTACCAACCGCCGTCGGACCGACGATCGCAACGGCGGAAAGACCTACCCCGGAAGAAACCATTAGCGCGGCTCGCCCACAACGGAGCCGGACAAATACCAGGTCTTGGCAACATCAACGTCAACATCAACGATCTTGCCAACAAGCTGATCGATGCTGTAACCCTCGGGGATAGGCGCATGAACGGTCTGATTCTTAGGACTCTTGCCCAGCAGGACCGCGTCGTTCTTTTTACTCGTTCCCTCAATGAGCGCCGGAACCACAGTATGAAGCTCACCCTGGTTATACTCGTGTGCCGTGGTCTCGATAACCTTAACCAGGCGGTTGAAACGCTCGAGAATAACCTTATGCGGCGTAGGATCTTCAATCTCTGCGGCCGGGGTACCGGCGCGCTTGGAATAGATGAAGGTATAGGCCTGGGCATAGCGGACCGTCTCGGCAAGTGAAAGCGTCTGCTCAAAGTCTTCTTCAGTCTCACCCGGGAAGCCAACGATAATGTCGGTCGAGAGCGCGATATCGGGCATACGGTTGCGAATGCGATCGACCAGGCCCAAATAGTCCTCGCGTGTATAACGGCGATTCATCTCTTTGAGGATCCGCGTCGAACCTGACTGGACGGCCAAGTGCAGCTGCGGCATAACGGCAGATGTCTCGGCCATGGCGTCGATGGTCTCGGGCAGCAGATCCTTGGGATGCGAAGACGTAAAGAAGATGCGCTCCACACCCGTATCGCCCACGGCACGCAGCAGATCGGCAAAACGCGGCTTACCAAACAGATCGCGACCATAAGAGTTAACGTTTTGGCCCAGCAGTGTAATCTCACGCACGCCCTGGCGCACCAAACCGGTCACCTCGTCGACAATCTCCTCGAAGGGGCGGCTCTTTTCGCGACCGCGCACGTACGGCACGATGCAGTAGGTGCAGAAATTATTGCAGCCCGTCATGATGGGCACCCAGGCGTGATACTGGGTCTCGCGATGCCACGGCATGCTCATGGCATCCGTATCCTCATGCTCATTGGTGCGGATATGACGCTTGCCGTCAAGGAACGCCTCGGCAATGAGCTCGGCCACATGTGCGATAGAATGCGTGCCAAAGATGACATTAACGTTATCGACGTTGGTGAGCAGGCCCTCGCCATCACGCTGCGCGATACAGCCGCCCACGGCAACCACGCGCTTGCCCGAAGGCGAAGGTGGCAGGCTTTTGCAGGAATTGCACTGACCGTACAGGCGAGTATCGGCGGCCTCGCGCACGCAGCATGTCATGAAGACAACAATATCGGCATGCTCGGGATCGAGCGCCATGAGGCAACCATACGAATCGAGCAGACCGCTCACACGCTCAGAGTCATGCTGATTCATCTGGCAGCCAAAGGTGCGGATAAAGTAGGTTTTACCGGCAAGAATATCGCGTACGGAACGCTGGTCCATGTGCATAAGTCCTAACGATGGAAGGGGGCGAATCGAGGCAAGCAGAAGCTATGCCACAGGCTTAACATCATCCATGACGACGTTATCCATAGCAGCTCGATTGATCTGGTGAACGTAAATAGAAAGACGGATGGCCGTGCGCGACTCCCCGTTAATAAGGATGTCGGAGAACACGGGCGCGCAGGAAATATCAAACCCGGTTGGAATCAAAAAACCGCGCGCAATAGCCACGGCCTTTATGGCCTGGTTGACCGCACCGGCGCCGACACACTGAATGTTGACGGGCACACCATCCTTGACCATGCCGGCGATGGCGCCGGCAACGGACGCGGGCGATGATTTGCTTGATACCTTCAGGCAATCCATGAAGAAACTCCTGCATTTAAAAGTACGTTTTAACTGCAATAACTGTATCGTACCGAGTGGACTCGGTAAAGGTACTATTCCTCTTTGGCAAGATCGAATGTCACGGTGATTCGATCACGCGAAACGCGAATCTTTGGGTCGCCGCAAAGGTTGAGATAGTACCGGGCGGCAAGGTCATTAAAGTCGCGCTCCACAGCACGCGAAAACTGTGCCATGTCATCCTTGGCAATACGTAGCCCACGACGATCCTTCGCGAGATCGACAGGAGCCGGCGCATGCGAGGACGAGTCACGCTCGCGCAGCAGACGCGCAGTCACACCGCGAACGGGCTTAATCTGCCCTGCCAAAATGCGATGGGCCGTGCGCTCGGACATTTCAAGACCCAAACCCGAGCAGATACGGATAAAGTCCTCGGCATCAGAGGCAAGGCCTAAACGATCGACAACCGGAAGCTCGCTCTCGTCATCAATAAACAGGAGACGAGACGTATCGAGCCGACTTGACGCCTGAGCATAAAGGGTCGCGGCAATCTCAGACGGAGAACCAAGATAGACATCGCAACCACGCAGCTCCTCGAGCGCAAACTCACAGGCAGCGCGAATAATATTATGCGGGCCGCGAGCACAGACATAACGTCCGTCCTCATCCTTGACGGCCTGGGGCCAGCTGGACTGATCGGCACGCTCACTGAGGCGGTCGGCTGCAACGCTCACCTTAAAGGCTGAACCAAGATCGACGCCGGACGTGACCACACGGGCCTCGTCGGTGTTCTGCTTGATCGAAAACAATGCCATGCCACGACCGTGAACGCCCCAACGGTCCATCTTCATGCTCTCGAGCTTGGAGGTAACGCGGGCATCGAAGATTCGCTCTTGCATATCCTGCGGAACGCCCGAACCGTTATCCAGAAAGACAAGCGTGCGGACGCCATCTTCCTTGGTCGTGGCGAGATAGACCTTGTCGGCGCCGGCATCGCGAGCATTACGGAGCATTTCGATGACGATATCCTCGACATGCTGAATGTCGTGTTTTGCCTGGCGCCGCTCGGCCTCCGAAACGCGGAGGCGGACATACCCCTCGCCAAGGTTCTCCTCGACGCGAAGGTTGCCCTCCCCCGACATCGACGCGATAAATGAGATGAGCTCGTTCGCGTCGCTCATGTTATTTAGCGATATCGACAGCGCGGCTCTCGCGAATCACGACGACGCGCACCTGACCGGGATACTCCATCTCTTCCTCGATCTGATGGGCGATATCGTGAGCCAGGACCGTGGACTGGGCATCGGAGATCTTGTCCGGCTGAACCATGACGTGGACCTCGCGACCAGCCAGCATGGCATAGGTACGCTCGACGCCTTCATGGGAGTTGGCAATCTCCTCGAGCTTCTCAAGACGCTTGATGTAGTTCTCGGCAGACTCGCGACGGGCACCGGGGCGAGAGGCGGAGACGGCATCGGCGGCCTGTACCAGGACATCGAGCACCGTGTTGGGGTCGACATCGGCATGGTGAGCCTCGATAGCGTGGACGATAACGGGCTTCTCACCATAACGGCGGGCAAGCTCGGCGCCGATGACGGCATGCGGGCCCTCGACGTCGTGGTCGATTGCCTTGCCAAGGTCGTGCAGCAGGCCGGCGCGCTTGGCGGTCACAACGTCCAGGCCAAGCTCGGAAGCCATCACGCCGCACAGGTCAGAGACTTCGAGGGAGTGCTGAAGCACGTTCTGACCAAACGAAGTACGGTAGCGCAGGGCACCAAGGGTCTTGACGATCTCGGGATGCAGGTCGTGAATGCCGGTATCGAAGGCAGCCTGCTCGCCAGCCTCGCGCACGCGCTGCTGAACCAGGTCGGCAGCCTTGTGATACATCTCCTCGATGCGAGCGGGGTGAATGCGGCCGTCGGCGATGAGGTTCTCGAGGGCAACACGAGCGGTCTCACGACGGACCGGGTCGAAGCTCGAAAGAACGACGGTCTCGGGCGTATCGTCGATCACGAGGTTGACACCGGAAACCTGCTCGAAGGTCCGGATGTTGCGACCCTCGCGACCGATGATACGGCCCTTGAGGTCATCAGAGGGAATGTGCACGGAGGTAACGGTGACCTCGGCTGTGTGGTCGGCAGCGCAGCGCTGAATCGCCAGGGACAGAATCTCCTGGGCGGTCTTGTGGCACTCGGCGCGAACCTGCTGCTCGGACTCGCGAATGATCGTGGCGGCCTCGTGGGTGACCTCGCCGCGAACCTTATCGAGGAGCTCCTTGTGGGCGTCCTCGCGGGTAAGGTCGGCAATACGCTCGAGCTCGGAGGTCTGCTTAGTGCAGAGCTCCTCAAGCTCGCGGGAGCGCTTCTCGACCTGACCGGCCTGGCTGGACAGCTGGTGCTCACGCTTGTCGAGAGCGTCGTTTCGGCGATCAAGGGACTCCTCGCGCTGCATCACGCGGTTCTCAAGCGTACGAATCTCGCTCTTACGCTGCTTGTCCTCGGCCTCGGCGGCCTGCTTGTTCTTGATGATCTCCTCTTTAGCCTCGAGCAGAGCCTCTTTTTTGAGGGTCTCGGCCTGACGCTTAGCATCACTGATCAGGGACTCAGCCTGTGCGTGTGCCGACTGGATCTTTTCGTCGGCCTCGTGAAGACTACCCTGCTTGGCGGTGCGCATGTAGGCAATGGCGGCGATGGCACCCAAAACGATGCCAACGAGCGCTGCGATGATAGGCATGCTCACTCCTTTTTATGGATTCGTTACACAACAAAGCGAACCGTCCTTACGAACGGCTCGCGACATTTGAGTAATATGGGCGCAGCTTATGCGGGTCGGATACAGATAAACATATAAACAAACTCATCACAGATGAGCACATATCACAAAGCAAATGACAGTGTTTATCGTACGTTGAACCACAACAACTGTCAAATAAATGGCCCCAGCACGGCGGCTAAAACGCGGTGAACGGCAGGGCAACAAAGCGCATACGCCTAAACTGCACATTCCTCGCGTTCGGCATCGAGACGTGCCTTAACGGCATCGGCGGCGATGTGATACGAGAAGCCCTTGCCCATCAAAAACCGAACCAGTTTTTCGAATCCGCGCGTCTCTGGAACACGACGCTTGGCGAGCAGGGCTGACGCACGCGTCAAATCGTCTTCGACGGCAAAATAATCCTCGGGATAACCGGGAATGTCATCGAGCACGACATGACGGCGCTTGAGCTCGGTCTCGATTTTGCGCTGTCCCCAACCGCGCCGCTTGCGCTCCTCGATAAAGTACGAGCAAAAGCGGCTCTCGTCTAAAAAGCGATACTCGGTGGCGCGCTCGACGGCGAAATCGATCGCAGGCTGGTGAAAGCCGTAGCGAGCCAGCTTGTCACGGACCTCACCCGTCGCATGGTCGCGGCGCGATAACATCTCGGTCACCATGGTAAGTGCACATTTACGCTCAATGAGCTGCACCGCCTCACGGAAGTTGTCCCAATCACAGGGAAGATCGGGGCGGTTTTTGACATACAGCCGCGCGACCCGCACGGGAATCCAAATGGACCGCTCAAAACCGCCCTCAAGCTCACAATCGATATGTGCGCAAGGCTTTTTGGACGCATACCCGCTCGAGAACGAGGAGGCCGCCTTCTTATCGGGAAAGACGACCGTGGCCTCGGTCACCGTATACGACATGAGCGTAACCGCTACTCGTCGTCATCATCGAGCATGGCGGAACCATCGATGGCGTAAAGCTCGTCAAACTCCTCAGGCGCAGGCTGATCGGTCAGCTCGACCTCGGACGGAGCATCGTCATCAAACTCAAGTCCGCAGGCAAGGCGGACCTTATGCTCAATCTCGTCAGCGCAATCGGGGTGTTCGCGCAGGAACGCCTTGGCGGCCTCGCGACCGTTGCCGAGCTTGTCCTCGCCATAGGCAAACCAGGAGCCCATCTTCTTGCAGATGCCGCACTCGACAGCCATGTCCAGAATCGAGCCCTCCTTAGAGATGCCCGTACCGTACATGATGTCGAACTCAGCAGAACGGAACGGAGCTGCCACCTTGTTCTTAACGACCTTGGCGCGCACGCGGTTACCGATAACCTCGTCCTTAAGCTTAATGCTGTCGATGCGGCGAATGTCGATACGCACCGAAGAGAAAAACTTAAGGGCGCGGCCGCCCGTCGTAGTCTCGGGGTTGCCGAACATGACGCCGATCTTCTCACGCAGCTGATTAATGAAGATGCACGTCGTGTTGGACTTAGAAAGCGAGCCGGCGAGCTTACGGAGCGCCTGGCTCATCAGGCGAGCCTGAAGACCGACCGTAGTGTCGCCGATTTCTCCCTCGATCTCGGCACGCGGGGTCAGCGCGGCGACAGAGTCGACGACGATGGCATCGATGGCGCCGGAACGCACGAGCATGTCAACGATCTCGAGCGCCTGCTCACCCGTATCGGGCTGGGAAATCAGTACCTCGTCGATATCCACGCCAATGCGCGCGGCATACGTGGGATCGAGCGCATGCTCGGCATCGATAAATGCCACAACGCCACCCATTGCCTGGGCCTCTGCCAAAATCTCGAGCGAAAGCGTCGTCTTACCGGAGGACTCAGGACCGTAAATCTCGACGATACGGCCGCGCGGCACGCCGCCGATACCCAGCGCGGCATCGAGGGCCAGGGCGCCCGTGGGAATGGCCTCGACCTCGAGCTCGGGACCACCGTCGCCGTACCTCATGATGGAACCCTGGCCGAATTTCTTCTCGATCTCGGCCTTGGTGGTGGCGATCATCTCATCGCGCTCTTTACCCGTCGTGCGAGCATGAACGGTACGTACGGGACCTGAATTCTTGGCCATGAATAGCCCTCCTCTTAACAACCTGCATCGATAATAAACGAACGGCTGTTCGTGGTCAACCGTTCAGGCCAATCATATGCAGGCGGTCTTTCCAAAACCCAACCAAACGCCGACCAAACACTGACCAAATGCTTGACCACAAAGGACCAAATATGAACAAGGCAGGCAAAAATACATCTACAACCAGCACAAACGCCAAATGAGCCTAAGGTCCCTATCTCCACAATTAAGGGGCTCGAAGGCCCCTTAAAACACGTCTATTCCATAGAGTTGAGCACAAGGGCAATGCGACCCAATGCCTCCGTGACCGCATGGGCACGAACACACGAACGGTCGCCCTCATAGTGGCAGCGCACAGAGTCCACAACCGGCACGCCCCCATCGGCGGAACGATGCGCCCAGCCAATATAGAAAGTGCCCGCCGGATCGTCCTCAGTGCCACCGCCGGGGCCGGCATAACCCGTTGCGCTCACTGCAATATCGCTCTGGTACAGCTCCAGCGAACCCACCGCCATCTCGCGCGCGGTCTGATGCGACACCGCGGTATAGCGGTCAAGCGTCTCCTGCTCAACACCAAGAACGCGATGCTTAATCTCATCGCAATAGGTCACCGCACCGCCACGCAGCACCGCCGAGGCGCCCGGGATATCGGCAATCGTCGAGGCGATCATACCCGCCGTCAGCGACTCAGCCGTCGAAACCGTCACGCCCCGAGCGCTCGCGCGCTCGACAATATCACGCGCCAGCTCCTCGTTATGTGCGGAAATCTGCTCAAAAGAGTCCGTCATACCCACCAGGACCTAGACCGAAAAGACGATCTTGCGGCAGTTCCAGAAGTACTGGGCGCCCGAGATAACGGTCAGGACAACGGCAACGGCGTACAGGAAGCGCGACACCGAGTAGATGCCGAGCGTTAGCGCCACCGGGCCAAGGTGCAAGCCGGCCATAGCAAAAACGCACAGGTAACCGCAAATGGAGACCATCGTGGTTGCCGTCTTGTACTTGCCGAGCTTATCGGCCGCAACGACCACACCGGCCGCACTCGCGACCATGCGAAGGGCGCTCACCAGAAGCTCACGGAACAGGATAATGAACACGGACCACACGGTCACTGCGCCAAAATCCAAGAACAGCAGCAGGGCCGAGAACACGAGCAGCTTATCGGCGATGGGGTCCAAGAATTTACCGAAGTCAGTGATCTCGTTGCGCGAACGCGCCAGATAACCGTCGACCTTATCGGTGCACGACAGGATCACATACAGAATGAAGGCAGCGGCGGCGAGCGGGCCGTCGAAGGTGCTCCAATCCGTACCGGCAACACTCGTGTGAGAAAGCGCCGACACGATCATGAACACCGGGATAAAGACGATGCGAACGCACGTCACGATGTTGGCGGGCGTCCAGACACTCGTCAGTTCCTTATTACTCTCGTTAGCCACGACGCTCTCCTACTCCACAACATGACCGATAAGCTCGTAGCAGAAGCTATCGGTAAACTCGACGGTCAGAATATCGCCCACGGACGCCTCGCTGGCGTCCAGATGCACCGCGCCATCGGAATCGGGCGCCTGGAACCAGGCATGGCCGATCAGCTCGGCGCCATCCTCGGTCTCTTCGATACCGTCGACGATTACCTGGGCTCGCTCGCCCACATGGGCGGCGGTGGCGGCAAAACCGAGCGACTCGGCCAGGTCCATGGCCTCCTGGGCGCGCTCGAGCTTAACCTCCTCATCGACCTGGCCCTCCATCTTGGCGGCCAGGCTACCTTCCTCACGCGAGTAGGCAAAGACACTCGTGTAGTCAAAGCCGACGGTGTCCATAAAGTCGATAAGGTCGCGGAACTCGTCGTCGGTCTCGGTCGGGAAGCCGACCATGGCCGTGGAACGAATCACGATGCCGGGGATGCGCTCGCGAAGGTCGCGGAACAGATCCTCGAGCTCCTGGCGCGAACCGGAGCGACGCATGGCCTTAAGAATGCGCGCGTCGCAGTGCTGCACGGGGATATCGATATAGGGCAGCACCTCGGGCGTATCGCGAATCGTCTCGATGAGTTCGTCAGTCATGCCCTCGGGCTGCAGATAGAGCACGCGGACCCAGACGTTGTGCGGGTGTACGGCCTCGGCGACGGCACGCAGCAGCTGCGCCAGATTGCGCGGCGAGCCATCGGCGACGTCCTCGTCGGCAAAGTCGGTACCCCAGATGCCCGTGTCCTGGCCGATCAGCACGATCTCGCGCACACCGCCGGCAACCAGGTCGCGCACCTCGGAGATGATGCTCTCGGCATTGCGCGAATGATAGCGGCCGCGGATGTAGGGAATCATGCAGAAGCTGCAGAAGCGGTTGCAGCCATCGGAAATCTTGACGTAGGCGACAGCACCCTCGACGGTACGTTTGACCTGCGGGATATAGGCTGCAATCTCACGCTCGACACCCAGCACGCCATCGATGACCGCCACGATGCCGTCTTCCTCGTCGGCCTTCACAAAGGCAGCGACCTCGGGCAGCTCGTCAGGCAGGTCATCGCCATAGCGCGACGGCACGCAGCCGCACATGACGATGGGGCAAGAACGAACGCCGTCCTGAACCTCGTTGGCGAGCTCGAGCGTGGTCTCGATGCTCTCGGACGTTGCGGAGGCGAGGAACGAACATGTATTGACGATGGCGATATCGGCATCCTGCGGGTCGAATGCCTCCTCGTAGCCCGCGGCGGTCAAAAGAGAACGCATGCGGTCGGTGTCAACCTCGTTCTTAGCGCACCCGAGGGTGATGTAGAGCACGGAGCCCAACGGTGTATCCATGTTGGAGAGCGGTCCTTTCGATTGATATTAGCGGTAGTTGGTGAACTGCAGCGGCTGGCCGTAGTCCTGGTCGCGCAGGAACTGGATCACGGTCTGCAACGCGTCCTTCGAAGCAGAGGAAACACGCAGTTTGTCGGCCTCGATGGTCACCTTGACCTTGAGCTTTTGGTCCTTGATGTCCTTGTTGATCTTCTTGGCGGTCGCCTGGTCGATACCCTCGACGATATGGCCGAGCACGCGCACGGTGCCGCCCGACGCCGCCTGCGGAGCATCCCACGAGACAGCCTTGAGGTCGATGCCGCGCTTGATGAGCTTGGAGCTCAACACGTCGATAATCTGTTTGGAGACAAAGTCGGCCGGGGCGTTGATCGTAAAGAGCTTGTCGCCCTTCGAAAGCTCGATCGTGGCGCCAGAATCCTTAAGGTCATAGCGCTGGGAAATCTCGCGCGTGGTCTGCTGGAAGGCGTTGTCGACCTCTTGCATGTTGACCTCGGACACGACGTCGAAGCTGGAATCTTTAGCCATGATGTTTCCTTTCGCGTACGAGCGGCTTAGTAGCTATCGTACGAATAGTCGGTAGAATCGGTGGGCGTCTGACCGTCAGTTGCGGTATCGGCGCCATCCGTGGACTGGGCATCGGTACCGTCGGTGGTATCGGTACCATCGGTGGTGTCGGTACCATCAGAACTTTCACCATTCTCGGAATCAGTCGTCTCCTTCTTGGGAACGGTGATCGTCACACGCGCCACGCCCGAGGTCTTGGTATCGTAACGAACCTTTTCACCGTTCTTGGTAACGGTGACATCGGAAGGCTTGGACGTGGTGATCTCGATCGAGGACTCGGGCGTGTACTCCTGCTCAAAGGGGCCAGTCGCCTGGGCGCCATAGACCGACTTGCCGTCGACCTTGACCTCAATCCACGCGGTCTTTCCCTTGGCAACGGAGACCTTGACCTTCGTTACCTCGTTCTCTTCCTTTTTAGCCGTCGTCTTGGTGGCGTCCGAATCGGTCGACTCATCCGTCGCCTCATCGGTGTCTTCGTCCTCGTCAACCGTTTCGGTCTTCTTAGAAGACTTCTTGGTCGTCGTCTTGGTAGCAGCGGGCGTCTCGGGCGTGGTCTCGGGCGTCGAAGATGCGCAGCCACGCAGAAGCACCACGATGAGCACAATCAACAGCAGCACAACGGCACCGATGCCGGCGTAGACGATACGCGGATCGAGCCCGTTGTTTTGAGGAGTACGTGATCCGCCGCGTCCACGACCGGAACTGCTGCGGCCGCCTCCCTGAGGCATACGACCGCGATTGCTATCGGAACGGCCGCGATAGCCGCCCTGGCCCTGAAGGCTGCGCTGACCCGAGCGGGGCGCAAGCTCACCGCGGCCTTGATAGCCACGCTGGCCCGAACGCGAAGCCGAAGAGCGCTGGCCATACGGCTGTGATTGAGAGCGAAGACGCGGCGTCACCTGCGTGGTATCGGCATCCGCATAGCCACCGCGAGAGCGTCCCATAGAGGCACCACGGTAACCGCGATCGGAATAGCCGCCGTCGCCGTAGCCGGCACGAGGGTCACGCGCCACGCCGCGGGCAGCGGGAAGTGCACGGTCCTCGGGCATCGGCGTACTGCGGAACCGGTCACGCTGTGAGCGAATCTCCTCGCCCGAACCCGTCTCGGTAATATAACCGGCCTGCTGAGGACGCTGTCCATAGCGGGTCGAACGACCGCCCTGAACCATCAGGAAGCGCCCGTTATCGACCGAGGAACGCGAATTGACGTAGCCGGCGGCGTCCTGAAAACGACCGCCCTGCTGGGACGTCTCGCGTTCGTATGCCATCAGGTCGTCAAAGTAGGCATTGACGACCTCGCGCGGATTGAGACCCAAAAAGCGAGCATAGCTCGAAATCATGCCCTGCGCATAGCCGCGCGGCGGCATCGAGGCAAAGTTACCGGTCTCGAAAAACTCGATGATCTGCGGCCTGATTTTGATGGTGT
>CATYJA010000030.1:0-17154 GCA_958407545.1 uncultured Collinsella sp. | reverse complement strand
CCGCCACCTGCGGTGCTCTGGTCTACGTCGGCTACCTCATGATGAGCGAGGCCTCCGAGATCGACTGGTCCGACGTGTCGCAGGGTTTCCCGGCGTTCATGATTGTCGCCGGCGTGCCCTTCACCTACTCCATCTCTGCCGGCATCGGCCTGGGCTTTATCGCCTACGTGATCGTCGCGCTCTTTAAGGGCGAGGCCTCCAAGATCAAGCCGCTTATGTGGATCGCAGCCCTTGCCTTCCTCGTCTACTTCTTCGTGGCGTAACAGCATAGTCTGCCAAAGCAAAACAACAAGGCGTGGAGCCGCATCGAGCGGCTCTGCGCCTTTCTTTTAGCGTCTGCCCCCGTGCCAGCGTGCGACAATTGAGGCTGTCAATATCACAACACCGAGAGAAGCCTGCCTTGGAAGCGCATCATAAGCAGATAACCGTTTATTCAGAGTGTGCGGAAGGCGCGCCCGTCATCTACCTCCCCGTGGTTATGGGCGACGGTAGTGAAGTCTACGAGCGCTGCCGAGAGCTCGACTGCCCGCCGTTCACCCTTGTCGCCATTGGAGGGCTCGATTGGAATCGCGAGCTGAGCCCCTGGGAATGTGAGGGAACTATACGAGATGCCGAGCCCTTTGGTGGACAGGCTGCTGGTTTTCTTGACGAGTTGTTGAAGCAGATAATCCCCCAGGCCGAATCATCGCTCCCGCAACCACCCGCCTGGCGCGGCGTTGCCGGCTACTCGTTGGCGGGTCTTTTTGCACTGTGGGCACTTTGGCAAACAGATGTCTTTGAGCGCGCAGCGAGTGCATCGGGGTCGCTGTGGTTCCCTGGCTTTATCGACTACGCGCGCGAGCGCACGATAACTGCTACGCCCGACGCCGCCTATCTGTCGCTCGGTAAAAAGGAAACCAAGACGCCCAACCGCATGATGCGGCACGTACTCGACGATACGCGCGCGATGGAAGAGCTGTTTATCGAGCGCGACATCCCAACAACGCTGGAGCTCAACCCCGGCAATCATTTTGCCCAAACTGACCTGCGCATGGCGCGCGGCATCCACTGGATACTGACGCATTAAAAATGGCGTCCACGCGTACATACGCATGGACGCCATTTTTATTTTGGCTGAACGCAGCTACTATTCGGCAGTCTCCTCGAGTTCAGATACGGCGGGCGTCGAGGATTGGGACATGGAAGTCCTTTCATGATGGAAGGGCGTTCAGACATATCGGATAACCTGCCCGAACGATACGATCCGAACCATTGTACGTGATACGCCATGTCTCGCACGCGCCGCCACCTGCAAACGGTAGCGTTACTTCCAAACGCGCTCGGCAATGCGCTTGACCAGCGCGATCTTTGCCCACTGTTCGTCCTCGGTCAGTTTGTTGCCAATCTCACAGCTGGCAAAGCCGCACTGGGGCGACAGGTACAGGCTCTCGAGCGGCACATACTTTGCAGCCTCGTGGATACGTTCGACGATGGCATCCTCGTCCTCGAGCTCAGCGGCCTTGGTGGTCACCAGGCCCAGCACGACCTTCTTGCCGGGAGCAACATACTTGAGCGGCTCAAAGCCACCGGCGCGCGGCGTATCGAACTCAAGGTAGAACGCGTCGACGTTCTCATGTGCGAACAGGTACGGCGCAATGGGATCGTAACCACCCTCGAAGGCATACGTGGAGTGATAGTTGCCGCGGCACACGTGCGTGTTGATAACCAGATCGTCGGGCTTGCCCGCGATGGCGGCATTGTTGAGCGCCACGCCCAGCTCGCTCACCTTTTGCAGGTCAACCGGGCTCATGCCGGTCTTGGACACAAAGTCGGTATCGCAATAGATGCCCCAGGTGCAGTCATCAAATTGGATGTTGCGGCAGCCTGCTGCGTACAGGTCGGCGATCACCGTGCGATAAGCGGCCGCAATGGCGTCGGCAAGTTCCTCATCGGTCTTATAGACAGCGCGCAGGCTCTCCTGCTGGCCGTCGCAGCGATCGAGCGTGACCTCAGAGAACGTCTGGATCGGCGCCGGAATGGTCTGGCGTGCGACCTGGCCCTCCCCCTCAAGCGCCTTGACGAACTTAAAATGCTCGACGAACGGGTGGTTCTCGCCGCTAATGGGACCAGTAACCACGGCGGTGTCGGCCGTCGTCTCCTCGTCATGGAACATATAACCCGTGCGTGAGGTGCGGCGCTCAATGCCGTTAAGGCCCCACATAAAATCGAGGTGCCAGTAGCTGCGGCGAAACTCGCCATCGGTGATCACCTGCAGGCCGGCGGCCTTCTGCTTGGCCACCAAATCGCGAATGGCATCGTCCTCGACGGCCTTAAGGCCGGAAGCGTCGAGTTTACCCGCGACATAGGCGGCACGGGCGTCCTTTACAGCCTGCGGACGAAGAAAGCTGCCGACGATATCGGCGCGAAACGGCGCGTTCGGTTGAATCGAAGTGCTCATAGATATCTCCCTTTGCATTGGTTGCTTTACTGGGACAGAGTATGAGCGCTCATATGACCATCGTAAAATATACGTTTATAACAGTTTGATATAGATGCTTCCTATATCAGTCTGGACTGTCATAAAGAGACTTGAACCGTGCGGAGCACAGCAGCCTAGATATGCTGACGAATCGCGTCGATATAGGCCCGACCGTAGCGCGTGAGCGTCGTGTTCTTGCGCGTGATGATGCCAATCTCCATGTACTCGTCCACGTCGAGCGGAATCGAGATAATGCCGGGGCCGTTGAGCTCGTGGCTGATCACGCCCGAGCATACCGTGTAGCCGTTGAGGCCCATGGCAAGGTTGAACAGCGTCGCACGGTCGCGCACGCGGATATTCTTGCGTCGCTCGAACGTCGAGGTCAGCTCCTCGGAATAGTAAAACGAGTTGTAGCTGCCCTGCTCGTAGGACAGGAACGGGTAGTCTTCCAGATCCTCGAGCGTCACGCTGGAGCGATCCGCCAGCGGATGGTCGGCGCAGACGAAGACATGCGGCGTGGCGCAGAAGAGTCCTTCGAACACGAGCTCGTTGGCCACCAGCATGCGCTCGATGACCTCGCGGTTATGCTCGGATAAGTACAGGATGCCCAGTTCGCTTTTCATATGCGCGACATCCTCGATAATCTCGTGAGTCTGCTCCTCGCGCAGGGTGAAGTCGTAGCGCGCGGCATCGAACTCGCGGATCACGTCGACAAACGCGTTAACGGCAAAGGAATAATGCTGGCAGCTCACACTAAAGTGCGGCACCTGCTCGGATGCGCCCTTGTACTTGCCCTCGAGCAGGTCGGCCTGGTCGAGTACCTGGCGCGCATAGCCCAAGAAGGTCTCGCCTTCCTCGGACACGATGACGCCCTTGTTGGTGCGCTCAAAGATGTGCACACCCATCTCGTTTTCGAGATCGCGAATCGACGCGGTAATCGAAGGCTGCGACACAAAGAGCCGGCGCGAGGCCTCGGTGATGCTGCCGCATTCGGCAACTTTGACGACATACCTGAGCTGCTGAAGCTTCATAGCTTTCTCCCTAGACGTTCGTGACGTCGAAACCCGTCGCATCCATCTGACGCATAAACGGCGGCATCTCCCCCGTCGCGGCGCAGGCGGCAATCTGATGCAGGGCTCCGGCAACCGCATCGTCTGCCGCAGCGCCGATATGCCAGCGCGCGGCAGCCGTGACGGCCTCATTGGCATTGGCGACTGCAACGGAGTTGGGAACGGCATCGATCATGGGCAAATCGTTATCGGAATCGCCAAATACGGCCACCTCATCGGGCGTCAGGCCCAAAGCGCGCGCCAGCTCCAGCGTAGCGCAGCCCTTGTCCCAACCGGCCGGAAGGATGTCAAACAGGCGCACACGGTTGTTGGGAAACACAAGCGAGAGTTCCGGCACCTCAGCGGCAACGCGCTCGCGTAGCTCCGCGAGCTCCTCACGTGAACGGGCACTCCAGATATTCGCCTTAAACACCGGCGTCTCATCGACGACGGGACGGCACGGGGCCTCTTCGCCTTTGAGCCACGCGTTGCCGCCCGACTCCATGGCGCGACGCACGCGCTCGGGATCGCTCGTCACGCAATAGGCATCGTTGTCCCAAAAATCATCACCCAGACTGTAGACCTTCAGGTACGTATCGTCGGTCTCTTGCTCCAAGTAGTCAGCCAAACGCATAAGGGCGGCGTTGCCGGTCGCATGCGAGGCTACCACCTCGCCGTCCACAAACATGACCTGGCCGTTGCAGAACGCACCGGTCGAGAAGCACTCGGAACGATTTTTGAACATCCAGCCCATCGCGGACGGCTGACGACCCGAAACCGGCCCAAAGTGCAGACCCGCCGCCTGCATGGCATGAATACCCTCAATGGCGTAGTCGCTGGCGCCGTCATGCCCGGCTGGAATCAGCGTATCGTCCATATCGGTCAGCACAAGTTTGATCATAGAGTCCCCCAGTCATTTTCACCGCAACCATTGTAACGGTGCGCTAGTATAGGGAACAACAGATTCGATGCGGGAGTGCCGGCGGTGCAAACCACAAGGCTGAGAGGGCATGGGGCCCAATCCTTTGAACCTGTCAGTTAATGCTGGCGTAGGGAGCATGCCGCCTTTACAGGGGCGCTGTCTATGCACAGCGCCCCTTTTCTATGCCAAGGAGGCATGTGCAGTGATTGATTCGGAACAGCTTAAGCAAAATGTGGTCAAGGCCGTGGAGGAGATTCGCGCCACCAATCCGATGGCAGGCTCCATCACCAACACGGTGACGATCGACTTTGTCGCCAACGCGCAGCTCGCCGTGGGCGGATCGGCCGCCATGGTCTATCTGCCCGACGAGGGCGAGGCGCTCGTTGCCGGCGGCGGCGCCATCTATCTCAACATGGGCACGCTCTTCCCCATCTACGAGCAGACGATTCCCCGCGCGGCGAAGGCGGCACACGACGCCGGCAAGCCCTGGGTGCTCGATCCGGTGGGCCTGGGCATCGGCAGCCTGCGCACCCAGTTGGTAAACGAGCTCAAGCAGTATAAGCCCGCCATCGTGCGCGGCAACGCCTCCGAGATTATCGCGCTCGCCGGCCTATGGGGTCTTGAAGGCGAGGCGGCCGATCTGAGCCGCGTACGCGGTGTCGATACCACCGACACGGTAGACGCCGCCCGCAATGCCGCGGTGGCGCTCGCCCGCTACACCGGTGGCGCCGTAGTCGTCTCGGGCGAAGTCGACCTGATCACCGACGGCACGACCGTGGCCAAGTCCCACGGCGGCAGCCCGCTCATGTCCAAGATCACCGGCTGCGGCTGCTCGCAGGGCGGCGTGCTGGCCGTGTATGCCTGCGCCGCCGATCCGTTTACGGCAGCCGTCTGCGGTACCGCCGTCTACAACGTCGCTGGCACGCGAGCTGCCGCCGTCGCCGATGCCCCGGCGAGCTTTAAGGTCGCCTTTATCGACGAGCTCTACCGCGCGAGCGCCCAGGACATCGCCGATAACCGACTCGAGCTCGAGGAGGCATAAGCCATGTCCGAGCCCGCAACCAATGCCGGCATGAACACGCTCGTCGCTGTGGCCATCGCCCCATGCGGCACCGGCGATGAGCTATCCGCCGAGGTCGCCGAGGTCGTGCGCGTCATTCGCGAGAGCGGCCTTCCCAACCGCACCACCTCGATGTTCACCGAGATCGAGGGCGACTGGGACGAGGTCATGCAGGTCGTGCGCGACGCAACCTTTGTGTTGGCGAGCAAGGGCATCCGCACCGAAGTCGTGCTCAAAGCCGATATTCGGCCCGGATTTACCGACACCATGACCGGCAAGCTCGAGCGCATGGAAGCACAGATCAAGAAGCAGGAGGAAGCACGATGAGCATCCGCGACAACCTTGATATCTCGGCCTATCTGGTACTCGGCCCCGAAAACACGCTCGGGCGCCCCGTGGGCGATGTGGTGGCCCAGGCGCTCGACGCCGGCTTTACCTGCATCCAGGTGCGCTCCAAGGTGGCAAGCGCCCGCGAGATCATTGCGCTGACCGGCGACGCCGCGCAGGCAATCGCTCAGGCCGGCAAGACCGGTCAGGTCGCCTTGCTGATCGACGACCGTCTGGACTGTGTGCTTGCCGCACGCGAGCAGGGTATTGCCGTCGACGGCGTGCACGTGGGCCAAAGCGATATTCCCGTCGAGGTCTGTCGCAAGTTGCTGGGTCCCGACGCCATCGTGGGCCTTTCGGCCCGTTGCGAGGAGATGCTCGAGTACGTCAAGACCGCCGACATGAGCCTAGTCGACTACCTGGGCATCGGCCCACTCCACGAGACCGAGACCAAGCGCGACTGCGGACGCGCGGCCGACGGCTCTATCATCACCAAGAGCTTTGAGGACCTGGCCGCACTTCACGCGGCAAGCCCCGTGCCCATCGTGGTGGGCGGCGGCGTCAAGACGGCCGACCTGCCGCAGCTTAAGGCCACCGGCGTCGACGGCTTCTTTGTGGTGAGTGCCGTCTGCAGCGCCGACGACCCCTACGCCGCGGCCAAGGAGCTCGTAGACACCTGGCAGCAGGCATAGGCATAGGCCGAGCAACTGATTCGCAGCCTCATATCTTCAGCAATGGAAAGCGCATCCCAGTTTGGATCTCCATTCCGGGATGCGCTTTCCGCCGAGATGGCGGCAGCAGCCTCTACCCTGCCAGATATGCCTCCAGTGCCGGCAAAGTCGCCTCCGCATCGCGGCGACCAATCTGGTAGATGCGCTCAAGTTCATCGGGCTCGCGACACAGCGACGGCACCTTCACCGATTCGCTCGGACGCACCACAAAGATTTCGCCGGCGGCCTCGCGACGTGCCAGGTCATCGAGCGTGGCATTGTAGACCTCATGCCGATGCTCGAGCGCTGCGACAAACTCCGGATAGTGACGGAACACGCGACGCAGCATGGGCATCACGCTGTTGGGCTGCTTTACAAAGCCCGCCGGCTGCGTGAGTACCACGATATTACGGTCATACCCCTGCGCAAACAGCCATGCGCTGGGAATAGAATCAGCCACGCCGCCATCCAGGTACTTACGGCCCTCAATGGCGACAGGGCGCGTCGCCACGGGAATCGCCGATGACGCCCGGATCCACTCGATATCGTGCTCATCGCCATAGGGCAGGTCGTGGTAGACGGCCTTGCCCGTCTCGATATCGGTACACACGCACGTAAACCGCATGGGGCAGGCGCGATATGTCTCCAAATCGATGGGATCGCGCTCGATGGGCACCTCGTGATAGGCAAAATCGGCATTGAACATATCGCCGGTCCGCAGCCAGCTTGCTACACCCGCATAGCGCTTATCGGCACAATAGGCCTTGTTATAGCGAATGGCGCGGCCGATCTGGCGCGATTTAAAGTTGTAGCCAAACGCCGCGCCCGCCGAGACACCCACCATATGGTCGCAAGTTAAGCCGTGCTCCATCCAAACGTCGAGCACGCCCGCCGTATACATACCGCGGTAGCCGCCTCCCTCGAGTGCCAGCCCCACCGTGCGCGTCGTATTTGACTGTGCCATGCGACCATCTCCGTCCCCACAAATTCAAACGGGACAAGTATACCCGTCAACATATATCGTCCCAGTCGCATTTTTATCGAACATCGCATCGTCGCGCTACCGCTTGTCGAACAATAGCCGCCCACAGCATGTGCACCCATATATAATTGTGCACTATTGTTTACACTACTCAGCTGTTATCAACAGCAAACATTAGCCGGCAAATTAACTCAACAACGCGGCAAGGCGGGGGCCTGGATACATGCAAAGCGCTGAGCAACGACGCGTGTACACAACGAGCTCGCCCGACGCAATCCGCCCCGACCTCAGAAAGCCACTTAGAACATGGAAACTGTCAGCAATTACACCGAAACGCTCGAAAAGACCGTCCGCGACCTTCTCGAGCGGCAGGAGGATCTGATCAGGACCGCCTTTACCGACCAGCTTACCGGGCTTGGCAACCGTGGCGGCTTTGCCCGTTCCCTCGAGGAGCTCTGGGAGCAGGACGCCCCCGTTACCATGGCGTTCATCGATATCGACAATCTCAAGCACTGCAACGACGTCTTTGGACATGACGAGGGCAACCGCTATATCTTGCAGGTAAGTCTCTATCTTAATCTGTATATGAAGGTGGGCGAAGCGGCGTTTCGCATAGGCGGCGACGAGTTTGCCATCCTATCTACGATTGCAACCGAGGACGACCTCGCCGAACGTCTGAAACACTGCCGAACGGTTCTGCTCAAAAACAACGATTCCGAGATGCCCCACTCGTTTAGCTACGGAGTGTCACATGCCGACCCCGCCCTGGGCGAAGCTTCCAATCGCATGACGCTCGATGCCGACCATCGCATGTACGACTACAAGCTACGTCATGCCATGCACCTCGATCGACGCAATATCACGCAAGTTCACGCCGACGACTTCGAAATAAGCGATCGAATTTTTGACGCCTTTTCGATGCTCAATGAGGGCCGATATTTCTTTATCGAGAACTTGGACAAACATCGCACCCTTTGGTCACAAGGTGCCTTTCGCGATCTTGGCCTTCCCTCGGAGCACATAGACAACTGTCGCGATTACTGGAAAACGCGCGTCCATCCCGACGACCTTGAGGCCTGCATCAACGACATCGACCAAGTCTACAACGGCACCAAGCACCGTCGCGTCATGCAGTATCGTGTGCGCAACGCCGTCGGCGACTACGTCCTTTGCCGTGCTCGCGGGTTTCGTATCGACGGCGACGGAAATGTCCCCTCGCTCTATGTCGGCGAGCTCGTCAACCACTCACTTGCCGAAACCGTCGACGCCGCCACAGGCCTCGGAACGCAGCGCATGCTGGCCAACGCCATCGACGCCTGCCGCCGTGATCGTTGCGAGACAGGGCTTATAGCGGTGCGCGTTCGTGGCACGACAAAGCTCAACGAGCTCTACGGGGCCGAGGCCGTCGACAACATGCTTGCCGAATACGCAGGCCGTATGCTGTCGATCACTCGCGGCAGGAGCCGGGTCTACCGTTCACGAAGCGTTCAGTTCGTCGTGCTCAGCAACGACCTAGACCACGAGGCATTCGAGCAACTGACCCGCCACCTTAAAGAGGCCGTTTTCGCTCCTGTTCGAATCGCAGGCGACACCATTACTCCCGTCTGCCTTGTCGTCCCGGCCTTTTACGAGCACTTAACCCATCAAGCGACCGCCGTTTTAGGCGAACTCAACCGTCGCCTTCGCACGGCCGGCGGGCTTGTTCCCAACGACAGCCTCCCCATACCCGAGGCTGAGCGCAAAAGCGCCATCGCCGAACGTATCGACTCGCTCACGGGTCTCTATCGACCCAGCGAGTTTATGCGGCGCGCCAACGCTTTTCTCGAGGCAAGACGCGACGGCGCCTGGTGCATCGCCACGGTCGACATGGGCCACATGCGCCTGTTTAACGAATGGTATGGACAGGCCGAAGGCGACCGCCTGCTTGCCGATGTGGGCACGGTCCTCAAGGACATCGAGAATGCCGACATGGGCGTCGCAGGGTACTGGGGCCAAGATGACTTTTGCGTACTCATCCCCTTTAAGCACATCACCGTCCATCAAATCTACAACCGCGTTCGCGAGGCAGTAGCCAGGTATGATGGTGGCGTAGGTTTTTGGCCGTCCATGGGCGTTTACCCCATCGATTCCAATGAGGAGATCACCATCGATGCGCAGGCAAAGGCCATGTTTACCAATCGGCGCGCAAAAAACGACTTTAAGGAGCGCATTGCCATTTTTTGCCCCGAGGAGTACAAGCGCGAAATCGTGTTCAACCGCACGCTGACCGAATTCCAGTACGCGCTGTCAAATGGTCGCATCACGTACTATCTTCAGCCCCAGGTCGATATGGAAACCGGCGAGATTATTGGCGCCGAAGCACTCACCCGCTGGATTGACAAGGACGGCTCTCTCATTTCGCCCGCAACGTTTATCCCCGCACTCGAGGAAAGCGGCTTTGTAGTGACGCTCGACAAATATGTTTGGCAGGGCGTCGCCATGTGGCTCCGCGAGCGCCTCAATCGAGGACTTCGCGTGGTTCCGATTTCGCTCAATGTATCGCGCGTAGACATTCTTGCCTGCGATGTCGCCGAGCATATGGGGTCGCTCGCCGCCCAGTACAACCTGCCGCCCGAACTCATGCACATCGAGATCACCGAGATCGCCTATACCGGAGAGTCCGAGGCCGTGGATAAGCTGACCGCGGATCTGCACACCCGTGGCTTCTCGACCTACATGGACGATTTTGGCACCGGCCAGTCCACGCTCGCGATGCTCAAGAACGTCAACGTCGACGTCATCAAGCTCGACCGCACCTTTGTGCCCACCGACCGCGATCAAGGCCGCAGCACGCAAATCATTTCATCGATGCTCGAAATGGCGCAGTCGCTCCATCTGCCCGTCGTGGTCGAAGGCGTCGAGACAAATGAGCAGGCGAACATGCTACGACAAATGGGCGCCCGCTACGCTCAGGGCTTCCTCTACTACCGCCCCATGCCGGCGAAGGATTTTGAGGCATTGCTCGATGGTGGCAATAACAACTGATACGCTCGCGCGCAAAACGCCACCGTCGAAGGGGATATTTGTCTCCATTAGCTAACTTATATCCCCAATTCAAACCGAATTGGGGATATGATACAAACCGTTGTTCCGCCCAAGGAGGTTATCCATCATGAACGAGTCGTATCGCCTGGGCGAGCAATCGATTATTGCCTATCTTCAGCGACTTGCGAACGGCGTCTCGACCGCCGAACTCGATGTTGCCGCGCTGCCTGCTGAGCTACGCGCCGTTGGTGAGCAACTGCAAAAGACGCATGCCATCCTGCAACAAGAGCGCCAGCTGCTTGAGCGCAACGCCTATATCGATCCGCTCACCAACTTGGGCAACCGCAACGGATTCGACCGTCACGTCGAGCAACTCTGGCGCAAAGGCGACCCCTTCACCTGCGCCTATATTGACATCGACCATCTCAAGCATTGCAATGATAGGTTTGGCCACGCCGAAGGCAATCGCTATATTCTGAGCATCTGCCGCACGCTCTCCGAAACCATGGAGCACGATGAGATGCTGTTCCGTATCGGTGGAGACGAGTTTGTGCTTATCTCGCTCTCCGCAAACGAGATTGAACTCGAGCAGCGCTTGGAGCAGGTACGTACCAGGCTGATCGAGGCGAGCTCAGGTGGCAAGGCGCCCATGATCGGCAGCTTTAGCTTTGGCTGCTCGCGCGTCGATCCACTTGCTGGCGACACGCGTCGCCAGATGACAATGGATGCCGATCGCAAGATGTATCGCTATAAGCTTATGCATCGTGTGCAGCAACCGAAAGACGATGACGCGCCGCAACGCCCAATCGTCGATCAGCTTCCCTGCAACGACCGGGTGTTCCAAGCAATCTCCATGAGTTCCGAGACGCGCTATCCCTTTATCCTCAATCTCGATACGGGCGAATCGCAATGGTCGGTTAACGCCGTGCGCGATTTTGACCTGCCCTCCCAGCACCCTTTTAACTCACTCGACATGTGGCTCGCCCGCGTTCATCCCGAGGACCGCGACAACGTACGCGCCGAGCTCGACATGGTGATAAACAGCACGTGGCACTTCCACTACATGCAGTATCGCGTAATGGATGCCACCGGAGCGTACGTGCTTTGCGACTGCACGGGCTACCGCTTGGACGGCACCGATACCGAGCCCAGCATGTATGTGGGCATTATCGTTAACCGAAGCCTAGCGGATACGACCGACTCGGTAACGGGCCTGGGCGATGTCCACGCCCTGGTCAACGCTATTGGAGAGATGCGCCGCGTGGCGCGCGAGGCTGGTTTGATCGCCATTAAAATCGACGATATCGCTCAGGTCAATGCCCGCTTTGGATTCGATGCAGGCGACCGCGTGCTCGCCGAAAGCGCCGCCTGCCTCATGGATTGTTCGCGCGGCAAGGGCCGCCTGTTCCGCTCGACGGGACCAACGTTCGTGGCACTCTTCGATGAGCTCGGCCCCGAGGCAATCGACGAGATCGCAAACGACATCGAACGGTTCCTGGGCTCTCCCGTGCTCATCGGCTCGCTTGAATATCAGCCGCCCATTCGCGTGGCCACACTCCATCTGGACGGCGTCGACCGTCAGCCCGTTTCCATTTTGAACGAGCTCAAAGCGTTGCTTGGGAAAGCCGTGCAGGTGCCAGGTACCAAACTGGATTAGTGCCGCGCCCGCGCTGCCTCCCCCATCGTGCGATAATCCTCTGCAGAAGTCACCAAAAGCAGAGGGAGTTTGTGATGAAGGTTCTTTTGGTCAATGGCAGCCCCAAGGCAGACGGCAACACCGCCCGCGCACTCACCGAGGTCGCCGAGCAGCTCAATGCGGAAGGCATTGATACCGAGGTGTTTCAGCTGGGCGCCAAGCCCATTCGCGACTGCATCGGCTGCGGTCAGTGCGGCAAGCTTGGCGGACGCTGCACCTTTGACGACGACGTGGTGAACGAGCTCATCGCTGCCGCCGAGCAGGCAGATGGCTTTGTCTTTGGCTCACCCGTCTACTATGCGCACCCCAGCGGACGCATCCTTTCGGCCCTCGATCGCGCCTTCTATGCCGGCAGCAAGGCCTTTGCACACAAGCCGGGCGCTGCCGTCGCTGTCGCCCGTCGCGGCGGCACGTCAACGACCTTCGACGTACTCAACAAGTACTTCACCATCAACCAGATGCCCGTAGTTGCCTCCACGTACTGGAACAACGTGTTTGGCGCCATGCCGGGCGAGGCCGCCCAAGACGCCGAGGGCCTGGCCACCATGCGCAACATCGGCAAGAACATGGCCTGGCTCCTGCATTGTATCGAGGCAGGACAGGCCGCCGGCATCGAAGCCCCCGAAGCCGATCGCGAGCGCACCAACTTTATCAGGTAGAACGGCGGAACAAAATGATTCAGATTTTTGGCACCAAGAAGTCCTTCGACACCAAGAAGGCGCAGCGTTATTTTAAGGAGCGCCGCATTAAGGTGCAGTTTATTGACCTGAAGGAAAAGGAGATGACCAAGGGCGAGCTCACGAGCGTGATGCAGGCGGTCGGCGGCATCGACAAGCTGCTCAACCCCAAAGCCAAGGACGAGGAGACGCTCGCGCTCATCCAGCACCTTACCCCCAGTCAGCGCTTCGACAAGCTGCTCGAGAACCAGCAGGTTCTAGCCGAGCCCATCGTGCGCAACGGCAAAAAGGCCACCGTCGGTTATTGCCCCGATGTATGGGGAGCCTGGGAGTAGCTTGTGTTATTTGCCGGCGCGTGGGTATAAGAGCAGGCGTTTGGCATAAGATTCAACTGTAAGCCATGTCTAACAAAGGAGGGCACATGCCCAACAAACCCGTGAAGATCATCATGCTTACCGGATACCTCGGTGCCGGCAAGACCACGCTGCTCAACCACATCCTCGCTAACGACGGCGGCATCCGCGCCGCCGTGATCGTCAACGATATCGGCGAGATCAACGTCGACGCCAGCCTTATCGCCGACGGTGGCCTTTCCGAGACCGACGACCTCATCCCGCTCACCAACGGCTGCATCTGCTGTACGCTTTCGGACGACCTTGCCAACCAGCTGCAGGGCATCGCCGATTCGGGCGACTTCGACTACATCATCATCGAGGCATCGGGTATTTGCGAGCCCATCCCCATCGCCTACACCATCTCGAGTTTCTGCGACGAGGCCAAGGTGGGCGGCGAGCCCAAGCTCGCGCTCGACAACATCGTGGCCGTAGTCGACTGCGCCCGCATGTATGACGAGTTCAACGGCGGCCGCGACCTGCTGGCAGAGGATATCGACGAGGACGACATCGAGAGCCTGCTCATCCAGCAGATCGAGTTCTGCTCCACGCTGATTCTCAACAAGACCGACACCGTGAGCCCTGAGCAGATCGCCGAGCTCAAGGCCATCGTGCGCAGCCTGCAGAAGGACGCTGTGATTGTCGAGGCTCAAAACGGCGAGGTTCCCATGGAGGAGCTGCTCGACACCGACCGCTTCGACTTTATGCGCGCCTACAACTCCGCCGCCTGGATCGAGGCCATGGAGCATCCCGAGGAGCACGACGACCCCGAGGTGCTCGAGTACGACATCGAGACCTTTGTGTACTCGCGCCGCAAGCCGTTTGACCTGCAGAAGTTCACCGATTTTGTTGAGCAGGAGTGGCCCGACGAGGTCATTCGCGTCAAGGGTCCGCTGTGGCAGACCGGCAATCCGGACATGTGCTACATGTTTGAGCAGGCCGGCCACCAGATGCGCCTGATGGAGAACGGTCTGTTCGTTGACTCCGCGCCCGAGGGCGAGAAGCAGAAGATCATCGACGAGAACCCCGAGATCATGCAGATTTGGGACGACGAGACGGGCGACCGCATGACGAGCCTGTGCATCATCGGCCGTCACATGGACAAGGATGCGCTCATCGCCTCCCTCGATGCCTGCCTGACCGACTGGCACCGCGCCTAGGTTTATCCAAGCGGGCATTTTTCCGCCTACGTTACCGCCAAACCACCACGAAGGTGCCTGTCCCCTTCGTGGTGGTTTTTCGTTCTGAGCCAAGGAGATTCATGTTCAACATCGTGCTGTATGCGCCCGAGATTCCGGCCAATACGGGCAATATCGGTCGCACCTGCGTGGTCACCGGCGCCCGCCTGCATCTGGTGGAGCCGCTGGGGTTTTCACTCGACGACAAGACGGTGCGTCGCGCCGGCCTGGGCTACTGGCAAAACTTGGACGTGACGACCTATGCCGGCTGGGAGGATTTCCTTGCCCGCAACGGCCTCTCCCCCGCCGATAGTCGCCTGCATCTGCTGACCAAAAAGGCACGCCGCACCTATGCGCAGAGTACCTACCGCGACGGTGACTATTTGGTCTTTGGCAGCGAGAGCTCGGGCATTCCCGAGCCAATGCTTGCCGCAGCTCCCGAGCGTTGCGAGCGCATCCCGATGCTGCGCGATTGCGACTCACTCGATAACGCTGAGGCTTGGGAAGCCCACGAGGAATCGCTGGGGCATACCGAGGACAGCCATGAGGCCATCCTTCAACAGGACATCTGCGGCAACTTCGTCAACCCCGACGACTACCGCATCGGCGCCCTCAACCTTTCCAACAGCGCCGCCATCGTCCTCTACGAAGCCCTGCGCCAAACAGGCTTTGCCGGCATGTAGCAAACCTGCCATTAGGGGACGGGGTAGAAATGGTAGATTTTCAAACCCTCTAGCTCTTGACAAACTGGTTTTAGCATCAATGCGGCAAAGGGACAGCCCCTTTGCCGCATTTGGCTGCTGGCAATTCACGTCAGAATTCAACTTCAAATACAAACGACTGCCGAAGTTCTCGCTTAGCTTGGCTTGTCAGGCTCGAATTCGCCCTTATGTTCAGCTTGCTGCATGCCTCATCGATAGCCATAGCAAGCGATACGGACATGGTCATGGTCGTTTCGCTTTTCAATTCAACCCGATAACTCTTCGCCTTGTTTTTATCCTCTCCACCGCATCTCGTTTCGATTAACAAGAGAATGTCAGAGTCATGGGCATACCAATGGAGTTCAGGGCGCTGTGGAACCATGTCTCCCTCGAATTCCTGTGTAAACAGGATTTTCTTCTCATTTCTCGTTAAATCGCTCAACGAGCCGTTGATTCGAGCCGAGCCCTTCTTTCCCGCTTTGGCATTTCCTTTAACCTGGTGGCCTCTCCGAGTTTCCTCGTACTCCGTCACCTCCAACTTGCAGCGCTTCGCGCCAAGCATGAACGCAATCCGTCTCAACTCGGCCATCTTGTCTTGTTGCATGGTTGCGAAATAAGAGTCAAGATCAACAAAGCGAGACCGATCAAAAGCATCTATGTAATATGTGGAATAAAGAGATGGTTTAGGGTAGAAAGACAGCTCGCTATCCCCAATTGCTTCGCGGTACAAATTGAAAATCTGCGTGCCCTTAACAGTATCCAACCAACCAATAGCATCCCTACAGACATCGATGCCCCGACGCTCATTTCCGTCAACAATTCGAATCATGTTCGGCAAATGGAATGAAGGGCTCTGATAGACCTCTTTGGTTACCGGCCTGTATCTATTAAGCTGCTGCTGGTATGCCCAATCGTTGACGGCGTCACCGATATCCGCAGCAGCACCTGCCGCACCATCGGCCGCATCAGCAATAGCTGCCAAGGCGTCATCGACCATCGGAGTTGCAGCACGCATTGCACCATCGGCAACTTTCTGTACGGTTGCAACCGCGCCCGCCATCGCGCTTCCGGCGCCATCAACCAACCCGGCAGCGGCCTTACGGATATCAAAACTCTGCTTATGTCGCGGTGGCTCCTCTCTTTCGACAACAGCTAGATCGTCTTTATCCTCCATAGTGACCTCCTATTTCCGATAGTCGAAATCAACCGTATATTCATCGCCAAATGCCGAGTTGAACATCGCGCGGATATTTGTTTCGGCGTTCACCCGAGCCTCTTCGAGCAGGTCGCCATCCTTGATGGCCTCGCTTTCACTCCGCTCCTTGCACTGCGCTTCAAACGCCGTGACGTCTTTGACCTCAATGGGATTGAGGATGTTGTTGCGTTCCTCGAGAGCGCCCGATTTCTTCATATCCGGCGTGTTCGAGATTACATAAGGCTCATCCATCGTAATGGTCAGCTTCTTCTTGTTTGTATGTATCTCTGCCGTCTCGAGATTCACGCCCGCCTTAATGGTTCCAACATAGCGATACCAAAAACTGTTTTCTGTAAACGGGATATCAAACCAATCGAAAAACCTCTTGGTATCTGTCACCTTATCGACAATCGTATAGTTCTGCGATGCAGAAACCATCTCATTCTGGGAAGCGATACGTTCAAACACGACCGACGGGGAGAGCGTATTGGGGGTCGCTTCTTTTGCGCCCGCAGCTTTGCCGTTATTAAAGATGCTAATAAAAAGTACAGCTACAATCAGCCCGCCAAGCGCCAAGCCCGCGATGAATACCTTGGGCTTTGTCAGGATTCTCCCGAGTTTCGCTTTCAGCGCCCCCATGCCTTCCTCTATCTCATCCATCCCCTATTCCTTTCAAAATCCCTGTTATTTAAGAAACTGCCGTGGGTTATACCTCATGCCTTAATTGTCGGTTGATTTTCAATCTCAACGCAACAGTCTGAACGGACCCCGCGTTTCCGCAGC
>CATYJA010000029.1:0-17251 GCA_958407545.1 uncultured Collinsella sp. | reverse complement strand
GCACTTAATGTGCTTTCCGTCTTGCGCAGGACTGTAGAGCAGCAAACTTAACCCCTGCGCCGCCCGGACCGGGAATCCGCCCACGCGCACAGAAGGGGATTCCTTTTGTGTAGGCTTTGCGGAAATGTGGGTATTTTAGGATACGCCCGGCGGCGTGGTCTGTTGACGACACAGCTAACGCCACGTATCCTATCGAAATGCGTGTTTCGTAGGGGGATGCTGACCCCTCGATTCAAGCCGTTGCACTTTACAGAAAGCTGGAATCATTCGAGAAGGAGTACGCTTTGCCTACTATTAACCAGCTGGTTCGCCAGGGCCGTCGTTCCGTGCCCAAGAAGTCCAAGAACGCTGCTCTGCAGCACAACTCCCAGAAGCGCGGCGTGTGCACCCGCGTCTTCACCACGAGCCCCAAGAAGCCGAACTCGGCTCTTCGTAAGGTTGCCCGTGTTCGCCTTGTCAACGGCATCGAAGTTACTGCTTACATCCCGGGTGAGGGCCACAACCTGCAGGAGCACTCCATCGTGCTCGTCCGCGGCGGTCGTGTCCGTGACCTCCCTGGTGTCCGTTATCACGTCATCCGTGGCGCCTACGACGCTGCTCCGGTCCAGAACCGTATGCAGGCCCGTTCCAAGTACGGTGCTAAGCGCCCCAAGGCTAAATAAGCCAGATAACGTTTTGATACTTTCGCCGTGTGCCGCCTAAGCGCCGCACGGTAGACACTTAAGGAGATTTCACATGCCGCGTCGTGCAGCAGCTAATCGTCGTGAGGTTCAGCCTGACGCCGTTTACAACAACCGCCTGGTGACTCAGCTCATCAACAAGGTCCTTCTTGACGGCAAGAAGGCCACCGCTGAGCGCATCGTTTACACCGCTTTCGAGATCGTTGCCGAGAAGTCCGAGGGTGGCGACGCTCTCGCTACCTTCAAGAAGGCTATGGACAACGTCAAGCCCACGCTCGAGGTTAAGCCCAAGCGTGTCGGTGGCGCTACCTATCAGGTCCCGATGGAGGTCAACTCCCGTCGTTCCACCGCTCTGGGTATCCGCTGGATCGTCAACTTCTCCCGCGCTCGCAAGGAGAAGACCATGGCCGAGCGTCTCGCCAACGAGATCCTCGACGCTTCCAACGGCCTGGGCGCTTCCGTCAAGAAGCGTGAGGACGTCTTTAAGATGGCCGAGGCCAACCGCGCGTTCTCTCACTATCGTTGGTAAGTTAAGGTAAGGAACTAACATGGCTAAGCCTAAGTACAAGCTTTCCGATACCCGTAACATCGGCATCATGGCCCACATCGATGCCGGTAAGACCACCACGACCGAGCGTATTCTTTACTACACCGGTAAGACCCACAAGATCGGTGAGGTCCATGAGGGCGCTGCCACCATGGACTGGATGGTTCAGGAGCAGGAGCGCGGCGTAACCATTACCTCCGCTGCTACCACGTGCTTCTGGAACAAGGACGGTAAGGACTACCGCATCCAGATCATCGACACCCCGGGCCACGTTGACTTCACCGCCGAGGTCGAGCGCTGCCTGCGCGTCCTCGATGGCGCTGTCGCCGTCTTCGACGCCGTTGCCGGCGTTCAGCCCCAGTCTGAGACCGTTTGGCGTCAGGCTTCCACCTTCAACGTCCCCCGCATCGCCTTCATCAACAAGTATGACCGCGTGGGCGCTGACTTCTTCAACGCTATCGAGACCATGAAGGATCGTCTCGACGCCAATGCTGTGGCCGCTCAGGTCCCGATGGGCGCCGAGGACAACTTCTGGGGCGTCATCGACCTGGTTACCATGACTGCATGGGACTTCAAGGCCGACGAGAAGGGTATGACCTACCCCGAGCCGATGGACGAGATCCCGGCTGAGTTTGCCGACATCGCTGCCACCAAGCGCGAGGAGCTCCTCGACGCTGCTGCCAGCTTTGACGACGAGCTCATGGAGAAGATCCTCATGGAGGAGGACTTCACCGTCGAGGAGCTCAAGGCTGCTCTGCGCAAGGGCGTTCTGGCCAACGAGCTCAACCTCGTCTTCGTGGGCTCCGCCTACAAGAACAAGGGCGTTCAGGAGCTGCTCGACGCTGTCGTCGACTACCTGCCCAGCCCGCTCGACGTTGAGGCCGTCACCGGTACCGATCCGGACACCGGCGAGGAGATCCAGCGTCATCCTTCCTTCGACGAGCCCTTCTCCGGCCTGGTCTTCAAGATCATGACCGACCCGTTCGTCGGTAAGCTCACCTATGTCCGCGTTTACTCCGGCCGCGCCGAGTCCGGCTCCTACGTTGTCAACGCTTCCAACGGTCAGCGCGAGCGCCTCGGCCGCATCCTCGAGATGAACGCTGCCGAGCGTATCGACCGTGACGACGCTGCCGCCGGCGACATCGTCGCTTGCGTCGGCTTTAAGAACTCCACCACCGGTGACACCCTGTGCGAAGAGGGCAAGGAGATCGTCCTCGAGAAGATCGAGTTCGCTAAGCCCGTTATCGACGTTGCCATCGAGCCCAAGACCAAGGCCGAGCAGGACAAGATGTCCCTGGCTCTGACCAAGCTCGCCGAGGAGGACCCGACCTTCCAGGTGTCCACCAACCACGAGACCGGCCAGACCATCATCGCCGGCATGGGCGAGCTGCACCTCGAGATCATCGTCGACCGTCTGCTCCGCGAGTTCAAGGTTGACGCTAACGTTGGTAAGCCCCAGGTTGCCTACCGCGAGACCGCTGGTCACGACGTCGAGAAGGCTGAGGGCAAGTTCGTCCGTCAGTCCGGCGGTCGCGGTCAGTACGGCCACGCCGTCATCAAGCTCGAGAAGATGGAGGAGGGCTTCGGCTACGAGTTCGTCAACGCTATCGTCGGCGGCGTCGTGCCCAAGGAGTACATCCCGTCCATCGATAAGGGCATCCAGGAGGCCCTGAACACCGGTGTTATCGCCGGCTTCCCGGTCCTCGACGTCAAGGTCACCCTGTTCGACGGTTCTTACCACGAGGTCGACTCCTCCGAGGCCGCCTTCAAGATCGCCGGTTCCATGGCTATCAAGGACGCCCTCAAGAAGTCCGATCCGCAGCTGCTCGAGCCGATCATGGCTGTCGAGGTCGAGACCCCCGAGCAGTACATGGGCGACGTTATGGGCAACCTCTCCGGTCGCCGCGGCAAGATCGAGGGCATGGAGGATCGCAAGAACAGCAAGCTCATCCGTGCCAAGGTGCCGCTGGGCGAGATGTTCGGTTACGCTACCGACCTTCGCTCCCAGACCCAGGGCCGTGCATCCTACACGATGCAGTTCGACTCTTATGAGCCCGCGCCCAAGTCCATCGTGGACGAGGTCATGAGCAAGAACGCCTAAGTTCGAGCTCCCTGTTACGTAATCCGCGAGAACATCTCTCGCACTCTTTGGAGGTTTAAGTTGGCTACCCAGAAGATCCGCATTCGCCTCAAGGGCTATGATCACGAGGTCGTCGATCAGTCCGCGAAGCTCATCGTCGAGACCGCTCAGAAGACCGGCGCTCGCGTTTCCGGTCCTGTCCCCCTGCCCACCGAGCGCAACCTGTACACGGTTATCCGCTCGCCGCACGTGAACAAGGACTCCCGTGAGCAGTTCGAGATGCGCACCCACAAGCGCCTCATCGACATCCTCGACCCCACCTCGGGCACCGTTGATTCGCTCATGCGTCTCGACCTCCCCGCTGGCGTCGACATCGACATCAAGCTCTAAGCGATATCGCTCATAGCTTAAAGGGCCCCGCTGCCGTAACGGCAGTGGGGCCCTTTTGTTTTGAATGATGGTTTGGACTGCGGGGTAATGCTGCCGAGTAGGTGGTTGCGGCGCCCTATTCGCTCAAGGGACGCAGCGATGCCTCCTCAAAATGGAAGGATCGAAAGCCGTCTTCCGTTTCGATGCACGCGCGACCAAAGCCATCGACCGTTTTAAAGATGCCACGCGCCAGCTCGTCCTCAGCGGGGGAGCGGGCGATAACGTGCTCCCCGATCCAATTGAGGTGAGCGACATATTCGTCGTGGACGGGCGCGAGCGGTCCGGCGTTTTCTTCCATGGCGTTGAGCAGATCTGCCCACGTGTCCACGGCGTTTACGACGGTGTGATAGACCTCTTTGAGTAACACATCGACGGTGGAAACGTTCTCGTTGAGATCCGAGAGACCGATTGCCGGCAGGCCGCCATCGGGCACCTCTTGGGGCGCATAGTTCACATTGACGCCAATACCGCAGACGGCGAAAGGTTTGCCTTCGTTATCGCGTGCGGCCTCGACCAGAATGCCGCCGAGTTTGCGTCCACGCGCGACCAGGTCGTTGGGCCATTTGAGGCCAATCTCGTTTGCAAGACCCTGTTTTTCGAGTGCCTCGAGCACCGCTAGGCCGCTGACGGCGGCAAGACCAGAGTACTTTGCGGGATTAACGCATGGACGCAGGACAATCGAAAGCAATAGGTTGCCGGCGGTTGAGTCCCACTTGTGCCCGCGCCGACCGCGTCCTGCTGTCTGAGCCCGGGCGGCAAGTCCTGTGCCGTGCGGCGCTCCCTGTTTTCCTGCTTCGAGCAGGTCATCGTTGGTCGATCCGGTTACGTCGACCACTGTTAAACGTAAATCCATAACAGCTGGTACCTCCTAAGGTAATAAGGCAATCGCGTAATGGTGTCGAGAGATAGACACAATGTGAAGCCTTTGTCGCATTTGGACAATTTAATGTTAACACGTCAACAACGACTGAAATGCGTTATCCTCTCTTGGTCGATGTAAACACGTCAACAACGCAAAGGAGGTTAGTGATGGGTTTCACGATTCTTGGAACAGGTTCGGCACTTCCTGAGCGCAGTGTTTCCAATGACGAGCTGTCCGAGTTCCTCGATACCTCGGATGAGTGGATTTTTACTCGCACAGGTATCAAGAGCCGCCACGTCTGCACCGCCGAGTCACTTGACGACCTTGCCGTAGCGGCGAGCGAGCAGGCACTCCAGGTGTCCGGAATCGACGCGAGCCAGCTGGATCTAATCGTCTGCTCGACGACAACGGGTGACCATCTTGTTCCCGCCGAGGCGTGTGCCGTAGCCGAGCGTCTGGGCGCGACGTGTCCTGCCTTCGATGTCTCGGCGGCCTGCGCCGGCTTCGTATTTGCGCTCGATGTCGCCGAGGGCTATATCGAGCGCGGTCGCGCCAGACACGTGCTTGTCGTTGCTGCCGAGCAGATGACGCGCGCGCTTGACTGGACAGACCGCGCCACCTGCGTGCTCTTTGGCGATGGGGCAGGCGCCGCGGTCATGGAGGCCGGGGGAGAGAATCCCCTTGCCGTTGAGCTTTCGACCGCACCCGATGTCGAGACGTTGCGCGTTCCCGGGCTGGATGGCACCTCGCCATTCAAGGTTCCCTCGGACCGCCAGAGTGTGCTTTCCATGAACGGCCGTCGCGTGTTCAAGTTTGGTGTCAATGCCATCTGCGACACGGTCAACAAGCTCGCCTGCGGCGCGAGTATCGCGGTCGAGGACATCGATCATTTTGTATTCCATCAGGCTAACGAACGAATCCTGAGCCAGGCGGTCAAGCGCCTGGGCGTGCCGGACGAGCGCGTGGTTCGCACGTTGCGCGAGACCGGCAACATTTCGAGCGCATGCATTCCGCTTGCCCTCGACCGGCTGGCAAACGCCGGTGCACTTCACACAGGCGACACCATCGCCTTGGTTGGATTTGGCGCCGGTCTGGATATAGGTGGCTATCTGCTTCGTTGGAAGTAGTCGCACATAGGAAATAAAAACGCCCTAGGGCACAACCAAAGGAGAACTACCATGGCAGATCAGAAGACCTTCGAGCGCGTTTGCGACGTTATCCGCGAGACCGCCGGTCTTGACGATGTTGAGATGAAGCCCGAGTCCACGCTCGAGGAGATTGGTCTCGACAGTCTGGGTACCGTCGAGATTCTCGTCGCCGTTGAGGACGAGTTTGGCATCCAGCTTGATACCGAGGAGAACCCCAAGACGGTCGGCGAGTTCGCCGATACGGTCGAGGCGGCATTGGAGAAGTAGAGATGCTCAAGACTCCTCTCTGCGATCTGCTCGGCATCGAAAAGCCCGTGTTCCAGGGCGGTATGGCCTGGATTGCCGATGCCTCGCTGGCGTCCGCAGTGTCCGAGGCGGGTGGCTTAGGCATCATTGCGGCCATGAACGCCGACGCCAACTGGCTGCGCGACCAGATTCACGAGCTGCGCGCCAGGACGGATAAGCCCTTTGGCGTCAACGTCATGCTCATGAGCCCGTTCGCCGACGAGGTTGCACAGGTCGTGATTGACGAGCGAGTGCCGGTCGTCGTGACGGGCGCCGGCAATCCCGCCAAGTACATGAAGGCGTGGAACGAGGCGGGCATCAAGGTCATCCCGGTCGTTGCCTCGGTGGCGCTGGCGCGCCTCGTGGCACGTCGTGGAGCCACGGCGGTTGTTGCCGAGGGTACCGAATCGGGCGGCCATATTGGCGAGACCTCGACGATGGCACTGGTGCCGCAGGTCGTCGATGCGGTTGACATTCCCGTCGTGGCCGCCGGCGGTATTGCCGACGGCCGCGGCGTGGCGGCCGCCTTTATGCTGGGCGCCGAAGGCGTGCAAGTGGGTACGCGCTTTCTGGTCGCAGACGAGTGCACCGTCTCGGAGCAGTACAAAGAGATGGTCCTGAAGGCCAACGACACTTCAACGCGTGCGACCGGTCGCTCGACGGGACATCCAGTGCGCGCCCTCAAGAGCCCCTTCACCAACGCCTATGCCAAGAGCGAGGGTTCCGGCGCGAGTGCCGAGGAGCTCGGTGCTATGGGAACCGGTGCGCTGCGTAAGGCCGCCAAGGACGGCAACTACGAAGAGGGTTCGTTTTTGTGTGGACAGATTGCCGGCATGGTTAGCGAGCGCCAGAGCGCACGCGAAATCGTTGACGATCTGGTCGATGGCGCCGAGCGCGTCCTGAAGGGTGCGTCCGCATGGGTAGCGTAGCGTTTCTGTTTGCCGGCCAGGGTGCCCAACACCCCGCGATGGGCGTCGACCTGATCGAGACATCGCCGGCGGCCGCCGAGGTGTTCACCATTGCCGACGAGGTGCGCCCGGGGACGAGCGAGCAGTGCCGGAGCGCCTCCAAGGAGGAGCTCTCGCAGACCGAGAACACGCAGCCTTGCGTGTTCGTGCACGACTTGGCTGTCGCCGTCGCCCTGCGCGAGCGCGGCGTGGTGCCTGCCGCCTGTGCGGGATTCTCGCTGGGCGAGGTCGCTGCACTCAGCTTTGCGGGGGCATTCGATACGCGAGCGGGTTTTGAGCTCGTGTGTGAGCGCGCGGCATTGATGGCCACGGCGGCCGAGCGTCACCCTGGCGGCATGCGCGCCGTCATCAAACTTGATGCTGCGCAAGTCGAGAACCTGGCTGCGCAGGCCGGCGAGGACTGCTGGCCGGTCAACTACAACAGTCCCCAGCAGACGGTTGTGGCCGGAGCGCCCGATGCGCTGCAGACCCTCGACGTCCTAGTAAAAGAGGCTGGCGGCCGCGCCATGAAGGTCGCGGTGTCGGGTGCATTTCATAGCCCCTATATGGCCGAGGCGACCTGTGGCCTTGCCGCATATATTGAGGCCGGTCACGCGCCGTCCCCGTTGCTCATTCCTGTTTTGGCAAATATGACAGCGGCGCCCTATCCGGCGGACCCCCAGACGGCATCGGATGTCTTGGCCAATCAGGTGAGCAATGCCGTGCGCTGGGTCGATACGCTGCATGCTCTGCAGGATCAGGGCATCGACACGTTTATTGAGGTCGGTCCTGGCAAAACACTGTCGGGCCTGGTCAAGCGTACGCTGAGCGACGTTCGCGTGTATTCGTGCGAAACGGCCGAGCAGGTCGCAGCTATTGCCGATGAGCTCGCATAGCCCACAGGGCTGTAACCCGAAAGGAATGACATGGGCAACTTGAACAACGGCGCGCTCGAGCGCAACGACTCACGCCGTGTGGCACTGGTCACGGGCGGCTCGCGGGGAATCGGCCGCGCTTGTGCGGTTGGCTTGGCTGAGGACGGCTTTGATATCGCCGTTGTCTATGCCGGTAGCGTCGATGCCGCGCGCGAGACATGCGGAGCCTGCGAGATGGTTGGCGCCACGGCGCGCGCATATCAATGCGACGTGGCAGACCCCGCTGCCGTCAATGCGTGCGTGGAAGTGGTTCTCAACGACTTTGGCTCCATTTGGGCGCTCGTCAACAACGCCGGCATCACGCGCGACGGCCTGCTCATGCGTATGGGTGACGATGCCTTCGACCGCGTGCTCGATGTCAATCTCAAGGGCACGTTCAATACGACGCGCGCACTCACCAAGACCTTTATGCGCCAGCGCGGCGGTTGCGTCATCAACATGAGCTCGGTTGTGGGCCTGATGGGCAATGCCGGGCAGGCCAACTACGCTGCCTCTAAGGCGGGCGTGATCGGCCTGACCAAGGCGGTAGCGCGCGAGCTTGCGCCCCGCGGTGTACGAGTGAACGCGGTCGCCCCCGGGTTTGTCGAGACAGATATGACGGCAAAGCTCTCGGAGAAGGTGCGTACGGTAACCGAGGAGCAGATTCCCCTTAAGCGTATGGCGCAGCCCGAAGAGGTGGCCGGTGTGGTGCGATTTTTAGTGAGCGATGCGGCTGCCTACATTACGGGCGAAGTCATACGCGTCGACGGCGGAATGGCGATGTAGAAAGCAAGCCGGGTAAGCGGCTTGGATGAGGAGACCATGATGGAACAGAGAGTTGCAATCACCGGCATCGGTGCCGTATCGCCGCTCGGCAACACGGCGCTTGCCACCTGGGCGGCCATGTGCGCCGGCACGTGCGGCATCGGCCCGATCACGCACTTCGATACCGATGCGTTTGCCGTCAAGGTGGCGGCCGAGGTCAAGGGCTTTGACGGCAACGAGTACTTTGGCAAGCGTGATGCAAAGCATCTGGACCCCTGCGTTCAGTTTGCGATGGCGGCTTCGGACGAGGCTATGCACGATGCGGGCTTTGATGTCGAAGGCGCCATCGATCGAGAGCGCCTGGGCGTCTACGTGGGCTCGGGTGTGGGCGGCATGCAGACACTCGTCGACAACGTCCACACGATCGCCGATCGGGGGCCTCGTCGCGCATCGCCTTACATGATCGCGATGATGATTCCCAACATGGCTTCGGGCAACATCGCGATTCGCCATAAGGCAAAGGGCCCGACCCTGCCCGTCGTGACTGCCTGCGCGACTTCTGCCCATGCGGTGGGTGAGGCGTTCCGCGCCATCAAGCACGGCTATGCCGACGCGATCCTCGCGGGCGGCACCGAGGCCGCAATTATCCCCGATGCCGTTGCGGGCTTTACGTCCTGCCGCGCATTGACCACCAACCCTGATCCCGCGACGGCTTGCCGCCCGTTCGATGCAGATCGCGATGGCTTTGTGATGGGCGAGGGCGCCTGCGTGCTCGTGCTCGAGAGCATGGAACATGCGCAGGCGCGCGGTGCGCACATTTATGCCGAGGTCGTGGGCTACGGCAACACCGATGATGCCTATCACATCACGAGCCCTGATCCCGAGGCTGCCGGCATTGCCCGCGCGATATCGCTGGCGGTGACCGAGGGCGACGTCAGGCCTTCCGAGGGTCTCTACATCAATGCTCACGGCACATCGACCAAGCTCAACGATTCGTCCGAGACGGCGGGCATTAAGCGTGCGCTTGGCGAGGATGCGGCGCGCGCCGCGCACGTCTCGTCGACTAAGTCGATGACCGGCCACATGATCGGTGCCACGGGCGCCATCGAGGTCATGGCCTGCGCCATGGCGCTCGAGCAGGGCGTGGTGCCGCCGACCATTAACTACCGCACGCCCGATCCCGCCTGCGATCTTGACTACACGCCCAATCGCGCAGTTCGCGCCGACCTTACCTGGGCGCTTTCGACCAACCTAGGCTTTGGCGGGCACAACGCCGCCATCGCGCTGCGTAGATATACGAGGAGCTAGAGCATGGATTCCAAAAGACTTGCCGAGATAGCCGATGTGATGGAGGACCGCGGCCTTACGCGCGTGCGCGTTGAGGAGCCCGATGGCACCGCGGTCGAACTCGAGCGCGCGAGCGCCGCACAGCCGGTTGCCGTGCCCATGCCCATGCCGAGCGCTATGGCCGCTCCAGTTGCAGCTCCCACAGTCGCGCCTGCCGCACCGGAGCCCGCCGCGCAGACACCTGCCGCCGCACCGGAGCCCAAGGGCACCGAGGTGACCGCTCCCATGGTCGGCGTTTTCTATGCTGCCCCGGCGCCGGGCGACGAACCGTTTGTGCACGTGGGCTCCAAGGTCAAGGCTGGCGAGACCCTTTGCATCATCGAGGCCATGAAGGTTCTCAACGAGGTGACGGCAGAGGCGGATGGCGAGGTGCTCGAGATCTGCGTGGCCGACGGCGACCTCGTGGAGTTTGGCAGCTGCCTCATGAGGATCGGATAGGTGATATCCATGAACAAAGAAGAGCTCAAGAAGCTGTTACCGCATCGCGAGCCGATGCTTTTGCTCGACGAGGCCGAGCTGGTGGGCGACGAGGCCCACGGCAAGATCACGATCACGGGCGACGAGTACTTTTTGCAGGGGCATTTTCCGGGAAACCCGGTCGTCCCCGGCGTGATCCAGTGCGAGATGCTCGCCCAGAACTGCTGCGTGCTGCTGATGGGCGATGAGGAGGCGCGCGGCGCGACGCCGTTCTATACGAGCCTCGATAAGGTGCGCTTTAAGCGTCCGGTGCGCCCGGGCGACACGGTTGATCTGGTGTGCACCATCACGCGTGCGCGCGGGCCGTTCCGCTTTGCGACGGGTACTGCGAGCGTCAACGGTGAGGTTTGCTGCCGCGCCGATATGTCCTTTGCACTCATGCACGAAAGTTAAGGAAGGCTTCATGTTCGACAAAGTGCTCATTGCCAACCGTGGCGAAGTCGCGGTCCGTGTTATCCGCGCGTGCCGCGATATGGGCATCAAGACCGTCGCCGTTTATTCCACGGCCGATGCGGACGCGCTGCATGTGCAGCTTGCCGACGAGGCGTATTGCATCGGCGGCCCGCGTCTTGTCGAGAGCTACCTCAACGACGATGCCGTGCTCACCTGTGCCGTAAAGTCGGGGGCAAAGGCGATCCATCCTGGCTACGGTTTCTTTTCCGAGAAGGCGAGCTTCGTGCGCGACTGCGACAAGTATGGCCTGGCGTTTGTTGGTCCTTCGGCCAAGGTGATCGACAGCATGGGCGACAAGGACGCCGCACGTCGAACGGCTGCCGCGGCGGGCGTGCCCATCGTGCCGGGCTGCGATTTGCTCAAAAGTCCCGAGGAGGCAACGGCCGAGGCTGAGCGCATTGGCTGCCCCGTGCTTATTAAGGCGCGTGCGGGCGGTGGCGGTCGCGGTATTCGTAAGGTCGAGCGCGTGGAAGATGCGGCAAAGGCCTTTATTGAAGCACGCGCCGAGGGCGAGGCCGTTTTTGGCGACGGCGAGTGCTACATGGAGAAGTTCGTCGCGCCGGCGCATCACGTTGAGGTGCAGATTATGGCCGATAAGCAGGGCCATGTGTTTTCGCTCGGCGAGCGCGAGTGCTCGGTGCAGCGGCGCAACCAAAAGCTTATCGAGGAGAGCCCCGCGCCGTGCCTCGACGGACACGACGACATTCGTGCTCGCATGCACAAGGCAGCGCGTGACCTGGCTCGTGCCGTCGGCTACGAAGGAGCCGGTACCATCGAGTTCCTGTATTCGGACGACGGCAATTTCTACTTTATGGAAATGAACACGCGCTTGCAGGTGGAGCATCCGGTTACGGAGTTTGTGACCGATACCGACTTGGTCAAGTGGCAGCTGCGCGTGGCAGCCGGCCAGCCTCTGCCCTTTGAGCAGGAGGACGTACCGGTCCGTAACCACGCCATGGAGTGCCGCATCAATGCCGAAACGCCGGACTTTCTGCCGTCATGCGGAACGGTCACCGCGTTGCGTGTGCCGGGTGGTCCGCGCGTGCGCTGGGATTCGGCCATGTTTACCGGTGCGAACGTTCCGCCGTACTACGACTCCATGCTCGGCAAGCTTATCGTGTGTGCGCCCACGCGCGACGGCGCCATTCGCAAGATGCGCTCGGCTTTGGGCGAGCTCGTGATTGAGGGCGTGAGCGAAAACAGCGAGCTTCAGCTCGACGTGCTTGCAAACGATGAGTTCTTGTCGGGCATGTATCACACCGATCTGATGGGGCATCTCTATGCTGATGAATAGAAAAGCGAAGACGGTTAACGTCCTCGAGGGACCGATGACCGAGTCGTGCGCCGAGTTTCCCGCGCGCCACGTGTTTATCAAATGCCCGGAGTGCCGCCGCGTGATCGATGAGGCGCGCCTGCACGACAACCTCGAGGTCTGCCCTCGTTGCGGCAAACACTTTCGCGTGAGCGGGCGCGACCGCATGCGCATGACGATTGACGAGGGCACGTTTGAGGAATGGGATGCCAGTCTGGTGCCGGAGGACTTCCTTTCGTTTCCCGGCTATGCCGACAAGCTCAAGAGCGTGAGCGAACGTTCGGGCGAGCGCGATGCCGTTGTGTGCGGCAAGGGCAAAATCTGCGGTTGCGATACGGCGCTCTTCTTTATGGACGCCAACTTTATGATGGGCTCGATGGGTTCCGTGGTGGGCGAGAAGATCTGTCGCACATTTGAGCGAGCGACCGAGCTTGGATTGCCAGTTGTCGGCTTTACCGTTTCGGGCGGTGCGCGCATGCAAGAGGGCGTGACATCGCTTATGCAGATGGCCAAGATTTCTGCGGCGGTTAGGCGCCATAGCGAGGCGGGCGGCCTGTATATCACGGTGCTCACTGACCCCACGACCGGAGGCGTAACCGCGAGCTTTGCCATGGAGGGCGATATTATCCTGGCCGAGCCCGATGCCCTGACGGCATTTGCCGGCCCGCGCGTGATCGAGCAGAACATGCACAAGCGCCTGCCCAAGGGATTCCAGCGCTCCGAGTTTTTGCTGGAGCACGGCTTTTGCGATGCCGTTGTTCCGCGTGGCGAGATTGCGCTCACGGTAGGCGAGCTGCTGGCACTGCACGAAGGGCACGCGCCCGGCCTGGGGGCACCGCATGAGATCGTGCATACGGGTCGTTGCGGCAAAAAGCTGGGACACTTGTTCAAGCGCTCGGCCGCACCAAAAACCGCGCTCGAGATTGTCAAGCAGACCCGCTCGGCAGATCGCGCCACGGCGGGCGAGATGATCTCGCTGGGCCTGGATGGATTTGTGGAGCTGCATGGCGACCGTTACTTTGGCGACGACGCCGCCGTGGTGGCTGGCATTGGCTGGAAAGACGGGCGACCCGTGACGGTTATCGCCGTCGAGCGCGGTACCACGACCAAAGAGCGCATGCGTCGCAACTTTGGTATGGCACATCCCGAGGGCTACCGCAAAGCGCGTCGTCTTATGCGCCAGGCCGAAAAGTTTGGTCGACCGGTTCTGTGTCTGGTCGATACTTCGGGCGCGTTTTGCGGCATCGGTGCCGAGGAGCGCGGCCAGGGCGAGGCGATTGCCCAGAATCTCATGGAGATGAGCGGCCTCAAGACGCCGATTGTCTCGGTGGTGACAGGCGAGGGCGGCTCTGGTGGCGCGCTGGCGCTGTCCGTGGCCGACCGCATCCTGATGCTCTCGAGCTCGGCCTATTCGGTCGTGAGCCCCGAGGCCTGTGCGTCGATCCTGTGGAAGGATACCGAGCGCGCGAATGAGGCCGCCGAGGCGCTTAAACTCACGGCTCCCGATCTGTTGGCGCTCGGCATCATCGACGGCATTGTTGACGATAGGGGCCTGTCGCATGAGGAGATCGCTGGTGCCGTCATGTCCTCGGCATTTGATGCCTTCGATACGCTTGGGCGGCTCGACGACGCGACCCTCACAAACCTCCGCTACGAAAAGTACCGCGCAATCGGTCGATACCGCACGATGTGACAGGGGGACAGCCCGCATGTCACATTGGGAAAGGCGTTCCATGTCACAAGTTTCTAACACCTCGTTTACAACGACGGCTTCATCAAACGCCATGGCCGTGGTGGACTATCTGTCCAAAAGCATGATGTCGGCGCTGCCGTTTATTGTCTGCGCGGCGTTGTTCCGCACCGTCGCCGTCATTATGGGCGAAGGCATGCTGGGCCTGTGGTCTGCCGATTCCGAAATCTATCGCCTGTTCTACAGTTGGCTCTATAACGCCGGCTACTACTTTTTGCCCATTTATCTTGGTTGGGCGGCCGCCCGCCAGCTCGGTTGCTCGGAGCAGCTGGGCATGATGCTGGGCGGCGTATTGATTGCGCCCGATCTGCTTAAGCTCGTCGATGCCGCATCGACGACGGGGGCATCGATGACTTCCGTGTATGGTCTGCTTCCCGCGCCGGTCAACGATTACACGACGACTGTTATTCCGGTTCTCATCTCGGTGCCCGTGCTATGGCGAGTGGAGTGTTTCTTTAAGCGCGTTATCCCTAAGGCCGTGGCGTTTTCGTTTGTTCCGTTTACAACCATGCTTGTCATGGTTCCGGTTTCGCTGTGTATCACGGCGCCGGCGGGCAGCTATCTGGGCATGCTGTTGGGCCAGCTTATGTTTATGCTTGGCAATTCCGGTGGCATCGTGTCGCTGCTCACGCTCATGGGGCTTGCCGCGGGTTGGGAGTTTCTTAAGATTGCAGGCGTCAGCAACGTTGTCCTATCGCTTGCCTATGCTCAGTTTATGAGTGTGGGAACGGATTCGTGCATCCTGATCGCCGCGACGATGGCGACGTTCGCCGTTTGGGGCATGCCCTTTGGCGCGTCGTTCCGCGTTGCGGATAAGGACGAGAAGGCACTCATGCTGGGCTATTCAATCTCGGGTATTCTTGGCGGCGTAAGCGAGCCGGCGCTGTACGGTTGCGGCTTTAAATATGGCAGGTGCCTGACGTGCATGGCCATTGGCGGCGCCGTCGGAGGCCTTGTTGCAGCCGTGGGCCACGTTACGGCCTATACCATCGGCATGACGAATGTCCTCATGGTCATTGGCTTTGCCACGGGCGGCATCTCGAACCTGCTGTGGTGCTGCGCTGCCGGCGGTGTGGCATTTGCGGTGTCTGCGGCGCTGAGCTACTGCTTTGGCGTGGTGCCGGCGAAGGGACAGACGATGGGGGACGGAGCCGATTCACCCGAAACCTCGAAGAGCGTGGCCGAAGTAAGCGCGTAAACCTGTGCGACACAAGGACGATTCCTTTGCCATGCTCCAAGGCCGTGGCCCGTGTGGGTCGCGGCCTTTTTGTATCTGAAGGACAAAGTGGCTACACTACAATCCGTTTGAGCAATAGATATATATAGGCAGTACCGTGGGGGCTGATGAAGATGGTCGAGTGGATCGTTCGTCGTGCGCAGGGCGACCGTGCGCGCGTGGGCACGTTGACGGGCATGGTGTGTATTCTCGCTAATGTTGCGCTTTGTGCTGCGAAGGGCGCAATTGGTGTGCTGTCGGGATCGGTTTCGATTGTGGCGGATGCCATGAACAACCTGTCCGATGCCAGCTCGAATATCGTGAGCGTGCTGGGCTTTAAGCTGGCGAGCAAGCCCGCCGACCCCGAGCATCCATACGGCCATGGTCGCTACGAGTACCTCTCGGGTCTTGTCGTGGCGGCGCTCGTGCTTCTCATTGGCCTTGAACTGGTGAAGTCCTCGTTTGAGCGTATCATCCACCCCGAACCTGTCGAGTTCTCGCTTGCCCTGGTGGCAGTCCTGGCGCTTTCGATGGTTGTTAAGCTGTGGATGGCGGCGCTCAACCAAAAGCTCGGCGACCGTATCGAGTCCGAGACACTGCATGCGACTGCCCAGGATTCCAAGAACGATGTTCTTGCCACAGGCGCCGTGCTGGCATGTGCAATTGTTTCGCAGGTGACGCACATCAATCTTGACGCATGGGTCGGACTTGCCGTTGGCGCCTATATTGGCTGGAGCGGCTTTGAACTTATTCAAGATACGGTGAGCCCGCTTTTGGGTCAGTCGCCCGATCCTAAGCTGGTCAAGCACATTCGAGACAAGATCATGAGCTATCCCGGCGTTTTGGGAGTTCACGATTTGATGGTTCACGACTACGGCCCGGGCAGGAAGTTCGCAAGCGCTCACGCCGAGATGGCAGCCGAGGCCAGCCCGCTGGAAAGTCACGACACGCTCGATAACATCGAGCAGTCGTTTAGGAACGAAGACGGCATGATTGTCACACTTCACTACGACCCCATCGTGACCGACGATCCAAAGGTGGCGAGCATGCGCCTGCGTATCAACGCAATGGCTCAGGAGATCGATAACCGCCTCTCGATTCACGACCTTCGCTGCGTGCCGGGTCCCACGCACACCAACGTGATCTTTGACTGCGTGCGTCCCTCGGATCTGCAGATGAGTGCCGAAGACTTAAAGCACGCACTGGCACAACGGGTCGAATCGGAATATCCCAAGTCGATTGCCAAGATTACGATCGACGAAGACTACGTAGGGCATACCCACGAGTAAGGCTGTGCCGGCAAAGCAGGTTATGCAGAAGGGGAGAGCATGAAGAAGCTGTATCTACTCCGCCACGGTCAGACGGAGTTCAACGTCAAAAAGCTGGTCCAGGGCCGCTGCGATTCACCGCTGACCGACCTGGGCCGCAAACAAGCGGGAATGGCAGCCGCATGGTTCAAGAGCCACGACGTCGTCCCCGACAAAGTGGTCTCTTCGCCCTTAGGCCGAGCCATGGACACGGCTCAGCTCGTCGCTACCGAACTCCTCGGCCCGGACGCAGCAGTCGAGCCCTGCGAAGGCATCATCGAGCGCTGCTACGGCACCTTCGAAGAGGGCCCCCACGACGCATTGCCTACCGACGTCTGGGATCCCGGCGAGGATCTGGTCCCCTTCGGAGGAGAGGGAAGCCGGGCACTGCAAGAGCGCATGGTGGACACCCTCACCAATCTCATGGGCTCCGAGGGCATCGAAGCCCTCCTAGCAGTAAGCCACGGCAGCGCCAGCCGCCAATTCATCAAGGCTGCAGCCCCAGAGGGCTTCGAGCTCCCAACAAAACTCCCCAACTGCGCCATCATGATCTTCGATTTCGATGAGGCAAAGCTACAAGCAGAAGGCGAGCCAATGCAATGCAAGTTCACCCTTCAGCAAATAGTGGACCCTCAACAAAGTCATTAGCCTGAACGAGCAAAGTTAAGCGGACGTCAACGTGGCGTTCCCAGTGTGCGGCGGAGGGGGCGGGCCTGAGACATATTAAGGTTG
>CATYJA010000028.1:0-17447 GCA_958407545.1 uncultured Collinsella sp. | reverse complement strand
CAGCGCGCCGCTATCGGCAGCCACCTGGGTGTCCCCCGCGCGCGACATGCTCCATTTCGCCGCCGTCGACGAAAACAGCAGCGTGAGTACCACCAAGATGACCACCGCAGAGGAAAGCGTGGTGTAGGCACCGTCTTCGATAAACAGGTCGATACCGGCTCGACCCATAAAGCCGCCTCGCTTGCGATGGCAGCTCGGACGGCGCGTCAAAACGCGTCTAGACCAGAAACGCTTAATCCCATGCAGCAATCCACGAATCATAATCTCCCTCCAGCCATTCGGGACGTGATTGATACGAGACATCGACCTTGAGCTCAACGTAGCCGCCCTCGGCGGTACCACCCATAACCTGCGCAAACGCACCGATCACAGGCAACGGCTTGACCTCGCCGGAAACGGACACGGACGAGACGCCGCCCGCATCGGCCCGGCTAAGCTCGACATCCCACGACAGCGGCCCGCCGGCATGAAAGATCGAAACGTTGGGCACTGCGGCAAGCCGGCGGAGGGTGAACTCCTTAAGATCGTCGTCCTCCGCCGTCGTCGTGGTCATGAGCCGCGCGGTCTCGGCGGCGGCAGACTCCATGACCGCGCGCGCATAAAGCAGGCACACCGGTTGCAGTGCGAGAAGGATGAGCGTCAGAAACGTCGGCAGCAAAAAAGCGGCCTCGACCGTAGACTGCGCCCGGTCCTCGCGCGCGATATCAATACAACGCGATGTCCTTAGCGCCCGCAGCGGCGTCGATAACCGACGTCGAGGCAACGCCATGGGATGCCGCCCGCTCAACCAGCGCCGCCAAGCGTCCATCGGTGCCAGCACGCCAAAGTCCCACAATCGCCAGCACGATCGATAACAGCGCCACCGTGACGATGGCGTATTCGACCGTCGCCTGGGCAGATTCCTCACGCAGAATGCCATGCATTTCACGATCCCTCCTTTGAGCTTATTGTTTGCGGGACCAGACGCACGGCGCGCAGACGACACGAAGCATCGCCAGCATCCGCGGCAACCGTCACCATATCGACCCAGCCGCGCCCATCGCGCACGATGGCGCCCCATACGTTGCCCTTAATATCGAGATAGCCGCTCAGGGCGAGCTGGGCCGTTGGCACCTCGCGGTAGGCGCGTAACATATCCGCCGCTGCCTCGGTCATCGGTCGGTCCTCGGACCATGCAAGCCGGACCGCAATCGCGTTGTCCTCAGGTGAATCCGTCGCAGTGCCAGACCGCTTGTCGAGCGTCCGCAGAAAGGTTTGCGCCGTGACAGCGACATCCGAATCGTCCGCATCTCGCATCTCATCTTTTTGAGACGCCACCGCCGAATCTGAGCCCGAATCGAAGGCGGCCCCAGGACGCTGCTGCCGCGCGGCGTTAAGCCCCCAAAGCACCGCCGCTATCGCCACGGTCAGGCAAGCAAACACCAGCAGCACCCCGATGGGGCGCTCGCCCTCTACAGGCTGTTGATGCCCTCGCTGATAGCGTTCCATAGATCTTGGACCTTGCCCTTAAATGCGACAATGGCAATGATGGCGATCACCACGAGCACGCCGACCAAGATGGCGTATTCGGTGGTGCCCTGCGCACTCTCCTCCTGCAGTAGCTCCCCGGCATGCTGGCGAGCGCGAATTGACTGGCAAACAGCCCAGCTCCAGACCTTGCCAGCAACGTCAGTCATCGTGTTCATGTATTCCTCCCTACATCATCCCGCCTGCTCCCAACAGCGGGCCCAATATGGACAGAAGCAACGCCGGCAAGATGAGTGTGCCGGTGGGAATCAGCAGCTTGATGGGCGCACGCTCGATCTCGCGCTCGACCGCGGCGCGATGAGCCGCACGGATCTCGCGACTTTGAGCGGCCAGTGTCTCGGCAAGTGGGGCACCCAGGGCGAGCGCCTGTCCCACCGTGATGGCAAAGGTCTCGAGCGCTCGCACGTCCAGGTCGCGCGCGGCGGCCAACAACTCGTCCTCACGCGTGCCCACGCCCACCTGCCACGCCATGCAGGCCCGCTCAAGTCGAAGAGCCAGCACTGACCGGCGGTTGGCGCAGAAAATCTCAAGCGCCGCATCAAACGAAAGACCGGCCGAAAGACCCAAGCGCACAACATCGATCATCTCGGACACTTCGCCGAGCGACACTCGCGCCGGGCCGCCCGCTCCAACCGCGCCCTTCATTCGCGCGGTCAGAGCATCGACCACCGAGCGACCCGCGGCAGCGACCAGCACCGCCTCGCGCTTGCAGGCCTCTGCGATCTTGCGTGCATCCGCCCGATCCAAACCCGTCGCGACAAATACACTCAGAGCGCACAGGCAAGCCGCAACTGCAACCGGGGCGCTCATAGCTCCACCCGCATAATGCGCCTGATAACCACCAGGGCAACGGCGTTGAGGGCAAGACCCAGCACCACAGCGCCCGCGCCGGCAGGCGTCGCAAGACCGCGACGAAAATCTGCCGAAAGCAGCGCCAACACCGCGCACATGCCCGTCGGCATCGCCGCGACCATATGCGCAGACATGCGGGCCTGCGACGTCTTAACATCTAGGCGGCGCTTGAGCTCAATGCGCTCCCCCACCATGCTCGACGCCTCGGACAGTAAGTCGGCAAGCGGAGCGCCGGTGCGCTGTGACACCTTAAGCGCCAAGGTCACAAGCGAAAGACCGGGGGCGTCGATGCGCACGAGCAAGTCATCGAGCGCGTCGGTCGCCGAGATGCCGCAATCGATCGCCGCCGCCACCCGCAAAAACTCGGTATGCACCGGTTCTTGCGCATGAGCGCCCACAAAGCGCATGCCCTGGGCCAGCGAATGTCCCGAGGCAAGCGACATGGAAAGTGCGGTAAACGCCTCGGGCATGGCCTCTTCTGCATCGTGTTGCTCGCGCCGGCTCTCAAAGCCATCCCGAGCGGCGCCAACGGCAATCGGAGCAACAAGTCCCAAGGCAAATCCGAGGGGCGATAACGACACCATCGTTAGTAAAATGCAGCAGACACCGCTCGAGAGCAGCAGAAACGCCAAACGCCCCGAAGCATCTTCGATCACGAGGCCAAGGCGATGCGCCGGAGCCAGCGATGCCCACGAACGGGCGATCTTTTTCAGCAGATCGTTTTCCACCAGCTCACGCGGCAGTTTCTCTGCCACCGTCTCGAGCGCCTGACGCGCCAGCTCCGCCGGCGGCACCTGCGGCACACGAGGTTCCGCCCCGCACGCCGTCGCGACAGAAAACCCTGCCAAACCCCCTACGACGAGGGGCACAGCGACCTCCATTCGTCCACCTCCTCTTGTGCGAGCGTCCCCGACCGCAGGCCTTCTGCGATAAACGGCGGCTCGCGGTCAAGCGTCCAGGTGCGCTCGGCGGCATCGAAAGTCACATAGCGCTCGAGCTCTACGCCGCCCGACGCGGCGCGACGCACCCCCGAATACGAGGAGACGAAGCGCCTGCCATCGGCGTGGCGCTCGGACATCACGATGCCGTCGAGCGCCATGGCAATCTGCTCCTCGATGAGCTCGCTCGGCAGATCGATGCCATAACGTGCAAGCAACGTCAGACGCACCACGGTCTCCTGTTCTGAGCCCGCATGAAGTGTGGTGAGCGACCCGTCGTGGCCCGTGTTCATGGCCTGCAACATGTCGCAGCACTCAGCACCGCGCACCTCACCCACCACGATGCGGTCGGGGCGCATGCGCAGGGCATTGGTCACCAGGTCGCGGATCGTCACCGCGCCCTCGCCCTCAATTGAAGCCTCGCGCGCCTCTAGACGCACCACGTGTGGATGATGCGCAAACTTGAGCTCGGCAGAGTCCTCGATCGTCACGATGCGCTCGCCGGTGGAAATCTCGCATGACAACGCGTTGAGCAGGGTGGTCTTACCAGATCCCGTGCCTCCCGCAACCGCCAGGTCCTGTCTCAGCGACACCGCGCATGACAGCAGCTGCGCATACCAAAGCGGCAGCGACCCCAGCCCCACAAGCTCGTCCAGCGAGCAGATGCGGTCCGAGAACTTTCGGATGGTGAGAATCGGTCCGTCAATCGCCACAGGCGGAATCACCGCGTTGACGCGATAGCCCGTTTTGAGGCGGGCGTTGACGATGGGGCTGCGCTCGTCGATACGGCGGCCAAGTGGCGAGATGATGCGGTCGATAAGCACACGGATCTGCTCATCATCCTCAAACGCATGCTCGATGGGGTACAAGACGCCGCCGCGTTCAAAGAAGGCCGAGCGGCAGCCGTTGATCATGATCTCGGTAACGGTGTCGTCCTCGATGAGCGGCTGCAACGGCCCCAAGCCCACCACGTCATCCAAAATCTCGTCGATGATGGTCTCGCGCTCGGGCGTCGCGAGATCGGTCGGCTCCTCAACATTGAGCGCCGCCTCCACCGCGGGACGCAATTCCGAGCGGGCAAGTACCGGGTCGATATAGGCGCTGATACGCGCCACTTCGTCGTAACCCATGCGGTCCATCACGGCGCGCTTAGTGCGTCGTTTCACCGCGCGGCGACGCCCCGCATCTACAGGAGCTGCCGCCGCTGCAGCGCCGGCAGCCTTAATCCTCGTTTGCAGGCTCATCGCTGATCACCCTCGCGCGACCAGGGAAGGCGGATACGCGGGCGTTCGGTACGCGTTGCACGGTCGGCGACTATATCGCTCCAAGGGCCGACGGCGCACCCCAGTTCCACGAGCATCTCGCGCGTGGCCTCGCGCACGCTGGTCGCAAAAGCGCTCGTCTGACCCACTGCCTCGTCGGCGCGCCCAAACGCCATGAGCGCGGCGAGATCCTGCCCGCCATCGGCGATACGAATCTTGGAGCTCAACGCACAGGCAATCTCAAAGCGCATGGCGACGTCCTCGTCTGCCCCGCGCGCACCGAACCGGTTGAACACGGCGCTCATGCGCGTGCGCGGCACACCTACTCGACTTGCCAGTTCAATGACGCGCGACGCCGATGTCGCGGACGACACCGCCGCATCGCCAACGACCAGGCAACGGTCGCTCGCCGCCACCGCAGCCGCCACGGCATCGCCCCAAAAGACCGAGGTATCGATAAAGACCACGTCGGATTCGCGACGCAGGACATCAAGCAGTAGCTCCACCGGACGTGCCATGAGCTCGGCTTGCTCGGGCGCCGCGACGGGACCCCAGAGCGTAACGCCCGGCGCCACGCGCATCGATGCGGCTACGATATCCGGCTCGGTGAGCGTGCCCGCCGCCGACGGCTCGATAAGTGCCGCCATATCGCGCGGAGCATCGACGCCTAACAAGTCGTAAAGGTTTCCAAACATCAGGTCCAGGTCGAGCACGGCGGCACGCAAGCCCAACAGCGACGATGCGTGTGCCATGGTGGCAACGATCGTCGACTTGCCGCAACCGCCCGAACCCGAAATGGCGCAGATGACCGGAGCTCGATGCGGCGGAGCGGCAGCGTCTGCCGGCGGCATCGGAGGCGGCGGGGCGGGCGTCGGTGACAGCGTCCCCGTCTCCTCCGCCGCAACTACACGCTGCGTCCAGGCCGGCATGGCAGCTTGTTCGGTCTGCGAGGCAGGCTCGTTCTGCGCAATCTGCTCATGCTGCATCAGCGACAACTCGCCGCACCCGGCAAAGCCCTCAACTTCGTCGAGTTCATCCGCCAGATTCACGCCGTGCACGTATCCCATATCTACAGCCGGAGAGTCGCCAGCATGCTGCGCCGGCCCTTCAGCGTCATCGTATACAAGGGGGTTCCGGGGGCGCCGACCATGCTCGGCTTCCGCTTTTCCATAATCATCAACACGCGGGCCTCTTGTAGCGCGAGGCACCCCGGGTTCCCTATCAACAAAAGCATCGGGCTCAATCGTCATGCGCCGATCGGAATCAACCGCTCCCTCGCCCGCTCGCCCGTTGCCGCATATACTGTGCGCAGCGATGACCTCGGTCGCCCCCGCGCGAAACAGCCCCTCGATATCCGACGGATCGAGCGTTTCTATCAACACGACCACGCGACTCACGCGGCCTTCGGCCGTCAGGCGCGCAACAGTCTTGCGCACATCTTCGGTATCGAACAGAGACGCCGCGATGATGGCAGCTCCGCGGCGCGACGGAAACGCCCGCGCCATGGAAACCAGTCCGTCCAGGTCACCCACGCGAAGCACCCGTGCACCCGTATCACGACCCTCGACTTCCCGCTGCAACAGCCCGTAATCGCCGCACGCGCAGCACGCAAGCCAGATCGCCTTCATCACTCGTCGCCTCCGCTCTTTTTGCCGCGCGCCGTGGCGGGAATCGTCAAGCTGACCGTTCCCTTGCCCGAGGCTCCCAGCAGTTCCTTGACGTCTTCGGGGTCAGCCGCCAGCGTCACCCATTCGATCTTGCCCTCGCGCGTGGCACCGGAATCCTCACTGGTATCGATCACGTACGCGCCGCACAGCCGATCGGTTACGCCGTCTTTTTGCACATACACATCCACGTAGCTGCCCACGCCCGTAGCACCGCCGACCGAGTGCTCGGCATCGACCGCCACCGAAACGGCGACCTTGCCCTTAGGCACCTCGAGCTTGTGGCTCTCGGCCTTGGTGTAGACATTGCAGATCACGGCGTTTTTGGGAATACGCGAAGTCGTCACGTCGCCGCGCACCTGGCGCAGCTCGGTCGCCGCGTCACGCGGCAGCAGACTCGTCAGCCATTCCTGGGTTATGACATTGGTCTCATCGAGGGTCTCGCCCACATCGATATCGCGCGCCGCAACGCATACCTCGACGCGATCGCCACCGTACTTGGCCAAGGTCTCAGCCTGGACCTGTTCGGCTTGCGAGCGGATTGACGAGCCGTAAACCATGCAGAGCAGAGCAGCGAGCACGCCCGCGACCAGACTGATAGCGATGCGCTTGCTCTTGTTCACGGCCGCTCCTCTCATGGCAGTGTCGGGCGAATGCCCGTACCACCATTGTCTGGGCGGTCAGAGTGCAAAGCGGCGCAATCGCGATCTTGGTTTTCGATGTCAAACCAATCGCTGACCAAAAGCTGACCAGCCCGTCAAGCTCGTGGCAAGGTTTTGGTCAGCACGTCAGCAAACTGCATGTTTCGAGGCTTTTCCGCAGCAAAAAAGCCGTCTCCCGAACAGTTGGGAGACGGCTGTCATAGAAAAAATCAATTACAGATGGACATCGGGATCGAGCATTTGAGCACTCACGCGCATGGATGACGCCAAGTTTTGGAACGTTTCCAGACGCAGACTGTCGATCTGCCCGGCGTCCTCGGCCTCGCGAACGGCGCAACCCGGCTCATGGGTATGTGTGCAATCGCCAAACCGGCACGCGCGCGATGCCTCGACAATCTCGGGGAAGGCGCGCGCCAGACCCCGCTCGTGACCCACGAGCGGTAGGCTGCGCAGGCCCGGGGCATCGGCGATCACACCGGCGTCGCCCGGCAGCGCCACCATCACGCGCGCGACGGTAGTGTGACGGCCCTGGTCGTCGCGTTCGCGCACACCGCCGGTCGCCAACGTATCGTGGCCCAGCAGTGCATTGAGCAGCGTCGACTTGCCGGCACCCGACTCGCCCAGAATCATGGCGCAGCTCCCGGCAGGCACGCAGACACGGACCTCGTCCAGGCCGCGGCCCTCAGCAGAGGACGTCACGATCACGCGCACGTCCGGACCCACCAGGCGGCGCACGCGGTCCAGATCGCGCTCGAGCTCCTCGGCATCGCAGCGGTCAGCTTTGGTGAGCACCACCACCGGCTCGGCATCGCAGTCGAGCGCCAACACCAGCGAGCGCGCCACGCGGTCGAGCAGCACCTCACCGGCACCGAGCGCCTGCACGATTAGCACGCTATCCACGTTGGAGCAGAGCACCTGACGCTCTCCGCGGGCACGGCCGCGCCAACGCTCAAAGCTCGTACGGCGCGGCAGAACGCACTCAATCACGCCCATATCGTGCCCAGGAGCGCGGCGCACCGCCACACGGTCGCCCACGGCGGGCAGCAGCACCTCGTCCTCGCCGCGCGACTTGGCAAACCCCACGGCATGCTCGGCACGAAAGGTATCGTCGGCCGTCGCCACCAGCGGAAACCCGCGATCTAAGCGCACCACGGCGCCAAGCTGCATCTGCTCGGGCTCCTCAGCATGTGCGCAGAAATCATCAAAGGCAGTCTGCTGGGTTTCATCGACCGGCAGGTCATCAAACGCCGGAACGTCCTGCAGCGCGTCAAGCCCCGGCACGCTTGCCAGCAGCTCCTCGGCAGATGCGGGGGCCTCGGTCGCAAGCTTCCGACGACGATCGCGCTTAGCCCGCGCCCCCGTCGTCTTTTTCTTCGCTTTAGCCTTAGCCTTGCCCACAAGCGCCTCCCAGCACCATAAATCACAACTGAGCAGGTATTTTAAATCAAAAAGAGCTGGCCGGGCAAAGCCCTAAATCAAAAAGAGCCGGTCGAGCAAACGCTCGATCGGCTCACAAACTTTCCCTCAGCTTACGGTCCCGAGAGGTTGTCCGAAGGCCCGACCGCCGAGAGGGGTTTCTTCTGAGCGATCCCGCAGCGCGAAGCGCGAGGACCAGCGAAGAAGAAACCCCGCAGGCGGTCGGGCCGGTGGGAGGGATGGCCTTTCGACCTACTCTTTCTCGACCGCGCGCATGATCGCCTTGTAGATCTCCATCAGCGGGATGATCAGGAAGGCCAGACCCAGCGCGGCAAGAACGCCCTTGAGCTCAAGCGTCACAGGGCCAAAGAACATCTCGGCAAGCGTCGGCTGCACGGTCACGATCACCGTCAGCACCAGTGCCAGCGCGGCGGAAGCCCACAGCCACTTGTTCTGCTTCTTCATGGTGAACAGCGACGCACGACGGCTGCGCATATTGAAGCAGTGGAAAATCTCAACCATGTTGAGCGTGATGAACGCCATCATCACGCCTTCCTCGTCGGCATTGCCGGCGATCATATCGGCGATGTGGATGTAGCCCATGTCAAAGTACACGCCCACAAAGAAGCTCGCCAGCACCAGCACGGTGATGATTAGGCCCTGGACCACGCAGTCCAGACCCATATTGCCGGCAAAGACGCCGTCCTTGGCGTTGCGCGGCTTGCGCTTCATGATGTCGCCCTCGGCGTCCTCCATGCCCAGCGCGAGCGCGGGGAAACAGTCGGTGACCAGGTTCACCCACAGCAGCTGCACCGGCTGGAAGATGGTAAAGCCGATGAGCGTGGCGATGAATACCGAGAAGACCTCGGCAAGGTTGGCCGAAAGCAGGAACTGAATGACCTTGCGGATGTTGTCGTAGATGCGACGGCCCTCTTCACAGGCACCGATGATGGTGGCGAAGTTGTCGTCGGCAAGCACCATATCGGCAACGTTCTTGGTGACGTCGGTGCCGGTGATGCCCATGCCAACGCCGATGTCGGCGCGCTTGATGGACGGGGCGTCGTTGACGCCGTCGCCCGTCATGGCGACGATCTGGTCGCGCGACTTCCAGGCCTCGACGATACGGGTCTTGTGCTCGGGCTGGACGCGGGCGTACACGCCGTAGTCCTCGATGTGCGCGTCGAGTTCCTCGTCGCTCATGCGGTCGAGGTCGGCGCCCGTAATGGCCTGGCTGCGATCGGTGACGATACCCAGCTGCTTGGCGATGGCCACGGCGGTGTCGATGTGGTCGCCCGTGATCATGACGGTGCGAATACCGGCATCGTGGGCCTCGCGGATGGCGTCGGCGACCTCGGGGCGGACAGGGTCAATCATGCCGGACAGGCCGCAGAAGACCAGGTCGTGCTCGAGCGCAGCGGGGCTGCAGTCGCTCGGGACCTCGGTGTAGGTGCGGCTTGCCAGCGCCAGCACGCGCAGGGCCTCGTCGGCCATGGCCTTGTTGGCGGCCACGAGCTCGGCGCGACGCTCCTCGGTCAGCGGAACGATCCTGTCGCCGTCGTAGATATGGGTGCACAGGCCGATCACCACGTCGGGCGCGCCCTTGGTGTACTGCTCATACTCGCCGTCCAGGGTCTCGACGACCACGGACATCATCTTACGGCCCGAGTCGAACGGGGCCTCGCCCACGCGCGGGTGCTCGGCAGTCAGGCCAGTAAGACCAGCCTTGCCGGCATCGTTGACGAGTGCGCACTCAGTCGGCTCACCCACGGCCTCGCCCAGCTCCTCGTCCCACTGGGCGTCGGAGCACAGCGCCATGCCGGCCAGGAACTTCTCCTTAGGCGCAGCGAGCTCGTGCTTGACGACGGTCATCTTGTTTTGGGTAAGGGTACCGGTCTTGTCGGAGCAGATGGTCTGCGTGCAGCCGAGAGTCTCGACGGCAGAGAGCTTGCGGATAATCGCCTGGCGCTTGGCCATTTTGGTCACGCCGAGCGAAAGCACGATAGTCACGACGGCAACCAGGCCCTCGGGGATGGCGGCGACGGCAAGCGATACAGCGACCATAAAGGTGTCGAGCAGCGCGGTCGGATCGGTGAGAACGTTGCCCACGCCGTGGCGGATGATGTCGACGCCAAAGATGACGACGCAGATGACGATAACCATGATGGTGAGGATGCGGCTGAGCTCGGCAAGCTTCACCTGCAGCGGCGTGAGCTCTTCCTTGGCCTCGGCCAGGGCGCCGGCGATCTTACCCATCTCGGTGTTCATGCCGGTGCCGACCACGACGGCGCGGCCGCGGCCGTATACCACGGTGGAACCCATGTAGCACATGTTCTTGCGGTCGCCGAGCGGCACGTCGTCGGTGCCGGCGGCGAGCTCGATCACGTTCGCATGCTTCTCGACGGGCACGGACTCGCCGGTAAGGGCGGCCTCCTCGATCTTCATCGTGGCGCTCTCGAGCACGCGGCAGTCGGCCGGGACGGAGTCGCCCGCCTCAAGCATGATCACATCGCCAGGCACGAGCTCGGCGCTCGGCAGATGCACGAGCTTGCCGTCGCGCAGAACCTTGGACTGCGCGGCGCTCATCTCCTGCAATGCCTCGAGAGCTTCCTCGCTTTTAGCCTCCTGGACCACGCCCAGCACCGAGTTGACGATAACGACGAACATGATGATGGCGACGTCGGCAAAGTCCGCCTCGCCCTTGACCATGCCCGTGAGTGCACTGATGACGGCGGCAACGATCAGCATGATGACCATGGGGTCGGCCATCTGCTCAAAGAAGCGCTTCCACAACGGCGTCTTCTCGGCTTCCTCGAGCTTGTTAGGGCCTGTCTTGGCGAGGCGCGACGACGCCTCGTCGTTGCTCAGGCCGAGGTTCTCATCGACACCTTGGTCGCTGAGTACCTCCGCCGCGGCGGACAGGTATTCCTTTTGCATATAGAGTCCCCTCCTGGGATTCGGGCCACTCAGCAGATTGATGCCCGATCATAATTCCCAGGAGAAGGGCAAGGGCTCATCAAGGCTGCCGTGCTGAGCGGCAGTTGATAGTGGAGCTATGGTACCCCAAAGCGACGCGTCTAGCCAAAACATTCCAATTGGAAGCACGGCTCGAGTGCAACGATGCAGACCGTGTGATGCTCAACATTGATAAAACGTTTTTTCTTCGGCGCATCGTCAAACTGAAATATCGCCCAGATAGCAGCGGTCAGAGCGGTTGGTAAAGATTTTTCATATACCGTTTTTACCGCAAAAAATGAACTTCTAATTCGGCATACGGTCGATTTTTTGGGGTATTCGGTCGGCATTTCGTTATAATCATCTCAGTTTTATTTCTTATGGTTTATCTATCAGCGCAAGACGATGTCAGATGGAGGTCTGAATGTACAAGCGCACCAAGATTGTATGCACCATGGGTCCCGCCTGCGATAGCGACGAGACCATCCGTGAGATGATCAAGGCGGGCATGAACGTCGCCCGTTTTAACTTCTCGCACGGATCCTACGACGAGCACCACGGTCGCATCGAGCGCGTCCGTCGTATTTCCAAGGAGCTCGGTCTGCCCGTCGGCATCCTGCTCGACACCAAGGGCCCCGAGGTCCGCACCGGCCTTCTGGTCGATGGCAAGAAGGTTGCCGTCAAGACCGGCGATAAGATCGTCGTCACCGCTCAGCCCACGTCCGAGGATTTCCACGGCACCTCTGAGCACATCTCCCTCGACTACCTGGCTCTGCCCTCCGAGGTCGAGAAGGGCTCCCTCATCCTGATCGATGACGGCCTGGTTGCCCTCGAGGTCGAGTCCGTCGACGGCCAGGACATGACCTGCGTCGTTAAGAACGACGGCCTGATCGGCGAGCGCAAGGGCGTCAACATGCCCAACGTCAACATCTCGCTGCCCGCCATTACCGAGCGCGATCGTCAGGACATCCTCTTTGGCCTGACCGAGAACATCGACTACATCGCCGCTTCCTTCATCCGTGACGGCGAGTCCGTCCGCGGCATCCGCGAGCTTTGCCGCGAGAACGGTGGCGAGCACGTGACGATCTTCCCGAAGATCGAGTGCGCCCTGGGCGTCGAGAACTTCGACGAGATTCTCGAGGCTTCCGACGGCATCATGGTCGCCCGTGGCGACCTGGGCATCGAGATCAAGCCCGAGCTCGTTCCGCACATCCAGAAGGAGATCATCGCTAAGTGCAACGCGGCCTACAAGCCCGTTATCACCGCTACGCAGATGCTCGACTCCATGCAGCAGAACCCGCGCCCGACGCGCGCCGAGGTTGCCGACGTTGCTAACGCCATTTACGACGGCACCGACGCCGTTATGCTCTCCGGCGAGTCCGCTGCCGGTAAGTACCCGGTCGAGGCCGTCAAGATGCAGGCCAGCATCGCTCTCGAGACCGAGAAGTACCTCCCGGCTCACGCTCCGCTCAAGGTTCCGGCTGACGCTCACGGCACCCGCGTTGTCAACAACGTTGTGGGTATGTCCGCTGTGAACATGGCCACCACCGTTGGCGCCAAGTGCATCACCGTGCCGACGACCACCGGTCGTACCGCTCGCCTGATTTCGCACTTCCGTCCCAACATGCCGATCTGCGCGTTCTCCCGCCACGAGTGGGCCGTCCAGCAGATGATCATGTACTGGGGCGTTATCCCGCATCAGGCCGAGATTACCCAGGGCACCGTCAACGGCACGATCGTCAAGGCGATCGAGACCGCTAAGGAGCTCGGCTACGTCGAGGCCGGCGATCTGACCGTCGCCACCGCCGGCGACCCCCGCATGAGCGTCCAGCTCGAGGACAAGGTCTCCTCGACCAACGTCGCTTACGTCGCTCAGGTGCGCTAAATCGTACTTGCAAGCAGATTTGCATTGCAAAGGGCCCGGAAGGCATTGCCTTCCGGGCCCTTTTTTAAGACCTTCTTCATATGCCGCTTCATCGATTTGCGTTCAGTCGCAAGCCTCTCCGATGCCGAGCGCACCACCGAAGATGCCCTGCGACGGGAGCCGTTGGTCAATTGGGATGAACTGTTCGCCGTCAAGCCGGCCGGCTAGCAGCTAGCGATCAGAGGGACTGCGGGGACGTCAGAAGCGGCAACGCGAGCCGCAAAGCCCGCCTCGGTCAGCTCGATCACCTCGGTAAACGTCGCGTCGAAGAACTCCTCGGTCAGCAGGCGGTATGGCGGATGGTCGGGCTCACCGGGGTTTTCTCGCACGATCTCGTGCATAACGCCGATGGTCTTGAGCACATACTCCTTATGGATGGGATACTGCCCAAAACGCGTCGCCGCAGTATACAGGCGATCGGTCGCGCGCGGAATCGAAACAATGCCGAGCGTCTTGCCAAACCAGTCAAAGTCGCCTTGCTTTTTAATGCGGAACTCCTCGCACGGCTTGCCGCCGTGCGCCTCCAAGTACTGATTCACGCGCGTATTCCATACGGTATCGGCCACCAGATGCGACCAGACACCCAGTGTCAAATCGAGCAACGACTGCGCCACATCTTCGGATGCAAGCGAGAACTCACAGGCGCCGGGACCGGCAACCGGCTCGGCATCCCTGTAGCGCTGGGGATAGTGCACGCGATTCAGTCGCTCGCGCTCCTCGACAATCGAGGTAGCCGCGGCTGGCGCACCGGTGGGCGAACTTTTAAGCAACGGTGCCACATAGGTATCCCAGAACTCATGCTCACGAGGCTTAGGGATAGGCTCGGGCTTTGCAAAGTGCGTAATGCGGTACGGGATGGGATCGGCGATGCCAGGGACCATATAGCCCACGAAGATATCCGGAACCACGCAGCCAAACAAAAAGGCATTGCGGTCGCGAACGCTATTGGCAAGCGCACCGGTGCGCTCCAGCAAACGCTCCGTCTGAGCGATATGAATGTTCCAGCTTGGCATAGCCACCCCCATAAAAACCTGGATAACTATACCATCACGGCAAAGCCGCGCGGGCGGCTACGCACGCTCTACGCAGCAACTAGTCCGTAGCACCGCTTTCGGTTCCATACGACGGCGAAGGCGCCTCGACCACATGGTGATATCGATCGATATAGATTGCACGGGCACCCAGGCGTCGCACCAAATCCTGGTGATGCGTGCTCATCAAGACCGTCTTACCCGCCGCGACGTAGGCCAGCAAGAAGTTGACCACGATGTCGCATGAATCCTCGTCGAGCCCGTTGGTGGGCTCGTCGAGGACCAGGATATCGGGGTTCATCGACACAACCGCAGCCAGCGCAACGCGCTTCTTTTGCCCGCCCGAGAGCTGATAGGGCGAGGCATCGACCAGATCGGCAACTTGAAACAGTTCCATGGCATCGCGCACGCGACGGTCGAGCCCGTCTGCCGGCAGTCCCATCTGCGCGGGACCAAAAGCAACTTCCTCGCCCACCGTGGCGCAGAACAGCTGAGCATCGGCATTTTGAAACACAAAACCTACGCGCTGATGAAAACGCTGAGCGGCCGCGGAATCCTTTAGAAACGCCGCATCGATCACGTGCCCGTCAAACAGGTATGCCCCTGCGTCCGCGAGTTCAAGGCCGTTGATAAGGCGCATAATCGTCGTCTTACCGCAACCGTTGGGACCGAGCAGGGCAACGAGTTCACCACGATCCACCTGCAGCGACACACCATCGACAACCGTATGCCCCGCATAGGAGAACACCACGTTGCGCAGCTCGATGAGCGGCGCAACCTCGGCGCCGCCCGCATCGTTCGTGCCCGCTGCACTATTCATATCGACCGTCAAAACGTCGCCCTTCCCTAGTTGCATCCCCAGCCGGAACCAGCAGCGCCTACAGCACGGCGCACAGCACCGCCAGCAGCGCCACGCCGGCCGCATAGACCGCATCGCGCCAGCCAAACCCGGCGCGCGCGGGCGCCGGATACGCACCGGCAAAGCCGCGGCAAAGCATAGCCTCGTCCATCGCGCAACTGCATTCCATCGCCTTGATAAAGGTCATGCCCATGATACCCGCGATCGAATCGGTACGCGAAAATCCCTCAGGCGCACGGCCAACGCTGCGCAGCATAACCGATTCGCACAGATTGTGCGCCGTGCGGCCCAGTACCTCAATGTGCTTGAGCGCCATATCAAACGTAAAGATAACTTCGTCGGGAAGATGCAGCATCTTGAGCGCCGCCGACATGCGGCTCCACGTGAGGGTCCACGAAACGCCCAGCACCAGCGACACATTAATGAAGGTCTTGAGCGCAATCTTGAGCATGGCGCCCGTGGCAGACGCGCCCAGCAGCAGGGCAGGCAGCGCCAGAACCAGCGCAAGCCCCGTGGCGCCAAGCGCCGGTACAAAGGTCGCGCGCAGCCCGCGTGCGGGGCGCACCGCGACCAGCACCAACGCGACCGCCGCCATCAACATCAGGTACAGCGGACTCTGCGTCAGACACACGCACAAGACGCAAACGAACATCCCCACCAGGCGCACCGGAGACGAAACGGAAGAAAGGGCGCGGTCGACCATCGACCCGCCCTCGTGCGCGCCTCCACCCAGGCGAACCCGCTCAAGCAGGCTCGCCAGGTGCAGGACATTCTTTTGCATCACGCGATGACGAGCCCCCGCGGGCTCGTAACGCTGCTCGACCGCAAGCCAGCTAGGCAGCTCGGCTATTGCCATGAGCACCGCTTTCCTTGACCGTCAGCGAGATCAGACGGAATGCGATGGTGAGCACCGCCACGCCAATCACGCCGGACAGGATATACATGGCAGCCTGACCGGCAAAACCAAGGCCCTGTTCCTCGGAATAGGCCTGCAGGTAATCACCCGTAGGCAGAGCGTCGGCAAAGGTCGGGGCATCGAGGCCGACCGAAGCCTGCAGGCTGTCGTTGCCAGCCTCCTGAACGGCGGTCGCGGCGCCCTCGGCATCCCACTCACCCCATGCGTCACCGGTGGCAAGCAAGCCGAGCGGCGTAGCCACGACAAGCACGGCGACCAGGATGAGCGTGGGGACCAGGGAAGTCTTCTTGGCAGCAGTGTCCTCGGCAGCAAGCTGGCCATCGACGGCCTCAGGACCGACGATAACGCCCGGCGCCGTCTTCTTGATAAAGCCGTAGATGGCGGCCGTCGCTACGCCCTCAACCACGCCGGCAACCAGCATATGCGGGATCAACATGGCCGGAATAGCCACGGACAGCGGGAAGGGGCAGTAAAGCGGAGCACCCGAGGCGTTGGCGAAGAGCATCGGCTGAATGCCAAACTCGATCGCCGCGCACAGGGCCGCCAGGCACAGGCCGACCCAACCGCTCACAATGGCAGAAACCGAGGTGCCCCAGCTCTTGTCGTGCAGACGGCTGTTGAGCGCACGGAACACGATGGCTGCCACAAACGGCAGCACAAATGCCATGTTAAAGCAGTTGGCTCCAAAGGACAGGATGCCGCCGTCGCCAAACAGCAGCGCCTGCAGCGCGAGTGCAACTGAGACTGCAATCGCAGCAGCCTCGGGGCCCAGCAGCAGCGCGATGAGCGAGCCGCCAACGGCGTGGCCCGTGGTGCCGCCAGGCAGGGGAACGTTAAACATCATGAGCAAAAAGGAGAATGCGGCGCAGATGCCCAGAAAAGCCATGTGCTCGCGATCGAGCGTGGCGCGCACCTTCTTGATGCAGTGAACCCAAACGGGCACCATCGCCACCGCCATAACGGCATCGGTCTGCGGGGACAGATAATTATCGGGAATATGCATGAGCCCTCTCAATCAGAACGTTGCGTGTTACGTTTCCAACAATCCGTAACACCGACTCTGCATACTAACAAAAAGGCGCACCGCCCACAACGCAGCACGCCCTTGCAATACGTACGTTATTAACCCAGGTCCACGCACCGTCCAATAAAGGCCCATGCACTCCCAACTTTCCGGTCACCCGGAAGAGGGTGCGGTCCGCTCGCAACAAGGTTAACGCAGGAACCCGCCCCCGAGAGGGGTTTTCTAAGGCAACATCCCACAGCCGCGAAGCGGCGAGGACGTTGCCGTGAAAACCCCGCAGGGGGCGGGTTCCGAACGGCAAAGATTACGAGCGGACCTCGCCGTTTACGCCCTTGCACACCTTGGTGACGATCTTCTGGTGCGCCTTTTCGACCTCTTCGCTGGTGAGCGTGTGGTCGTCGGAGCGATACGTAAGCGCAA
>CATYJA010000027.1:0-17832 GCA_958407545.1 uncultured Collinsella sp. | reverse complement strand
GCCGCTTCAGGACCGAGGGCTCGGCCTACTACGAGACGCTCCAGCGCATCATCGATAGCAACACCAAGCGCATTGTCTCCGAGTGCCAGGCGTACCTCGACCGCTACGAGCGCGAGGGAAGGCCCCGCTTTGCCGTCGACATCGACCGCATCGTGGGGCTGCTGGAGGGCGAGAAGTAGGGCACCTCGGCTCAGTCTCGAGCCATGCGGAGTCGCTCCGCATTTTTGAACGCCGCGTGTGCGTCCCAAATACTTTGAGAAACAAGCTGTGAAGTGCGGTGGCGCGCCCGTGCCCGTGCATAGCCGTCGCCATCAGCGTCTACGCGGCGTCGGCTTCAAGTGGAACTGGCGCCGCTGCTGTATATGGTTTGCCTTGCTGAAAATGGTGATCAATGCCCGCGATACTTCTGCTTGCGCTTCAACTTTCGCTGCTCGAAGCGCGTCTCCGCCTCATCCGCGCGACGCTGACTTCTTGCTTGAGCCGACTCCCGCTTCATCGCTTCCCGCTGTGCCGCGAGCGCCTGTTGTGCCTTGGTACTCACCGCGGGCCGTTTAAGGGCTTTCGCTGCCTCGCGAGCGCGCCGCTTGGGGTTCTTCGCGGGCTTGCTCGCCTCGGTCGAATCGTGATCGAAGAACGAGAGCTTCGCCCATTTGTTGACGACGAATCGCAGGATCTCCTCAGTGGACGGTTCTGCGCCGAAGACGATGCGGGCGACGCCGTATCTGCCGTCCTCGACATGCTCCGCCAGCCCGACCCAGAATTGGCCGTCGTGATATACGGTCAGGGTGGACGACACGCTGATCTGCATGGCTGGTTCCTCCTTTATGTAGATGACCATGCAGAGAAGGGACAACCAAGGAGGCAGGTTACTGATGCGGACTCCCGCACGCCCACGACTACCCGACGGGGACTGTGTTTTCATCTCTGGTGGTTGGATTGTAGCACGTGCGAATGCGCCCGGCATCGCTGCTGGCATGGCGCTACTGGGATTCGCTCCTCGATGCATCCTTGTGCACATTGCCTTCTCGGTTTCGAAACTTTAGAAATAATCGAGTTTCGAAACCGAGAAGGAGTGGATTATGGCTTGGGTAGACCGCAATACGTACCGACTCCACCGTGTTGGAGAGGCTGGCCGAGTACATGATGGACAACTCCGGCAACCTCAACTCGCCCAACAACATCGCCAACGTCCTCGACGCCAACAGGGTTCCCATCAACCACGTCACCGTCGGGCGCTATATCTCGTACCTCCGCGACGCTTTCGTCTTCTATGAGGCGAAGCGCTACGACATCAAGGGAAAGAAGTACATCACTAACCGAAGAGGACTCCTCACCGAATTCCCTTGAGATCGGGCGGCATTATTGAGCGTGGGCGTTATCGTAGGTATCTTTGATTTCTTCCGGCAAATTGTTGGGAATCAGTGCCTTCACTCTATCCTCGTTGCCATCTTGAATCGCCTGCTCGTAGTACCAGCATTTGAACTTCAGCATGTCCAGCGCGCGGTTCATGTTCTCGATCTCCGACTCCATATGGGCCTTCCGCTCCTCGAACATGGCCTTGCGCTGGGGGTATGTTGATGGACCCTCTGCACACCATTCCATGAACAGCCGGATGTCCTTGATCTCCATTCCCGCCTTCTTCAGGCATTCGATGACCCGAAGCGCCTCGAGTTCCGTATCGCCGAATCGGCGAATGCCGGACGTCCGCTCCAGCCCCGGGAACAATCCCTGCTTGTCGTAATACCGCAGCGTGGAAACGGGCAAACCGAACATCTCCGCCACCTGTCCGATTGTGTACATGGTTCCTCCGGATAAATCTCGAATTCACTCCTTGACCTAAAGTCAGGTTTAGGTATTACCTTCATTTTCGTCAATATAAATCGGTAGCGCAAGGGGTGGTCCGTAATGGACAAAACGGTATTCGCCGGCGGCGTGAACGGTGTGGGCGATATCGTCGGGCATCCCGTTCTAGAGTGGGCGCAACGAATGGGCATGGAAATCTAGGCGGGCTACTTGGTCGCGCGGAGACAGATTCGTGTCCAGAACCATCGATAGGAGGAAATCGATCATGGCAATTAAGCAGACGGCGGGTAGAGATGCCCTGGGGGAGTTCGCCCCCAAATTCGCACAGCTCAACGACGATGTGCTGTTCGGCGAGGTGTGGAGCCGAGAGGGCGAGCTCTCCCTGCGGGACCGTAGCATCGTGACGGTGGTGGCCCTGATGGCGCAGGGCCTGACGGACTCTTCGTTCCAATATCATCTGATGTCCGCAAAGAACAATGGCGTGACCAGGACGGAGATAGCGGAAATCCTTACACATGCGGCGTTTTACGCAGGATGGCCCAAGGCGTGGGCGGCCTTTCGCATGGCGAAGGAGGTCTGGGCGGATAGCGATGCTGCTGATGCAAGAGCTAAGCACCAAAACGAGATGGCCTTTCCTATCGGCGCCCCCAACGACGCATTTGCGAAGTACTTTATCGGGCAAAGCTACCTCGCGCCCCTTTCCACCAATCAGGTCGGCGTCTACAACGTGACGTTCGAGCCCGGCTGCCGCAACAACTGGCACATCCATCACGCCAAAAGCGGCGGCGGACAGATCCTTGTCTGCGTGGCTGGTCGAGGGTTTTACCAGGAATGGGGTAAACCGGCACAGGAGCTGCGCCCTGGCGATGTAGTAAATATTCCCGCGGGCGTAAAGCATTGGCACGGAGCCGCGCCCGACAGCTGGTTCTCCCATCTCGCGCTGGAGGTTCCGGGCGAGGAGACCTCCAACGAGTGGTTGGAGCCCGTGGACGACGAGGAATACCTTACAGCGGCTGACAAGGAGGCTTAAACTTTGACACCCGAATCAGAGCCATCGCTTCTATGGGCGTGATGTCCGGGCTGATGAAAGCGCAAAAGCCTCGCCACGTTACTCGTCTCCCACCCGCGCCACCGAGAGCAGGGTGCGCAAGTCGGCCTGGATCGCCTCTGCTTTGCTTCCGAGCTGCAGCGGAGCCGAGTCGCCCGAGATGTTTACGCTCAGCAGGTGCGCATCCGGCAGCTTTGCGGTCATGCTCCAGAATGGGAGCGTGATGATACCGGGGGTCATTTCGCCCACGCCAAGTTCCAGCAACAGCACGCGGCAATCGCTGCGCTCGCGCACGAAGCGCTCATATCGTTCGATACTCTCGCGCCATGCCGCGCCCTGCAGAAATGTGTCGTCGCGCACCCACGGCACAAGCTGCCAGCCGCAATGCGGGCAGCGGGGAACGTCCTCGCTGCGTACCTCAAACCTCTCCATCCCGGCAATCATGCGCTCAACGTAGGGGCTCGCGTCGAAGAGCTCGTCGCAGCATGGCTGTTTGCACTGAAGGTATGCGAAGCTTCCCTGGTAGTTGCAGGTCCTCTCGGCGGGGAAGGCCTTTTCGACCTGGGTGTCCACATTGGTGCTCAGGATGAAGTAATCCTTATGGCCGATGAGGGACCGCAGGTCGAGATAGGGTTGTGAGGCCGGCTCGCGCAGCATGAAATCGATGTATCGCGCGTAGTAGGCCCATTGCTGCTCGAGGCTGGGGTAGAGGTGATAGAAGCCGTCGAAAAGGCTCTTGAAGCCAAAGGCTTTCTGCCAGTCCGCCATTCCGGCACACGTCATGCCCGCATGGTTGTAATGGTTGAACCCGGCGGCGCTCGACATACCCGAGCCGATGCCGACGATGATGGCGTCGGCATCGTCGATGAGGCTTCGAAGCCTCATCGCTTCTCTTTCTAGAGGTGGCATCGAACGATCTCCTCGAAAGCCGGGGTCATATCGCCGTCAACGAGAATTGTCTCGCACGAAGCGTCGGGCGTCAGAGCCTGACTGTAGTTGAACACGATGTAGGTGGCGTGTTCGCAGGCGTTCGCGACCCGAGCGAGCATGCGCTTTATGACGCCGTTGCGCAGCCCCACGCCAAGTTCGAGGATGGCAACCTTGTGGTTGCGATGCGCTTGCACAAGGTGCGCGAGATCTTCGAGCTGCGCCATGGCGAGGGCATCTGGGTGGGCGAGACGCTGCTCGTCAATCGACGTGCACGTACTCCCCTCCGTCTCGAGCACGTGGTTCTCGTTGAACCCTGCGCGTGCGAAGTGCCCGTCAATATTGCATGTGATCACGAAGGTATCAGCGTGCTCCGTAAGATGCCGCAGCCCGTTCATGATTGGGCCGGGCTCATACTCGACATACTCCTTTTGATAGAATCGATCGGCCCATCGGCGTCGCACGTTTGCATCCGGAGAGGTGAGCCCCTGCAGTATGCAGCCGATGCCATCAGCCTGGGCGAGGTCTCCGTACGCTTCTTGGAAATGAGCATCGGCGTAGAAGAGGTTGAGCCCCTCTGCCATGTCGAGCCCGTTGCTGGCGCCGATGATGATAAGATCCGCCTCGGCAAGTGCCTGGCCGATACGAACCGCTTTTACCGTTTCCATGCGCTACCTACCCAGCGTCTTGCGCACGTCGGCGAGCACGTCGGCGATATCGGCACGAACGGCGAGCCCCCGATCCTCGATTGCACGGGGGAGAAACTGCGTCCTGTTGTTCACGGCGATGTAGCCAGCCTGCGGCAACTGCGCCGTGAGGGCCCAGAACGGCTCCTGGATAAACGCAGGCGTCATGCGGCCCACGCCCAGCTCGAGGAAAAGGATCCTCTGCCGCGCGTGCGCGTCGAGCCAGTCGGACACCTTGCGGTACTGCTCCTCGTAGAGCTCGCCCTGCAGGAAGTTGCCGTAGCCGCGAACCCAAGGGAACGCCTCTGCCCCGCAGTGCGGGCAGCGTGGCACGAATTCTGTCGGAACCTCAAGGCCGTCTCCCATGGCCTCTACCATGTGGGAGACCGGCTCGACCGCGTCCCACACCTCGCCGGTGCAACAGTGGGAGCACTGGAAGAAGCGGTGATCGCCTTGGATCTCTGCTACCTTCTCCCAAGGGTAGATTTTCATGAACTGCGTGTCCTGGTTGGTGGTGAGAACGAAGAAGTCTTTCTCGGTAAGAATGGCGTCGAGATCTTTGTAGGGCTCGCGCAGCGGGGCGTTGAGCGTGGTGTCGAGGAAGGTGGCAAGGTAGCCCCAGCGCGACTCGGCGGTGGGCCAGCGGTAGGACGACCCTTCAAAAGCGCCCCTGAAACCGTAGCGCTCGGCGAATTTGCCGAAATGCCTGCGATAGGTCGCGTTGTCTTCGTAGTAGAAGTCGCCGCCGCCCGCCGCGGAGAGCCCAGAGGCCCCGCCTACAAGCACGCAATCGGCTTCATCGATCATGCGGGCAAACGTTTCGATTTGCTGGTCGTAGCGCTCGGGCTCGCGGGCACTCAGTTCATAGGGCGTGCCGCCGGTGCGGTAGGCGGCCTGATGGGAAAACGATTGGTTGGTGAGTTCGATAACGAGCCGCTCGTATAGAGTCACTTGATACTCTCTTTCAACTACAATGAACAGGTGTCTATAAAAAGTATCAGTGTTGATTTGCGTCAGAGCAATGAACAGTTTCGAGCTGCTGTCGATAAACGAGCGGCTTCTGGATATTGTTGAGCGCTGCAATTGGAGGGGCCATGGAATCGGGGAAGATCGATCGTCGCCGACGCTATACGCTTTCGGTCATACGGGAGGCGTTCTTTGCGCTGCTGGCCGAGGTCGGCTTCGCGAAGATGACGGTGGCGGATATTTGCCGCTGTGCCGATATCAACCGCGGCACGTTCTATTTGCACTACGAGGACAAGTTCGCGCTGCTTGATGCACTTATCGACGAGGCCCTGGCGGCGGCGCCCCCGCTTGAGGGAACGGAGGCGGAGGCTCTCTGCCAGCGCCCGCCGGCAAACGATGACTATTATCTGCTCTACTCGGATGACGATGCATACGCCCGGGTGGCACAGCGCGTCGTCGAGCGCGGCGCTGAGCAGATGGTTCCCTCGATCATGGAGGAGACCGGGCTCTCGCGCGAGGACGCCTATCTGCTCTTCGTTCACAACGTCCAGGGAAATCTCGCGGTCAACCGCCTGCTCGGTTGGAGGCGAGGGCCCGAGTTCGCCCACGCCCAGGAGCTGCTCAGCGCCTATTCCGAAGGGGGCATGCGGGCGGTATCGGCCCCTTGCACACCGATCGCGAATTAGAACATGATAGCGTCGTCGGCCGTGAAGGCATCAAGGGATCCCTGCTTGACCTGAATGCAGACGTATGTGATGCCCGAGTCGGATGCGGCGCGGAACTGACGGTGTGCGGCGGGGGAAATGCGCAGCCAGTCGCCGGCTGCAAGCTCGATTTCCTCACCGTCGATCGTGACCGAGCCGGTGCCTTCGAGCACGCCATAGATTTCCTCGTTTTCCTTGTGTGCATGGACGAACGGAACGCCAGCGCCGGCGGGAAGATTGTTGACACTCACCTCTGCCCCGGTAAGCCCGAGCACTTCGTGCAGCTCGACACGGCTCTCATTACCGATGTGGGTCCTTGCATAATTAGCCATAATGGTTCCTCTCTTGGGGTTGATGTACCTTGCAGGCATCTCCTGCGTGAGTTATATTCAACGCGAAGGCGAATGCAAATACGAGTACGCACATATTTGTAACTGCGTACTTTTTTGTGAAACCGGTATGGTCAAGGAGGTTGGGTCTCCCGTGATGGCGAAAGAGGAGCTTCCGGAGTGTCCGGTCGCAACGGCGGTAACGCTCATTGGCGGCAAGTGGAAGCTGCTCATTATCCGTAACTTGCGCGTACGCCCCTGGCGTTTCAACGAGTTGCGCCGCAGCCTTGAGGGGATCTCTCAGAAGGTGCTTACCGACAGCCTGCGGCAGATGGAGGATGATGGGCTGGTCTTTCGCCATGACTATGGCGAGAATCCTCCCCGCGTTGAGTATGGCCTTACCGAGCTCGGCCGCCAGATGATGCCCATCATGGACTCGCTCGCAGACTTCGGCGCTTATTACAAGACGGTCGTTTCGTAGCGGACGCTCTGCTTAGGGGGCGGAAAACCGCTACGAGGGTGCTAACGAAGACCTGTCCCGAATCAACGTGCGCCTGCGGCATGAAAGAGGGGAATCCTATGAATATCGTTGTATTGAGTGGTAGCCCGCGCAAGGGCGCCAATACCGACACCATGGTCGAGGCGTTTGCCGAGACCGCGCGCGAGGCCGGCCATACGGTCGAGGTCATCCGCGTTGCCAGTAAGAAAATCGCTGGTTGCCTGGGGTGTCAGTATTGCTTCGCCCATGAGGGCACTTGCGTGCAGAAGGATGACATGGCCGACGTGATCGAGTCAATGAAAGACGCAGATATGGTCGTCTTCGCTTCGCCTATCTACTGGTTTGATATCACTGCGCAGGAGAAGGCCGCCATCGACCGCCTGTACGCCTTCGGTGCCACGGGCTTCCCGTTCACCAAGACGGCCCTTTTGCTCGATAGCCACAGCGAAGGCGTCTATGATGCGGCGATCGCTATGTACAAGTCAACCTGCGCGTACTGCAAGTGGGAGGACCAAGGCATTATCACCATCAGCGGTATGACCGAGCGCGATAGCATGGCATCGTCGCCCAAGTTGGAAGAGGTGCGAGAGCTCGCTCGCAAGCTCGCCTAAGGACAAGAAGAACGCATGGCAATCGGTGTTGGTGGAAAATGCTTGCTATCCTTATCAAGAGGAATGCTGATTGCCATGCGTTGATGCTTCCGCGGACAATTCCGGCGTGCTAAAACGCCTTCTCGTTCAAGAATTCCCTGAACGCGGGAATGTCAAAGCCAACGAGACCACGCCCGCGCTCTCCAATGACGCCGTCCTCCAGGAGGCGGCGTTTGTATTGGCTTGCGTAGTTGCTGGCGACGCCCATGCGTTTGGCTATCTCCGAGACCCTGCTGGGGCCAGAATCGGGCAGCATCGCGAGCAAAAACTCAATGTCTTTATCGGAAAGCTCCCGATAGGTCGTTTCGAGAGAAGCCCGATGCCATGCTTCTCGAGTTGCCTGAAGATGCCATTCATGCGCGTGCGCCAGTTGCCCTGAGCCTCTTGAGCATATGTCCAATCGATGCCCACTGGGCCAATTTGAACACCGTTTATGCGCGCGTGAGGCTGTGAGAGGTAGCTATCTGCGGCTTCTTTGGTTCGCTCGATAATATCTTCGAGCATGCCTGGCATGGCGGAGACATTTGCTGCGATCCAGTCGTGTTCAAGCGCCGTTTCTGAAAGGAGCGAGAGAAGCGCCGTCTTGCCCGTTCCCCTTGCGCCAGTAAAAATGGTCGACAGGTTGGGATCTCCCGGGCCGTTGATAAAGCCACGGTTGATGTCACGCAGGATATGCTCGCGACCCGCTAGAAAGGGAGGGACGCTTCCGAACGTCGGGGTAAAGGGGTTCTTGCTGTACTCCACGGTAGCTCCTTTGCAAGTTTTGCTAATTTTTGCAAGTTTTGCTAACGACTGACCAAAGGGCATCGAAGCAGTGGCGCTGACATTTTTTACGCAGAAAAATAAGCAGAAATCAATTTATCTGCGTTAAAAAATAGTTGAGAAGAAAAACGACGAGTCCCGGGCGCAATGCCGTTGCGTTCCGGGCCTCGTCGCTTTGCGAAGTATCTAACGATCTCGTTGCCGTCGTCCTAGTCAAACAAACTCGGCATGTCGTTTTCCTTCATGAGGGCGCCGGCGGAGGGGAGACTCTGCGCGGTGAACTTCTCGGCAGAGACGCCGGCGCCAAGAATCTCTTCGGTTGTGCCGACGGTGGTGACCGAGCGGCCCTTCTTGGCCGTAAAGGCCTGGACGCCCTGCGTGTTGGTGGTCGTCTTGGTCTTGAGCAGCGACGTGTTGAAGTTCATCAGGCGGTAGTCGCTCGAGACCAGCGCGATGTCGCGGTCCTCCTTGAGCACCTGGGCATACAGCAGCTTGCTGCCGCCGTAGATGGCGTTTTTGAGGCGCTTGCGGTTGGTCTTGGTAACGTATCCAGAAAGTGCGACGCGAACCACACGACCGTTCTCAAAGACAAACAGCACATCGGCCTTGTAGTCCTCGGGGTCGATGACCCAGATGACGCTCTCGTCGGGTTCCATCTCAAGATCGGTCGGCAGGTACGATCCCAGCTGTGCCGACTTGGTGTCCTCAAATGCCGCAACCTTGCACTTGTACACCTGGCTCTTGTTGGTAAACACGAGCAGCTCGTGGGTGTTGGAGGACGGGAACTCGATAAAGGGCTTGTCGCCGTCCTTGTACTTGAGCGTGGTCGCCTTCTTGAGCACGCGATCCGTCATCTTCTTAAGGTAGCCATCGCGCGAGAGCATGATGGTGACCGGGTATTCCTCGACCTCGGGCTCCAAGCTTACCTCGATAACCTCATGGGGCTCGATTCTGCCCGTGCGGCGCGGCATCACGTACTTCTTGTTGACCGCGGCCAGCTCGTCGCTGATGACCTTCTTGATGTTCTCCTCGCTGGAGAGAATCTCCTCAAGCTCGGCAATCTCGCCCTCAAGCTTGGCGATGTCCTTGGTGCGGTTGAGAATGTACTCCTCGTTGATGTTGCGGAGCTTGAGCTCGGCAACAAACTCGGCCTGCGTCTCGTCAATGTCGAAACCCGTCATAAGGTTGGGCACGACCTCGGCTTCAAGCTTGGTGCCACGGATGATGGCGATGGCCTTGTCGATGTCGAGCAAGATTGCCTCGAGGCCGTGCAGCAGGTGCAGGCGCTCGGACTTTTTGCCCAGGTCAAAGTTAATGCGGCGACGCGTGGACTCAATACGCCATTTGACCCACTCGTGCAGAATCTGGCGCACGCCCATAACACGGGGATAGCCGTCGACGAGCACGTTGAAGTTGCACGAGAACGAATCCTGCAGCGTGGTCGAGCGATAGAGCTTGGCCATGAGCTTGTCGGGGTCGACGCCGCGCTTAAGGTCGATGGCGATGCGCAGGCCCGAAAGATCGGTCTCGTCGCGGATGTCGGCAATCTCCTTGACCTTGCCCTCCTTGGAGAGCTTGACGATGCGCTCGATGATGACATCGGTCTTGGTGGTGTAGGGGATCTCGTAGACCTCGATGATGCGCTCTTCGGGAATCCAGCGCCAGCGGGAACGGATCTGGAAGCTGCCAAGACCGGTCTCGATGATCTTCTCCATCTCCTCGCGGCGGTAGATGATCTCGCCGCCGGTCGAGAAGTCGGGCATGGGCATATACTCGAGCAGGTCGCAGTCGGGATCCTGCAGGTAATGCATGGTGGCGGTGCAGACCTCGTTGAGGTTGAAACCGCAGATATCGGATGCCATGGCGACGCCGATGCCTTTGTTGGCCGAAACCAGAATATTGGGGAACGTGGTGGGCAGCAGGCGCGGCTCCTTCATGGCGCCGTCGTAGCTGTCAACGAAGTCGACCGGGTCCTTGTCGATGTCCTTAAAGATCTCGGCGCTGATGGGGGAGAGCTTGGCCTCGGTATAACGCGAGGCGGCGTAGCTCAGGTCGCCCGAATAGTACTTGCCAAAGTTGCCCTTCGACTCCACGAAGGGGGCGAGCAGTGCCTCGTTGCCGGTGGCCAGACGCACCATCGTCTCGTAGATCGCGGCGTCGCCGTGCGGATTGAGCTTCATGGTCTGGCCCACGATGTTGGCGCTCTTCTGGCGCTCGCCCTTGAGCAGACCCATCTTGTACATGGTGTAGAGCAGCTTGCGGTGCGAGGGCTTAAAGCCGTCGATCTCGGGGAATGCACGCGAGACGTTGACGCTCATGGCGTAGGGCATGTAGTTGACCTCGAGCGTCTGCGTGATCGGCTGGTCGGTGACCTCGGAGTGCAGGCCGATGACGTTCTCGGCGTTGACCTGCTTTTTCTTTGGCTGGTTCTTCGTCTTCTTCTTTGCCACGATTTCCTCTTGAACTTCTTATGGCCGTCGTTATCGATTTGCTGCTATTGCAGGTCTAGCTGGTCCAGATATTCCTTGCCGTGCTCGGAGATATGGCGCTTGCGGCCTGCCTCGTCGTTGCCCAGCAATAGGTTGAACATGGTCTCCATCTTGGTGACGTCCTCGGGTTCCACCTTGATCAGACGACGCGTCTCGGGGTTCATGGTGGTGAGCCACATCATGTCCGGATCGTTCTCACCAAGACCCTTGGAGCGGTTGATGGAGCACTTCTGGTCGCCGATTTCCTTAAGAATGCCGTTCTTTTCGAGCTCGGTGTAGGCAAAGTAGGTCTTCTCTTTGCAGTTGATCTCGTAGAGCGGCGACTCGGCGATATACACGTAGCCCTCGTCGATAAGCGTGGGCACCAGGCGGTAGAGCATGGTGAGCACGAGCGTGCGGATGTGATAACCGTCGACGTCGGCGTCCGTACAGATGATGACCTTGTTCCAGTTGAGGTTGTCCAGGTCAAAGGCGCCAAGGTTCTTGATGCGCTTGTCTTTGATCTCCACGCCGCAGCCCAGCACGCGCATGAGGTCCATGATGATGTCGGACTTAAAGATACGCGGGTAGTCCTCCTTCAGGCAGTTGAGGATCTTGCCGCGGACGGGCATAACACCCTGGAACTCGGCATCGCGCGACGTGCGAATGGCGCCTGCTGCCGAGTCACCCTCTACGATGTAGATCTCGCGGCGGCTCTTGTCCTTGGAGCGGCAATCGATGAACTTTTGCACACGGTTGGCCATGTCGGTCTTCTGCTGCAGGTTGGTCTTGATGCTCTGGCGCGTCTTCTCGGCGTTCTCGCGCGAGCGCTTGTTGATGAGCACCTGCTCCATGATCTTGTTGGCGGCATCTTTGTTCTCGATCAAGTAGGTCGAGAGGCGTTCCTTAAAGAATGCCGTCATGGCCTGCTGGATAAAGCGGTTATTGATGGCCTTCTTGGTCTGGTTTTCGTAGGACGTCTGGGTGGAGAAGCAGTTGGTCACCAGCACCAGGCAGTCCTGGACGTCTTGCCACTTAATGCCGCTCTCGTTTTTGTTGTACTTGCCCTGTTGCTTAATGTAGGCATCGATGGCGCTGGTCAGAGCGCTGCGGGCGGCTTTCTCGGGCGAGCCGCCGTTCTCGAGCCACGATGAGTTGTGATAGTACTCCTGCATCATGAAGGTGCGCGAGAAGCACATGCACGCGGTGATCTTTACGTTGTAGTCGGGCAGGTCCTCACGGTCGCGACCGCGACGGTCGGCCTCGATAAAGAAGGGCTCGGTGAGGTAGTCGGTACCGACCTTCTCGAGAACATAGTCCTCGATGCCCTTGGGATAGCAGAAGTCCTCTTCGGAGAACTCGCCGTCGTCGCCCTCGATACGCAGGCGGAAGGTCACGTTGGCGTTGACCACGGCCTGGCGGCGCATGGTCTCGCGATACCAATCGTGGGGGATGCTGATGGAGGTAAAGACCTCAAGATCGGGACGCCACTTGATGGTGGTACCGGTACGGTTCTCGTTGCTGGGCTCAATCTCGAGTGCCTTCTTTTTGGCACCGACGACCTTGCCTTTTTTAAAGTGCAGGGAGTACCTGTTGCCGTCGCGCCAAACCGTGACGTCCATGTACTCGGACGCATACTGGGTCGCGCAGGAGCCCAGGCCGTTGGTGCCGAGCGAGAAGTCGTAGTCGCCGCCCTGGTTGTTGTTATACTTGCCGCCGGCGTAGAGTTCGCAGAAGACGAGCTCCCAGTTAAAGCGCTTCTCGGAAGGGTTCCAGTCGAGCGGGCAGCCGCGGCCATTGTCCTCTACCTGGATAGAGCCATCGCGAAAGGCGGTAAGGGTGATGAGCTTGCCGTAGCCCTGGCGCGCCTCGTCAACGGCGTTGGACAGGATCTCGAAGGCAGCATGCGCGCAGCCATCGAGTCCGTCCGAGCCAAAGATGACGGCGGGGCGCAGGCGTACGCGCTCCTCGTCCTTGAGCTGGCGGATACTGTCGTTACCATAGTTTGCGGTGTTTTTTGCCATACTCGCTCTCTCGGTGCTCCCTTGCTGCGTTTAAGTCATATAGATAGTCAAGGTAGCATAGCCCAGCCCACAGGCGATTCCAACCAACACGAAATCCATCGAACAATCGTTCGGAGTATATAGACTGATAATACGATATTGGAAAAAATAGCTGAATGAAATCAATAGATATTTGATTCCATTTAGTAGAACCTCATATATACTAAACAAAAACGAATCAGAAGAGCTTTTATTTAATAGAACGGTGATGATATGAAGATTATCGAACGTCCTCAATATATGGAAGCGCTTCTTGGCGCTAAGGGAACGCCGGACATCAAGGTTATTACCGGCATTCGTAGGTGCGGCAAATCTGTTCTACTGGAAGCTCTTGCCGATCGCATTCGTGAGGCCGGCCCCGATGCCAATATTATCCGCATCAATTTCAATCTCCTCGAATTCGAGGAACTAACGGATTATCGAGCATTGCATCGCTACGTTGAGGAAAGCTATTGCGAGGGCCTCGATAACATTGTGATGATTGATGAGGTGCAAACTTGCGTTGGGTTCGAAAAAGCGGTCAACAGCCTTCATACATCGGGTAAATACGATATCTACGTTACTGGCTCCAACGCTTTCTTGCTTTCGAGTGACTTGGCGACGCTTTTTCGCGGGCGGACATATGAGGTCGAAGTATTTCCGTTCTCGTTGCTTGAGTTTTCGACATATCACGGAATTCATAACCCGGACGAAGCGCTTGACCGATATTTGAGAGAGGGCGGAATGCCTGGCTCGTATTTGTATCCTAGCGAGCGAGCTCGCTATCGATATATTGCGAACGTGCTAGATGTCTTGGTTTTGCGTGATGTGGAAGAAAAGCATGGGGTTCGTAACAAAGTGCAACTAGAACGTGCATGCGATTTCCTAATGGACAATATCGGTAACATATCTTCTGTTAGTGGGATTGCGGCTGCGCTGGATGCTGCCGGAACGCGCGTTTCCGTGGCAACGCTCGCCCAGTACCTCGGATTTTTATGCCAGGCCTTTGCGTTCTATCGAGTGCGCCGCTATGACGTAGGCGGTAAAAAGTACCTCGCTTCGGGTGATAAATACTATTTATCGGATCATGCAATCAGATACGCAAAACTTGGAACTAAAAAACTCGACTTCGGGCATGTATATGAAAATATGGTCGCTTTAGAGCTCCTAAGACGCGGTTGGGAAATCTATATCGGGGTGCTTTATAAGAAGGAAATCGACTTCGTGGCAATTCGTCGCGATGAGCGAGTGTATATCCAAGTTAGCGATGACATTTCGCGTCAGGAAACCTTTGAGCGCGAAGTGGCACCTCTGCTTGCGATACGTGATGCGTATCCCAAGATGGTCATTGCGCGAACAAAGCACGAGGCTGTTGATTATGAGGGGATTAAGGTGGTCGACCTCGCCCGATGGCTGATGGGGGAGGGGTCGGATGTCGAATAGCGGGCGGTGGACGCCTATCTAAATCATTGCGCTGCTCGGGCGCCTTGAGGGTCTTCTTAATAATGCGGGTGAGCCCACGCTCCTTACCGATGAATTCCACTTACTCGTTTCTGCCCGAGTAAGTTTGAAGACGGATGAGCCCGCTTCATTTTGTTTGCGGCTTGATACGTTTGTCGAAAAGTGCCGCGTGGATGGCTCAAATCGAACATTGGGACAGGCGTCTCATTTTATGGGCCGAGGGCGTGCGTATATGAGCCTTTTTGGTCCATAGGGGATGCTGGGCGGTTGCTAGTTGGGCCACGGGTCACTTCGCCTGTGCCGCATTTCGTCATACGCTCATAGTGGAAGCCGATGTCACGGAGTCGACTTGCGACTCGGGCAACGGATGAGCTGCAAGCCGAAAGGAGCGGTGAGGATGATGAAGCCCGTGACAAGGAAGCTGCTGTTAGGAATTCCCGCTGTGATGCTTTCGGCCGTGCTGGCGTGTACGCTTGCTGGCTGCGGCGGCAATGCGCCGAGTGGCTCGGGCGGGAACGGCTCTGTGCAGGAGAAGTCCAAGAAGGCCAAGACCTATGATTCGCAGACGGTCGAGGTGGCTGGCATTACCTATGAGTCGGTGGCTCACGGTACGTTCTATCGCGGTGACGCTAAGCTGCAGGACGGCTTTTACCTGCACGTCAAGATCACCAACAACAATGCAAAGAACAGGACGTTTAACTCCTTTAACGTGCATGCTGCCCAGGGCGATCTTGAGGCAGGCGACCCGTTGTTTACTTCTGGCAAGGCGGCCGTGCTCGACTACGTTGCAAGCGAGGCTCCCGATGAGCTTCACGAGGGCATCGATCTTTCCAAGAGGCCAGATATCGGCCCGGGCGAGACCGTTGAGTACGTGTATTTCTGGGCGCCCAAGACAGCGTACTACGGGTCCATCACTGTCGAGTTCGTAGACGCTTACGCCCCCGCCAAGAATCATGAGGCCATGCACTTTGACACCACGGGATGCGAGACCAAGGAGTTCAAGGCTGCCGGCGGTGTGGCCGATTCTGGTGATGCGGCCAATATGACCGGCATCGATTGCGCATCGTACAGTATCGAGGCTGCCGATGGGTACGCGCTGGATTCGTCCAACGAAGAGCACGAAAAGGCAGACTTCTTCCACGACGAGACTGGAGGACGCCTGCACATCAGTATCTTCCCGCGTTCGCCGGAGGAAGAGGTTGCAAGCCTAGAGCAGGTCTACGAAGGCAAGGAGACAACAACCGACCAGGTCGAGTACAACGGCATAACGTGGCTGCGCTTTACCGGTCCCGACAACGGCCATACGCTGTTTGCGACGTCTCCCGCGACGGGCGAGACCGTCCGCGTGTCGATTGGCTGGAAGATCGATTGGGACGCCGCCGTGCCCATGATGGAGGCACTGAAGCTCAAGTAGCGGACTGCGATCCCCACGTCAGACGACTCAGGGCTGGCTCCGAGTTATCGGGGCCAGCCCTTTCTGGCGTGCGAAAAGCGGAGCAGTGCCTCGCGCGGTTTCGGGTACAGCGGAACACCGTGCGCGCAGTGACAGACATGATTTTCATAATGACATGTAACTAGGGGCTAGCGAGGCCTATCCGAATTGACCTCATTGGCGGTGTCGGTTTCGAGTGCCGTGCGGCGGGCGCTGTAGGCTACGAGGCCGGCGCCTGCCAAGGCGAGTGCTGCAGCGACTGCCGTAAGGGGGACGTTGCTGTCTTTGCGAGAAGGTGTCCCGTGGCGGTAGTGCTGTTCGATGGCCAAAATGTCCAATTTGAGCGCGCGAAGGCGTCGGGCCCCCGGGACGCTTTCGATATGTCGGGCAGTCTGACCGCTAGCGCAACATGTGGGCAACCAGCTCGGCGCGAGTTCCGATACCAAGCTTGGCATACACTCCTGATAGGCGGTTTTTGACGGTGCCCGGCGATACTCCCATATGGCGTGCGATTTCGGCGTTGGTCCACCCACGACAGGCGAGCATGGCCATGGTGAATTCCGTGGTCGTTAGATCGTCGGCCACGTCCTCGCCCGAATCGGGGTTGTGGATGCGCCGCCAACCGTAGCTGAATCGATACGTAATCTCGATGATGCGCGCGAAGTCGTCAGGGTATCGCGTTTTTAGACACGCCTCGATAAGCCCCTGCAAAAGGCCGTGGTGTTCGCCGATGAGTTCGATAAGGCCGTCGGGACGCGCAACGTCCCAAGCGGCTCCGAAGTGTGCCTTTGCGGTGTCGATGTCCTTGAGGCTCATGCAGGCCATGGAAGCCGACAAGTGCAGGAACAGCTCCGAGATGGGATAACTTCCCTGTTTCATGATCAGGGCGTTTTCCGCCATGCCCAGACTGCGGCCATATTCGCCGCGCAGGTACAGGGCATGCGCCATCACGTAGCTGGCGAACAGGCGCAGGCCTTCGGGCAGATGCGCCGCAAGCGGATAAAACTCTTCGGCGGAATGCGGGGAAGGCAAGTGCAGCAGGACGCTCGCGGCCGAGGCGAACAGGATGTGCGTGGCGTGGATGGCGGGCGATTCCTTGTCGGCTGGCGTATCGAGGCCGCCCACAAGGCAACGGCGAGCATCGGCGATACGGTTGAGTGACAGACTGGCGTATCCGCAGATAAGGCATGCGGAATAGCGCAGTGCGGGGTCGGTGGCGTCAAGATAGGGGCGTGCTGCCTCGGCGGCGAGCATGGCTTGTCCGCGAAAGTACAGCGCTTCTGCCGTGGCGATGGTGCGTGAATCGGGGTCGGAAATGCTTGTAACCGCAGCGTCAATCTGCCCCGGCACAAAGGCGGTGCACATCAACGGCATGGGAACGCATGGGTAGCCATCGCAGTCCATCTTCCATCTCCCAACAGCTGGCAACAATGCAGCAATTGTACTCCTGTTGCTCGGGACCCCTTTCGTTTTACTGTTCGGTTAACGCTGCGGATCGTTTTGGAAGGCTTACGAGTATGGTAGTACCGTTCTCGGAACTTTCTTCGACCTCTACCGTGCCACCGTGAAGCGCTGCAATCTCCCAAACGAGCGCTAGTCCGAGTCCTGCGCCGCCGTATGCCCTGCTGCGGGATTTGTCTAGACGAAAGAACGGCTGGAAGATGCTCTCACGGTACTGCTTGGGTATTCCCGGGCCCTGGTCCTCGACTCGCAGGAACACATGGCTGTCGTTGTCGCAGATGGAGACGTTGACAGTCGAGCCGGTGCGGCTGTAACGGATGGCATTTTCGACCAGGTTAAACACCAGCCTATAGAGGAGCGTGTCGCTCCCGATTACTAAAGCGTCTCCAGCACAATTGAGGGCTATGCCCTTATTTTCGGCAAGTGGCGCAAGGTCGGTGAGGACCTCTTCGGACAAAGGACCAAGTTCCACATCGTCCTCGCAAGGGACGCTGCGGAGCTCACTCATCTCGAGCAATACCTTGGCCATTCGAGACATGCGCTCGGTTTGTTCTTGTAGCAGGCCGAGCAGCTCGGCTGTTTCGGGTTGCAAAC
>CATYJA010000026.1:0-17916 GCA_958407545.1 uncultured Collinsella sp. | reverse complement strand
ATGTTTCACGTGAAACATCCTCCGTTTGACAGCTTTAATACACACCAGGAGGGACCGTGGGATTTCGCGACGTTAAGCGTTCGAAGAGCGCAAAAGACACGCGTATCATTGCAATCATCAATCAAAAAGGCGGCGTCGGTAAGTCGACGACGGCTGTAAACCTTGCTGCAGCACTGGGTGAACAGGGACGCAAGACACTGATTGTCGATTTTGATCCGCAGGGAAACAGCACCAGTGGATTCGGAATTGAAAAAGAAGACCTTGATCAGTGCATATATGATGCATTGCTGAATGACGTGCCGGCAGAATCGCTTGTTCTTGATACAAATTGCAAAAAGGTATTCGTTATTCCGGCGACAATTCAGCTTGCAGGTGCCGAAATTGAGCTCGTAAGCGCAATTGCTCGTGAAACCCGCCTCAAAGATTTGCTTGAGCCGATTCAGGATGAGTTCGATTTTATATTTATCGACTGTCCTCCTTCGCTCGGCCTGCTTACCATCAATGCTTTGACCGCAGCAGATAGCGTTTTGATTCCGATACAGTGCGAGTATTACGCACTCGAGGGCGTTACGAAGCTGCTTGAGTCAATGAAGATGGTCAAATCACGTCTGAATAAGGGCTTAGACACCTATGGTGTGCTTATGACCATGTATGACTCGCGTACTTCTCTGTCGAATCAGGTTGTTGAGGAAGTTCAGTCGTACTTTGGCGATAAGGCTTTTAAGACCTTAATTCCTCGTACCGTAAAAATCTCTGAGGCTCCGTCTTTTGGAGAGCCGGTAATTACCTATGCGCCTCAAAATAAGGGTGCAAAAGCGTATATGAACCTTGCAAAAGAGGTGATCAAGCGTGCCTAGCGCAAAGAAACGTGGCGGATTGGGACGTGGACTCAATGCATTAGTCTCAGAGGCCGAGTACGAGACCGGTGGTTCGGCTGTATCGGCTTCAAATGCCACATCTGAAACAAAACTACCTATTGAGGATATCGTTCCCAACCCTAATCAGCCACGAATTCACTTTAACGAAACTGAACTTCGCGAGTTGAGTGAATCGATTCAGGAGCACGGGGTATTGCAACCACTGTTGGTTCGCAAGCATGGAAACGGCTATGAGATTATTGCCGGTGAGCGTCGTTACCAGGCTTCAAAACTTGCTGGTCTTGAGGAACTGCCAGTCATCATTAAGGAAGTTAATGATGAGGAAATGCTCGCTCTTGCACTTATCGAGAATCTTCAACGTTCTGATTTGAACCCTGTCGAAGAGGCAAAGGGTTATCGTCAGTTGATTGATGCAAGCGGCATGACGCAGGAGGCGTTATCAAAGGCTGTCAGTAAGTCTCGTTCTGCAATTACAAATTCACTTCGTTTGTTAGATCTTCCGGAAGTCGTACAGCAGATGATTTTCGAGGGCAAGCTTACTGCAGGTCATGCAAGGGCGATTCTTGCAGTTCCTTATGAAGATGCCAGGATTCGACTTGCTGAAAAAGTTGTCGCAGAAGGTCTTTCCGTTAGAGCGACAGAAAATCTTGCTCCGTTATTTTCTGCCGGAGAGACGCCAAGGACCCCGAGGCCAGCAACGCCTCAGTCATTCAAAAAGGCCGCTCGAGTACTTCGTCAAGTGTTCAACACGAATGTACGCGTGAAGAGCTCGCGTGGTAAGAACAAAATCGAAATCGAGTTCAAAGACGAGGAGGAGCTCTCCCGTATCCTTGGTGAAATGATTCAATTTGGGCAGGAGGATCAGGATGAAGAATAAGGTTCTCGCGGTCGTTGCGTTGGCAACCACCGTCGTCGCTGTTGCCTTTGCTGGTTATAAGCTTGCGACAGATGATGAACTTCGAGGTCGACTGTTGCGCGGAGCTCAGGATATTGTCGATACATCTAAGAAGAAAATGGATGTGATGACCGAAGACGTCGCTATGCGCACTGCTCAGGTGACTAAGAATCCCAAGATTAACCAAGATTGGGTTAACCATCAGTGGGAAAATGTTGGTTATTAGGTACCTAACAATTACTTGCTTGTTTTGAAGGGGTCCTTGTCTGATTCATAAGACAAGGACCCCTTATTTTGGCTATAAAACTAAGATTGCGTAAATCGATCCAATAGTATAAAAGAAAATGAAACAGCCCTGGTTGCATTATTTGCAACCAGGGCTGTCGGATGTTTCACATGAAACGTTTTGGGGCGCGACTCCCCTATGCGTTCTTCTGGACCTTGAAACGTTGCTTCAGCTGACCGCAGGCGGCATCGATATCATTGCCGCGGGAATTACGGATCGTGGTCTCGATGCCGCGAGACTCAAGGCGGCGCTGAAGGTCTTCAACCTTATGGATCGGCGACGGCTTGAGCGGACTGCCCTCGATATCGTTAAGTTGAATCAGGTTGACGTGGCACAGCGTGCCTTCGCAGAAGTCGCAGAGTGCCTGCATTTCGGGATTCGTATCGTTGACGCCTTCAATCATGGCATACTCATAGGTCGGGCGGCGCCCGGTTTTCTCGGTGTAGAGCTGCAGCGCCTCGTGAAGGCGCAGAAGCGTGTACTTCTTGACGCCAGGCATAATCTTGTTGCGCGTGGACTGGATGGCGGAGTGCAACGACACAGCGAGCGTAAACTGCTCGGGAATGTCGGCAAACTTGCGAATGCCAGGAATAACACCGCTGGTAGAGACAGTAAGGTGACGGGCTCCAATACCGATACCGTCGGGATCGTTAAGGATGCGCAGTGCCTTGAGAACCTCGTCGTAGTTGGCAAACGGCTCGCCTTGGCCCATGAAGACAACGCTCGTGGCACGCTCGCCAAAGTCGTTGGATACATGAAGCACCTGGTCGACGATCTCTTGAGCAGTCAGAGAACGCTTGAGGCCGTTGAGACCGGTAGCGCAAAAGGCGCAGCCCATGCCACATCCTGCCTGGGTGGAAACGCAGACGGAAAGCTTGTTACGACGGGGCATACCGACAGTCTCGACGGAAATGCCGTCGTGGTACTCGAGCAGATACTTGCGAGAGCCATCTTTGGAAACCTGTTTGGTGAGTTCAGTCGGCGTGTCAAAGGCGAAAGCCTCTTTAAGCTGCTCGCGGAAAGCCTTAGGAAGGTTGGTCATATCGTCAAACGAACAAACGTTCTTCTCAAAGACCCATTCGATGAGCTGCTTCGCGCGGAAGGCGGGCTGGCCGAGTTCGGCCACAAGCTCGCGAATATCGTTTTGGCTCAAGTCGCGAATGTCCTGAGATTTAGTCCTGGGATTCATGGAAGCCTTTCGATTTTGGGGAAACGTAGAGGGTATCGCTACAATATGGTATCAGCTGCAGAAATTATAGAGGAGGAGTCTGCCCATGCCGGGTAAAAGCCTAGAGAACATGCACGTAGCGGTCTTGGCGGGCGGTCATTCCGCCGAGCGCGAGATCTCGCTCAATTCGGGAAAGAATGTCGTGGTGGCCTTGAAGGAGGCCGGCTACACTTCGGTGGAGCTGCTCGACACAGCTGCCGATGAATTTATGGTAACCATGGCGACCGGCGGCTTTGACGTGGCGTTTATCGCCATGCACGGCGCCGGCGGCGAGGATGGTGCCATGCAGGGTGCCATGGAGACCCTGGGTATCCCCTACACGGCGTCGGGTGTGCTCGCGAGCGCCTGTGGTGCCGACAAGGAGGTCTCGAAGCTCCTATACGCCAAGGCGGGCATTCCCGTTGCCCCCGGCCTTGCGCTCGAAGTGGGCGATGAAGTCGATATCGATCATATCGTCGAGGTTTGTGGCGAGCGCTGCTTTGTGAAGCCGGCCGTAAACGGTTCCAGTTATGGCATTTCCCTGGTCCATGAGCCCTCCGAGCTGCCCGCGGCAATCGCCAAGGCGTTTGAGTACGGCGACAAAGTGCTGGTCGAGAAGTGTATCGAGGGTACCGAGATCACCGTCGGCGTATACGGCGAGGATGACGTGCGCGCCCTGCCGATCGTTGAGATCCGTAAGCCCGAGGACTGCGAGTTCTACGATCTGGACGTGAAGTATGTGGACCCCACGGATATCCATCGCATTCCGGCACAGATTTCGCCCGAGAACTACGCTTGTGCTCAGGAGCTCGCCTGTGCTGCCCATAAGGCACTCGGCTGCCTGGGTATCTCGCGCAGCGACTTTATCGTGAGCGAGGATGGCCCTGTCATCCTCGAGACCAACACGATTCCCGGCATGACCGATACGTCGCTGTATCCGGATGAGATCCGCCACACCGACGACATGACGTTCCCGCAGGTCTGTGACAGCCTGATCCGTATGGGTCTTCGTCGAGCGGGCATTGCATGCTAATCGAGGACGCGGTTTCATCAGGAACGCCGCAGTTTGTCATCGACTCCTATGCCACGCTTGCCGAGCGCGCCAAGACCCAATCGTTTGGTCTCATCGAGGAAGATGTTATCGTCCTCGATACCGAGACCACGGGTCTTTCGGTGCAGGACAACGAGCTTATCGAGATATCGGCGGCCCGCCTTTCGGGCCGCGAGATCGTCGATCGGTTTGATACCTTCGTGCATCCCAAGCAGCTGATTCCCGCCGAGATTACCGAGCTCACGAGCATTACAAACGCCGATGTGGCAGATGCCCCGTCGGCCGTCGAGGCCGTGGCCGCTCTCGCCGATTTTGTCGGCGGCTGCCCGGTGATTGCGCATAACGCCACCTTCGACCGTTCGTTTATCGAGTCGGTCAAGGGCGGTGTCAACGTCAGCGACATCTGGATCGATTCGCTGGCGCTGTCGCGCATCGCGCTTCCGCGCCTGGCCTCGCATAAGCTGTCTTTTATGGCCGACCTGTTTGGCTGCAATTCGGTGTCGCACCGCGCCAACGCCGATGTCGACGCCCTGTGTGGCGTATGGCGCGTGTTGCTCGTGGCACTCACCGACTTGCCTCAGGGCTTAATGGCGCGCCTGGCCGACATGCATCCCGACGTACCCTGGTCCTATCGTCCCATCTTCTCGTTCTTGGCGGGACAGAACCCCGGTTCCATCTTCTCTCTCAGCGCCGCCCGCGCCGACGTACTCAAGGCCGATCGGGCCGATGATCGCGTTGATGCGGACGAGCTACCGGTCCTTAAGATGCCGAGCCGCGAGGAAATCGAGGCGGACTATGCCCCGGGCGGTCTGGTTAATCGCATGTATCCCACGTACGAGCCGCGCGATGAGCAAATCGCGATGGCGCTCGAGGTCCGTGACGCGCTCGTTACGGGAACGCATCGCGTGATTGAGGCGGGGACGGGCGTCGGCAAATCGATGGCCTATCTGGTGCCTTTTGCCGAGGCAGCGCGCCGCAACAACATCACGGTTGGTATCGCGACTAAATCGAATAATCTTGCCGACCAGCTCATGTATCATGAGCTGCCCAAACTTGCCGAGCAGCTGGAAGGAGGCCTATCGTTTTGCGCCCTCAAGGGCTATGACCACTATCCATGCTTGCGCAAGCTTGAGCGCATGAGCCGTGGCCAAGTCGAAATTACGACTAAGCGTGATCCTGCCGACACGCTTACGGCAGTCGCGGTCATCATGGCGTACGTGTGTCAGTCGGCCGATGGCGACCTCGACTCGCTCGGCATTCGCTGGCGCAGCGTCAACCGTCCCGACTTTACGACGGCGTCGCGCGAGTGCGCCCGTCGCCTATGCCCGTTTTTCCCCGATAAATGCCTGGTCCACGGCGCCCGCCGTCGCGCGGCGCATGCCGATGTGGTGGTCACCAACCATTCCCTGCTGTTCCGCAACGTTGCGGCCGAGGGCAGAATCTTGCCTCCAATTCGTCACTGGGTGATCGATGAGGCCCACTCCATCGAGCGCGAGGCGCGCCGTCAATGGGCGCGCGTGGTGTCGGCGGATGAATCGCGCGTTCTGTTTGAGCGCCTGGGTGGCTCGAGCACCGGTGCCCTGAGCCAGGTTTCCCGCGATTTGGCAGCTTCGGAGGGCTCTACGCTCTACCTGGGTCTAACCGCCAAGGCGACGTCGACGGCCGCGCGCGCGAGCATGGCAATCGCCGATGTGTTTGACGGCGTTCGCGAGCTTGGCCGCCGTGCGCGCGGGGGCTATGACAATGCGAACCTATGGATTGGCCCCGAGCTGCGCGAATCTGACGACTGGCATGATTTCTTACAGTCGGCCTACACTGCTATTGACGCATTGGAACAAGCTGACAAGAGCGTCGACGCGCTGGTACAAGCCGTCGCCGCCGACAAGCCCGAGGTTGTTGTCGACCTGGGTGATATCTCGCGCCGCCTACACGAGCTGGTCGAGAACCTCAAGCTCATCATTGACGGTACCGACGAACACTACGTGTACTCGTTGCAAGTCAATCGCAGACTGCGTGCCGGCGGCGAGTCGATGACTGCGGAGCGCATCGATATTGGCGAGGCCTTGGCAACCGAGTGGCTGCCCGAGGTCCACACGGCTATCTTTGCATCGGCGACCATGACGGTTTCCAAGAGCTTTGAGCACTTTAACCACGCCGTCGGCCTCGATCGCATCGGCGCCTCGACATCATCGTCGCTGCACTTGGACTCGAGCTACGACTTCGATTCGAACATGGCTGTAGTCGTTGCGGGCGATATCCCCGATCCGCGCGATCGTGAGAGCTATCTTTCGGCGCTCGAGCGTGTGCTGGTCGACGCTCATCTTGCCATGGGCGGCTCGGTGCTCACGCTGTTCACCAATAGGCGTGACATGGAGGAGCTGTACGCTCGCGTCGAGCCCAAGATGGCTCGTGCGGGTCTGGAACTCAACTGCCAGCAGCGCAACTCGTCTCCTCGCCGTCTGCGCGATCGCTTTATCAACGAACCGACTTCGTCGCTCTTTGCGCTCAAGGCCTTTTGGGAGGGGTTTGACGCCAGCGGCGAGACGCTGCGCTGCGTCATCATCCCCAAGCTGCCGTTCTCGAGCCCCGCAGACCCGCTCTCATGCGAGCGCAATCTGCGCGAAGACCGCGCTTGGGCGCGCTATTCGCTGCCCGAGGCCGTGCTCGAGGTCAAGCAGGCAGCCGGTCGTCTCATTCGCTCGTCGACCGATTGTGGCGTACTCATCTTGGCCGACCCGCGCCTGGTGACGAAGGGCTACGGCAAGAAATTCTTAACGTCGCTGCCCACGAGTTCCTATCAGCGCATCGAATCGGCACAAATCGGGCACTATCTACAGCTGTGGCGCGCACGCCACGAGCGGCGCCGCTAAAGCGGACAGACGAGGGATTTTGCCATATCGCACAGACGTTCTGACAGGGCGGGGTCATCCAAGATGCGGATGGCCCCGCCCGCTGCGATTACCTGGCTTAACAGCCAGCGTTCGGAGCCGTAGCGCACATTCACTGTTGAGCAGTCCGCCCCATTGGGTTCAATCGACATGATGCCGGGCCAGTCTAGGCGCTCTGCCAAGGCGCGCGGCATGAGAAGCTTCGCGTTCCGCTCCGCCTGGGCGAGGGAGTCGTGGAGGGTCGCGGGCTCCGGTGCGTGGCGCACGACGGAGTCGTCGGTCAAGACCAGGCCCTCGATTTTATCCATGCGATAGGTACGCTGCTCGTCGACCGCGACATCCCAGGCAATCAGATACGTTTGGTCGCCGTTTGTTGTGATGCGCAAGGGGTCGACCAAGCGCTCGCGCGCTTGCGTGTCATCCATCGAGCGATACGAGATGCGGCAGCGAACGCCGTCCCGAATGGCGCAGCTCAGCTGCTGCCAGTGCGATCCGTGGGAGACGGTGTCAAAGACGCGCTGGTTGTAGCCGAGCTCTTCGGGAAGAAGGGCGTGCCGTATTCGAGCCGCAGCTTGGGGTTCGATTCCCAATGATTCAAGTTCATGGTTGAGCACAGCGCCCTCGGCGGCACTCAGACGCAGGGGTAGCACGCGCCCCGCGTCACCGGTGAGGACCACGCACTCGCCGCGGCGTTCGCAGATAATGCGTGCGCCCGATTCTCGGTCCGCAAGCGTCGAGACGATCTCGAGAATCTCGTCGAGCGATGCCCCCGTGATATCAAAGCGGCTGCAAAGCTCGTCTCGTGTCATGCCATTCTCGCCGGCGGCGTAGAGGGCCTCCATGATGTCGATGGCGCGCGAGAGTCTTTGCTCGCTGGTGAGTTTACGCACGGGCATGCTCGTGCACCGTCCTTTCGATGAGGTGATTCCACGCCTGCTTGAGAGCATCGGGGGCGACGGGCCTCATGCCATCCATGGCATGGGCCATGCAAAACGAGGCTGCGGCTTCAAGGTCGCGCACGTCAACGGTCCAGGTCCACTCTGCTTCGGTGCGCATGAGTTCGCCTCGTCCGCGTGTGAGACCGCTGATCATATCGGCCTGCGCTTCACGCGCGAACGAGAACGTAGCCGCAACGGGTGGGCGGTCGGCAAAATCGAACTCAAAGAATAAGTAATCGTTGAGGTTGAAATCCGCAGGAATGGCGTAGGGTTTCGAAGGTCTCCAGGCGCGAATGATGCGGTCACAGCGGAATGTTCTGATATTGTCGGTGGCATTGTCGAGGCCGCAGAAGTATGCCGCACCCTCGCGCTCGAACATGCCGTAGACGCAAACGGTCCGCTCGCGTTGCTCGCCGCGTCCGTTTTGGTACAAAAAGCGCAGCGCACAGCGCTCGGCAAAGGCGCTCCATACCGCATCGACGGCGGGAGAGCGGCGGATCGGTGTCTCTCCTGTCGTCGATGCGCCGGTGAGGTAGGCAATCTTGGAGCGAATGTCGGCAAGCGGCGCGGCAAAGGTGGATGAGCCTGCCGCGAGTGTCTGGTCGATGGCATTGAGCAGGATGTCGGCATCGTCTGCGGTGATGAGACCGCCCGCGGCAAACGTGTGCTCGCGGTCGATCGTCCACGCGCTTTCCTCGGTTTCTTGCGCTCCGGCAGCACGAACCTCCCTGATAACGATGCCGCGTTCGAGCAGCTTGTCGCGATCGCGGCGGAACTTGCGCTTGTCTGAGTCGATATTGCCCGAGCCGTATCCCAAATCGGAATCCAGGACGATTTGCTCGGTCGTCAGCGGTTCGGGGGAGCTATTGAGCACAAAGAAAAGATTGAGGATGCGCTGAGCCGTTTTATCGAAACTGGGCTCCGAATTCCCCTTTTTAATTGTCTCGGTCGTGTCGCTTGCCGTCATAGGGTCCTCGCATGAGAAGGTGGTTTGCTGCCATGATTTTAGTCCGATATGGAGATTAGGCTATATCCTTGTCCGCTCGGGGCGTTAAGATGGCCCGAATTCGGTCGTTTGCGCTCGCTCGGGGTATACTTTCGACTATATACGGTTCTAATGTGCATGCATTGGGCCTATTTGTCGGATTATGGATGTGGAGCGCACATGGCGAACACCCAGAACTATATTAACCACCTGCTGCAGAACACCGGCATTACGCCGGCGTGCAGCGAAGAAGAGCGCTTGGCTGCCGAGGATATCGCTCAGATCTTCCGCAACCACGGCTTTGATCCCGAGGTTCAGGAGTTCAATGCCCCGGCGCCCAGTAGGTTGGCATTTGCCGTTACCGGTATTCTTGCGTTTGCCGGTGCCCTGCTGATGGGCATCGGCGGCGGTATCGGCTTGGTCGGCACCTTGCTGGCCATTGTCGGCGCCGTTCTTTACGTGCTCGAGCGCACAGGGCACCCCGTGGTTTCGCGCCTGGGCAAGACAGGCGTGAGCCAAAATGTCATCGCCTATCACAAGGCCTCGGGCCCGCTCGCGTCTCCGCGCAACCGCCCGGTGGTCGTTGTCGCACACTACGACTCTCCCCGTGCTGAGCTGCTCGCCCGCGAGCCCTATGCTTCGTATCGTGCGCTCATCGCCAAGCTGCTGCCTGTTGCCACGGTTGCCCCTGCCGCCGTTGCCGTCTTGCGTATCCTGCCGCTCCCCGGCGCGCTCAAGGTTCTGCTGTGGATTGTCGCGATCCTCGCTTCCCTCGTTGCACTTGCCAACGCGGCAAACATCATCTCTAACCGCCACATTCTTCCCTATACGTCCGGCGCGGTGTGCAACAAGTCTTCTGTCGCCGCTATGCTCGGCGTTATGGACAACGTTGCTCCCTTCCAGGGCGAAAACGAGTTTCCCGACGATGTTCCGTTCGATACCTATTTTGGGGAGCAAAAGCGTCGTGCCGAGGAAATGGCGCGTGCAGCGGCGGAGTATGCCGCGGCCCAGCAGCAAAACGACTACGGCAACACCATCGAGTACGAAGAGCCTACCTACGCCGAGGACGAGTTCGGTCAGCCGATTGCTCCCGACACTCAGACCGAGCCCGAACAGGGTGAGGCTTTCGACGAGCAGATCGAGGGCTTTGAGGGTACGTCTGCCGACGAGACGCTGATTGGCGCCATCGTGCCCGAGGATCAGAATCAGGCTGTCCAGGCTGAAGAGTTCAATGACGAGGTTTCCGCTGCCGAGTCGGCGGAGGAGCCTGTCGCGGCCGAGCCCGAGCCCAAGCTCTATCGCAATGCCGCCGGCAACATCCGCTTTGGTTCGGATGCCATCCGTGCGCTCGGAATGCTTCCCGAGTCCTGCACGCTCGATTACGAGGAGGGCGAGGAGCCGACGTTTGAGCCCGAGCCTGCCCCCGTCGTGACTGCGCCTGCGCCCGCTGTCACCGTGGATGATGAGTCTGCCGCGGTTGCCGCTGCCGTTGCCGAGCCCGAGGCGGTGTCCGCGATCGATCCCGCGGCAGGACTGGACATTTTGGCTCCCGCCGCGCCGGCACAAGACGTTGCGGACGAGTCTGACGACGATTACGTTGAACAGCCGAGGCGCGTGTCTTACGAGAGCGATACTGATTTCTCGGCCGAGATTCCCGCGGCAACGCCCCATGCCGACATTGCATCCGCGTTCTCGTCGATTGGCGCCAGCGCTTCCAACTTCTTTAAGGGTGCACTTGCAAAGGGCAAGAAATTTGTCGACGATTTCGAGGAGAAGCGCGCTGCCGCACGCGAGGCTGCCGAGCAGGAGGCTATCGCTCAGCAGCAGGCAGCCGCGGCGGCACGTGAGCACGCGGCGCAAGAGTTCGAGCAGAACGAGGCTATGCAGTCCGCGCCCGTCGAAGCCGCCGAAGCTACAACGTCCTTTGAGTCCCAGCAACCGGCGTCCGCGGATGTTGTTGAAGCGACGACGTCTTTCGAGGCTCAGCAGCACGTCGATAGCACCATGTCGTTTGATGCCGCGCAGTTCGATTCCACGATAACGTTTGAAAAACAGGGCACCGCGATTGCCGAGCCCCTTCCTGCTTCCGATGAGCAGGGCGACGCGGCAGACGATGACGAGCCTGTTGATGCTGCCGAAATCCAAGATGCCGCCGAGGACGAGCCCGTCGAGGCCAACTCTGACGAAGAGCAATACGCGGCAGCCGAGCAAGATGATTCGACCGAGGTCGAGCAGGAGGAAGTGCCTGCGGTTTCCGAGACTCCCGAGACGGATGAGTCGAGGCCTTATTCCACGCAGATTTTCACCATGCCGACCCCGAGTGGTTCCGGTGCCACGGTTGCCAATGTCGCTCCCACCCAGGACGAAACGGTCGATTCCCTTATGGCCCAGATTTCCTCCCAGGCATCGCCGCGCCCGCAGATGAATGTTCCCGATCCGGCGTCGGCACCGTCGCCTGCACCTTCCTCGTCTCCGCTGGCTTCGGTCCCCGATCCGTCGCTGCCGTCTATGAAGCAGGCAAACGTTGCGTCTCGCACGTCGCTGTTCGACCTTCCCGACCCCTCCGCACAGGTCAACGATCCCTTTGCTACTGCCCAGGGCCCCGAACCCACATCGGCACCCGTTGCGCCTCCTATGCCCGTTGCGTCGGGCGCACAGCCGATCGAGACCATTTCGGCTCCCGCCCCGGCGGCACCCAAGTCTCGTAAGCGCGGCCTGGGTGGTCTGTTCGGCCGTAAAAAGAAAAACGAGCAGGACAGCATGAGTGACTGGCTGGGCGTCGAAGACGATTACGATGCCAAGAAGTCCGGTCGCGGTATCGGTTCGTGGGATAACTTCGAGGACGATAACGATGGCTGGAAGGGTGGCGCTACGTCTTCCGATGGCGCTTCTTCCGAAGATATGCTCTCGGCTGTCGCCTCTATGGGCGATGATGAGCTGCTCGGTCACGATATCTGGTTTGTGGCAACGGGCGCCTCGGATTGTGATGGCGCTGGCATGAAGGCCTTCTTGGCTTCGCATCGCGATAAGCTCCGCGGCGTATTCTTTATCAATCTTGAATCCGTCGGCGCCGGTAGGCTTTCGGTGGTGACGGTCGAGGGCGAACAACAACTGCTCAAGGGCGATCGTCGCATCATGAACCTGGTCAGCAAGGTCTGCAAGTCGTTCCATGTCGATTGTGGCGCGCTCGAGATGCCCTATGCCAAGACCGATGCCTATGCTGCGCTAGAGGCGAGCCGCCGAGCCCTTACCATCGCCGGCGTGGACGGCACGCGTCTGGCTTGCGCTCGTACCGAGGACGACCTGCCCCACAATGTCAACCCGACGAACATTGCTACGGTATCCGAGGTCGTGACCGAGGTTATCCGCCGTTCGTAGACGGAGCTCTAAGGAGTCAACGTGTTTTCGTATATTAAGCGCCATTGGCCTGTCTACGTGATTTTGACCTTGATTGCCATTGCGTTAGGATTTGGGGCTGCCTACATCGTGGGTGCAAAGGGCTCGACCCCCGCCTCCGCAATCAGCGAAGAGGTGGAGCAAGAACAGAGTACGGGTGCCGATGGGATTCCTGAGTCCGAGCAGGCAATCGTTGATGGCGGATCTTCGTCTGCAGAGTAGATGCGGCGATTTAAATGATTGAAAGCGGGCGAGCCAGGGGACTGGCTCGCCCGCTTTTTCATCGCGCTAGCGCTTCTTTGGGATCGACCCAACACGAGCGAGCCATAGGGCTGCGGCACCCGAGGTCAGGAGCGCGGTGATGCAAGCGGCGATGGGAACTGATCCTGTTGCCGGTAGGTCCTGCGGTAGGGTACAGCGTTGAATGACGCTGTCCTCGTCATGTGACTCAAGTTTATCGCCGCCACCGTTGCGGCAAAGATCGACGCGCGCGCTGTTGGTGAGTGCGGTTTGGGGCGTATAAGCCGACGTTGCCTGCATGTGTACGACTGCGCCCCGAGCGTCTGTGCCAAGGATTGCTTTGGCATCGTCAAGGTCGTCGTGCTCATCTTTGAGATCATCGCGGGTCCAAGAATCCGCATCGCTTCGAGTCGTAAAGTCGGCGGCTACCGCACCGTATTCAATTCGAATGCCTGTTACGACGGTATTGGATGCAAGGTCGAGCTCTTCCGCCTCGAGTGTGGTGGATTCCGTGGTCGAGACATCCGCCTTCCAGAGGCGCCAGCCGTCGTAATCGACGAGGCGGCAGTCCTCACCAAGGCTCTCTTTTACTTCGCCGGACTCAAGCCAAGGATTTTCGTGTCCATCGTCAAGTGTCGCGTTCGCCGGCTCATCGACGTCTGTCGAGTCCAACGGCGTCGTGCGATACCACACGTTGCACAGACCGTTGAGGTCGCCGATGGCGACGGGGGTTTCGATTGAGATGAATCTCGCCGTGCCGTCTTTGGCGCACTCAAGATCATCGGTAATCGTAAACTCATCAACCCAAGTAGCGGAATCGTTTCGAGCGTCGATGGTATAGGAGAAAAGTCCATCCGTATTAGTTTGCGTCGCGGCGCGATTTTTACCATCGCCGTTAGCCAACAGGCCCTTTTCGATAGGTTGGACAAGTTCCTGACGCTTGTCGACCTGTCCCTTGATCTCGATGGGCGCATCCTTCATCGCGACGGATTGGACTTCTCCCGTATCCTTTATTTCAAACGTTATCTCCTCGGCAAGGTCATAGGTCCGCGGAGACATCATTTCGCGCAACGAGTAGGTGCCGGGTGCAAGATGTTCGACGCGGTGTGGCTTGTCGGATGAGGTCCAGGAGTCTATTTCGGTTTTATCGGGACCATATAAGGTGAGCCGTGCGCCTTCTACTTCCTGCTCACCGCTTGCATCGACCTTGGAGATATCAACCTTGGTGTAATCGTCGGATACGTTAAGCCGTGCTTCTACAACGGGTGTTTTCTGGTCGGCATAAGTAAGGTCGACAATATGGGTTGTCTGATCGAGCAAGAAGCCTGCCGGCGCTTGAGTCTCGACAACCTCGTAGCGTGCGGTGCCAGATCCCAGTGGGAGGTTGTCCGCGCGTGCTTCTCCAGTTTCATCCGTCGTGACGGTAGCGACAGTCTCACCGTCGAGTGCGGCAATGCTACCGTCGGGGCGCACGATATCACCCGAGGCACGGATCTCAAAGATGGCGCCCGCGAGGCTGCTGCCGTCTACGGCATCGGTTTTAACGATCCTGATATTTCCGGTCGCGGCGCGGTCATAATACGAGGCGATTGCAACGGGCGTTAGGTTCATGTCGGCGGGTATGTTTACCTCGATTTCTTCGCTGACAAGATAGGGCTCTTTGGCCGAGGTTTCGCGTACATAATAGGTGCCCGGCACGAGCGATTCTGGCAGTGTGACGGTCCCGGTCGCGTCAGTCGTAAAGGTGTCCATTACGTTATGTGCTGGATACCAGCAAGTTTGTGAGACAGGTTCGTGATTGCTGTCGAGGAGTTGGAAGGTGAATCCGGCTAGGGGAACAGAAGCGCCTGTTTGGGCATCGCGTTTTACAATCTGGAGATGCGTCGACAGAGCGTGGTTGTCCACGATATATTGAAGCTCGGCGCCGTCGGAAATCTGATTTGCCCCGACGGTCCATTCCCCTGCACGTTTAAAACCCTCGGGGACGGTTTCCGGAACCTCACGAACCGTGTAGCCGGCACGGTCGTATGGGACGGCTCCGTGGACACCGGCGGGTCGCTTGCCTGTGCCGAACCATGCTTCGGGCTGATCTTCGGTGGAGGCAAAGCCATAGATGTTTGTGGTCAGTGTGCCAACAACCTGCTGAGAGCTGTTGCTGACAACCTCAAAGACAACACCACCCGCCGGCTGCTCCAGGCCGGATTGGTCGCTATTGCCGTAATCCTTGAATTTGGAAATCTCAAGGTTAAACGCAATGGGGATATCGGAAACGCGAGATTCGATCTCGACCACGCCTGAATCGCCGAGCTGGTCGGCTCCAACGGTATAGGTCCAGCTGTCGTTGGATGGCAGGTAGCCCTCGGGGGCTTTTGATTCGTAGATGGTAAAGGTTCCTAAGGGGACATCGGCGAGGGTGGCCCGACCGCTTTCGTCGGTCGTGAGGATTTGTGCCCATCCAGGGGTTGATTGTGACACACACGTGAACTCTGCTCCTGCGAGCGAAGCTCCCACCTGGTGGCCGGCATTCGTCGCGGCATCGAGTTTTACGATACGCAGGTTGATGGTGCCGGGCTGTTCATCAATGGCGACCCGCCCGCCGTCATTCCCCGTGGTAAAGGCAATACGATCGTGGCGGGGGACATAGCCGGCCGGCGCCTTCGTTTCAACTAGGTAGTATGCCGTGTTGGGCAGAAGTGTTGCTTGCGCTCGACCGTTGCTGTCCATCTGGACGGTGCCGACATGCGCGCCGCTGGCGCTCTCAAAAATATCGAATGTTGCCCCGTCAAACTGATAAGTATTGTTTCCGCTGGTAATGGCGGCGTTTGCAGACTGTTTTTTGAAGGAAACAGAGACTGCCGGCAGTACATAGAGCATGTCTTGACGTTTGCTGCCGCCCGATACGGCTCCTAGATAGCGCCGCGCGCGGTGCGGAGCGGCTTTGATGCTTCCTGATTTTGCGTTGTCGTGGAGCCACCGCGCAGCCGCCACGACTTCATTGTCGGCGGTAAAGTGCCCGCTCTTGGTTTTGCCCTGAGCGGTCGTGTAGGAATAGGTACCGTCGACATGGGTAGTGCCGTTGAGCATCCATACGGCAAGCTGGGTTGCGGCGCGGGCGCGATCGGGTGAAAGATGGTAACCGCCAAACGACGTGGCGGTAGGATATCCGTGACAAACGATTGCCGCGAACTCGTCGTCGAGCCACACCCAGCCTTGATCAAAGTTGAGCCATGGGCCGCCCGGCTTGGTGGGGCCGGGGCGCTCCTGGTTCATGCAGTAGGCAATCGAGGCGTCTTGAGCTTCATACTTGCCGATGAAGAAGGGCCCACAATCATCGCTAATAGTGCGGAAGCCGAGTTGGTCGTAGCCATCGACGGCAAATGCGGCTCTCGGTGCCAGGCAGCCGAAAAGCAGGAAGAGGAGCAGGAGCAGCGGACCTGTTGCGATTGCGCTGTGGACAGAGTGCGTGGGTGCGTTGGACATGGCTGCTCCTTATCCCTCGTGCGCCGCATGGGGAGGCTGCGACGCGTAGGATGAGGCTACCCCCGAGGTTCATGCGGGTAAGTACCGGAGCCTGACCAAAAGCTTGCCCAATTCCTGACAAATTGAGCTCAAATACAACAATCAAGCAAAAGCGCAGGTAGAAGATAGGGAGAACAGGAGGTCAAAGGTCCTCATCTCCACAATTGACGCGATTTTCAAACGAATCTCCACAGCTAAAACAAGCATCGCCACCCTTGTATCGAACAAGACAACCGCGTTATACTAGCCAACACACAAGCGGGCATCGCCAAGTGGTAAGGCATCAGCTTCCCAAGCTGACACTCGCGGGTTCGAGTCCCGTTGCCCGCTCCAGTAAAAAGCACAAGCACGGCAGCGTTACGTTGCCGTGCTTTTTACTACCAAGCGCCGGGACTCGAACCCGCCAGGGTGCGAGCGTTAAGCAAACGCGAAGCGTTTGTAGCGAGCAGGCGAAGGCGCCGACAGGCGCCTGAAGCCGGTGCGTATTTGCGAAGCAAATACGCGGATGTCCCGTTGCCCGCTCCATCGAGTACGGGGGACCTCGGGAACGTCGGGTCCAACCCGCTGTGCCCGTGCGTGTGCGCGGACCGGGTCTGCCGACCGCAGCCGGTGCGTATTTGCGAAGCAAATGCGCGGACGTCCCCATGCTCGCTCCAATTCCAAAATGTTAGGTTAATGCCTGCTGCCCATACTTGCACCTGCGCACGGTACAATGGTTGGGTTACGACCAACGTGCCAATAACCAAAAAGGAGCCGCTATGATCGATCGCTATACCCGCCCGGAGATGGGACACATCTTCTCCCTCGAGAACAAGTACGCCATTTGGCAGGAAATCGAGGTTCTGGCCTGCGAGGCCCAGGCGGAGCTCGGCAAGATCGGTATTTCCAAAGACGAGGCCCAGTGGATCCGCGACCATGCCAACTTTGAGAAGGCGAAGGTCGATGAGATCGAGGAAGTCACGCGCCACGACGTCATTGCCTTCCTGACCAACATGAAGGAATACATCGATGCCGATGTTCCCGAGGGCGACCCCAAGCCCAGCCGCTGGGTTCACTATGGCATGACCAGCTCGGATCTGGGCGACACGGCCCTGTGCTACCAGCTCACCCAGGCCTGCGACCTGATCATCGAGGACGTCAAGAAGCTCGGCGAGATTTGCAAGCGTCGCGCCTTCGAGGAGCGCAACACGCTCTGCGCCGGCCGCACTCATGGCATCCATGCCGAGCCGATGACCTTTGGCATGAAGTTTGGCTCTTGGGCCTGGGAGCTCAAGCGCGATCTGGACCGTCTTGAGGACGCCCGCAAGAATGTTGCCTTTGGTGCCATCTCGGGCGCTGTCGGCACCTACAGCTCCATCGAGCCGTTTGTCGAGGAATATGTCTGCGAGCACCTGGGCCTGGTTCACGACCCGCTGTCCACGCAGGTTATTAGCCGCGATCATCACGCCTACCTCGCCGGCGTTCTCGCCACCACCGCGGCCACCTGTGAGCGCATCGCTACCGAGGTTCGCAATCTGCAGAAGACCGATACACTCGAGGCCGAGGAACCGTTCCGTAAGGGTCAAAAGGGCAGCTCCGCCATGCCGCACAAGCGCAACCCCATCACCATGGAGAAGGTCTGCGGCCTGTCGCG
>CATYJA010000025.1:0-18179 GCA_958407545.1 uncultured Collinsella sp. | reverse complement strand
CTGCGGAAACGCGGGGTCCGTTCAGACTGTTGCGTTGAGATTGAAAATCAACCAACATCATCGACGCCGCTGCGGAAGCCATCGGTATTGCAACCGGTAGCGGAAAGAATACCGATTCCGAGGTAACCATCTTCGATTACAGCGATGATGACACGCAGGCCGATTTCACTGTCTCTGAGTTCAAGAAGCTCCTCAACGACTACATCGATTCCGCCTACAACGCAGGCGGCACGCAGGAGCAGAAGGAGCAGCTGAAGCAGCTACAGAATAAGCTGGCGGAGGCGCAGAAGAACTTCGGTACTACCAAGGAAGCTTACTTTGCAGCGGTAAATAAGCAGGATGCAGCACATGACGCTTATACCGCAGCCGACACGAACGTGAACACCGCCAAGGGCGAGTACGAGAAGACCAAGTCCAGCACCGCCGCCGCGAAGACGGCATACGACGCCGCCGAAGCCAAACTCAAGGGTATCGACGTCAAGACGCCCCAGACCAAGCTCGATGCCGCCAAGAGCAAGGCCGCTACTGCCCAGGCAGCTCTCGATAAGGCAAACGCCACGCTTGCTGACAGCAAGACGAAGGCAGCCGACGCCGCTGCTCACGAGGCGAAGGCTCGCAGCGCCCGCGATGCCGCCAAGGCAAAGTCCGAACAGGCCAATGAGGCGTATGGCAACGCTACCGCTTCGGTCAAGGACCTTGCCGCCAAGCGCGATGCCGCCCAGGCGGACCTTGCGAATAAGCAGGGCTCGCTTGGCGATGCCAAGAAGGCCGACGATGCCGCCCAGACTGGTGTAGACAAGGCCCAGGCCGCAGATGTCCAGGCCGCGACCGCTCTTTCGGACGCCAAGCAGGCAGTTGCTGCCAAGACGCAGGCCCTGTCCGACGCACAGGCGAAGGTCAAGGCTGCCGAGGGCGAGCTGGCCGGTGCAAACAAGGCCTTCGAGCGCTTCGCCGGCGCTCAGAAGGCGGTCGACGACGCCAAGACCGCCTATGACGCTGCCGTGGCCAGTGTCGCCGATGCCCAGAAGCAGCTCGAGGCCGCCAACGAAGCCGTCGTCGATGCGAACCTCGATATCTTCAAGGCCAAGGCAGAGCTTGCCAACGACGAGGCACTCAAGGCCGATCTTGAGGCTGTCGATCACAAGGCATCCCTTGCCGCGGGCACGACGGGCAACGAGAAGCTGGTCAAGCTGAACGCTGCCTACGCTCGCTATAAGGCTGCCGTCGATGCCGCCGCTGGTCTCAAGGCTGCCCTGAGCGATGCCGATGCCAAGCTGTCCGACGCCAACGACGCCTATGCCGCCGCGCTTGCCGAGCTTGACGATGCCAAGGATGCCCTGGCTGCCGCGCAGGCCGAGTACGACAAGTATCATCCCAAGGCCGAGCCGCAGGCCAAGCCTCAGGTTGCGCAGGCTGCTGCAAAGGCTCCTGTCGCCAAGAAGAAGGCTGCGAACGCTGCGCTCGTCCAGACTGGCGACAATTCCGCTCTTGCGGGCGAGGTGTTCGTCATCGGCGGTATCACCCTCGTGGCCGCTGGTGTGACGCTGAGCGATCGTCGTCGCAAGCAGATGTAGCGTTTCGAGCGTAGATTCTGCAACGAACTTCGGTTCATAGCAGGAACGCTTCGATAGCTTAACCGATAAGGCCGGCGCGCTGTTAAACGCAGCGCGCCGGCCTTTCTTTGTTTCGATATCAAAAAGCCCGGTCGGCAGCCGCAAAAGCTACCGACCGGGCAAGCCGTAGGCAATATGGTTGCTGTCGAGCAGCTGCTCGACTTAGCCCAGCAGGCTTAAGCCCACGGAGACAAACGCCAGGATAACGCCGACGATGGACTCGCCACCGAGCAGGCCGCTGGCGACAACCAGGCCCTGTTCCTGGAAGGCGGCGTCCTTGGCAGCCCTTTCCTCGTCAGAAAGACCGGCGGTGGCGTCGCGGTGGGCGGACCACTTGTCGTAGGCGAGTTTGACGCAGGAGCCCAGGAATGCCGTGAGTGACATGTAGAACGGCAGGTACACGCCCAGGCCGATCATCATGGCCGGAATGCCGAGCCAGTACATGACGATACCGGCGATAAAGCCGCCAACGAACCACGGCACGCTCGGGATGCCCGAGACCATGGTGGCGACAACGCTTGCCTGCGCGGCAACAAAGCTCTTGTCGGGGCCAAAGGCGTCCGGGCCATAGGCGGTGACGAGCGCGACCATGACGGCTGCGGCGACCAGGGCGCCCACGATGCCGCCGATGGCTTGGCCGATCCACTGCGCACGCGGGTTGGTGCCCAGCACGGCGCCGGCCTTAAAATCGTTCATGACGTCGCCCGCAAGGCCGCACGCCACGGCTACGATGCCGGCGATAAAGAACAGCTTGACCTGAGCAATCTGCGCGAAGGCAGCCACGATGAGCATAACGATGAGGCCAAAGATCTCCATGGGGTCGATGCCCGTCTGGCCGCAGCTCTGTGCGCTCATGATGGTGGTGACAAAGGTGAACAGCGTCACGATGACGGCCGGAACGGGGCCAAGGTCAAGCACGATGGCGATGATCACGGCGATGGCGGCAGCGCCCAGGCCGATGATGCCGGCGTCGAGCTTAAGGGAGCCCGAGATGAGCGACTGCTCGTCGGTGTCGGTGGAGCTGTCGGCGGCAAGACCGCGGACGATACCGGCGACCTGTGGCAGGATGTCCTTGAGGACGACGGCGACGCCAAAGCCCATCATGAGGCCCATGCCCAGGGACTTAACAATGCCCTGTGCAGTCACAACGTCGAACAGACCGGCAGCGGTGCCACCCACGATGATGCCAAAGTTGCCCAGCAGCGCGCCGGCAAACCAGAAGGCGACGGGGGCGAAGCCCACAAGGAAGCCGACGGAGAGCAGCATGGGCGAGTTGTAGATGGCAAAGGTCACGCCGGGGATGTTGAGCGTGCACAGCATGCTGGGCACCACGCCCAGGGCGTCGCGCAGCACGCTATAGATGCCGGCGATGGCCATGGAACCAAAGAGCTGCTTGCCGGTCTTGCCGCCGGCCTCGGTTGCGCGCAGGGTCTGAGCTGCGGCGTTGCCGGTGGGGAACTCAAGCGCGGCGTCCACGATAAAGTGACGGTGGATGAGCGCGGTGGCCAGCAGGCCCAGGATGGTGCCGGCGAGTGCCACGATAAACATGTCGAGCCAGCTGATCTGGTCGGCATAGCCCAGCATCCAGGCGCCCGGGATGGTAAACGCCAGGCCGCCGGCGACCATGGCGCCCGCGGACATGATAGTGTGGGTGACATTGGCCTCGTTGAGGCTGGCATTGCCCATGAGCTTAAGGAAGAACAGCGAGATGACGGCAGCGAAGACGATCGGCCAGGGGAGTGCGCCCATCTTGAGGGCGGTGTAGGCCGAGCTTGCCGTGATGATCACGCAGCCAAGGACGCCGATGACGACGCCACGCAGCGTGAGTTGCCCGCGCATCGAAGCGCGGTTCGAGGGATTGCTCATATAGAACTCCTTTGCGTATATCCGCTTCCCCCGGGAGCGCCGCTACGGATACGGCGCGGGAAGTCGGGTTACCAAGGGCCGCCGCGTGAGCTCGCGCGCGACCGCGCACCAGTATAGCCGTAAGCTAGTCATTTTGGGATGACTGGTTTAGGTAGGCGATATACTGCTGGGCAGACGAAAGGAGCGCCGACGATGCTTAATGGGTGCGCATATATATTGACGGTCGACGTGGGCAACACGTTCATTCGCTTTGGCCTGTTTGCCGAGGATTCGGCCGCGGCGCAGGAGTGCCCGTTTGCGACGTGCGAGATCACGACGCCGTCGAGCATTACAGCCGACGAAGCGCGCATGAGGCTCGCGCAGGTCATGGGCGCGCTGGCGGCCGATGCGGGCATGCCCGGCGCGCTCGTTCCCGCGGCCGCAGTGCTGAGCTGCGTGGTGCCGGCGCTCGAGCGCCCGTGGAAGGCGGCGCTTTCCCGCACTTGCACGGGGCGAGTGCTCACCGTGGGACCGGGCCTCAAGACCGGTATGCCCGTGCACTACGACGATCCAGCAGAGATCGGCCCCGACCGCATCGCCGACGCCGTGGCGGCCCGTGCCGTCTACGGCTCTCCGTGCATCGTGATCGACCTGGGCACTACGACCAATATCGAGGTCATCGATGCGCGCGGAACCTTTGTCGGCGGCGTCATCGCACCGGGTCTGGCACTTGGCGCCCGCTCGCTTTCGGCCGCTGCGGCGCGCCTGCCGCAGGTCGAGCCCTCGGCGCCGACGCATGTCATCGGCCGCAACACGCGCGAGGCCATGCGCTCGGGCGTGGTCTTGGGCGAGGTAGCCCGCATCGACGGCATGCTCGACATGGTGCTCGCCGAGATGCGCGCGACCAAGGCCGCGGGGGAGGACAGCGTGCCCATCGTCATTACCGGCGACGATGCCGAGGCGCTCGCGGCGTTGGTTGGCCACAGCCTGACGGTAGATGACGCACTGACGCTGCGGGGTCTCGCCGAGCTCTACCGCATCAACCAAAAGCCCCGCCGCGTGTAAAAGTGAGGGCGCCGGTGGGATAAACGCCCCTACCTTTCACCTGCTACAATGGGTCAAACTATTGCGATTACGGAGGTGTCTGCCATGTCGGACGATCTTCATCAAACTTCGTCAGGCAAGCGCCTGGACGTCATTAGCTGGGACGAGTTCTTTATGAGCGTGGCCATCGCCGCGCAGCGCCGCAGCAAGGACCCCAACACGCAGGTGGGTGCGTGCATCGCCAACACCAACCACCGCATCCTTTCGGTAGGCTACAACGGTACACCCTCGGCGCTCAACGACGATTTTTTTCCGTGGGGTACGAGCGACGACCCGCTGCAGGACAAGCACAACTACGTGGTCCATGCCGAGGCCAACGCCGTGCTCAACTACCGTGGTTCGCTCAAGGACCTCGAGGGTTCCACGGTCTACGTCACGCTGTTTCCGTGCCACGACTGCGCCAAGATTTTGGCGCAGGTGGGCGTGGGCGAGGTTGTCTACCTGGACAACAAGTACGCCGACACCGATGACGGCCGTATCAGCCGCCGCATTCTCGACTCCTGTGGCATCAGCTACCGCCAGGTCATCGTCGATGTTCAGATTGGTACCGGGGGACAGGCTCGGCAGTAATATGCGTTGTCGATATCTGACGACGAACGCAGCTCAAAGAGCCCCGTCCCAAATTGACTACTCGTGAAAGTCGCGTCTGCGCGCATGGACGGCTCGTGAGCGGGTACACGGCTGTAGTAACATAGCTTCTGTCCGCGGGCGCGCCCGCGTAATTGTGAGAAAGGAGCCCCTGTGGCTGTTAACGAAGAGCTGCTTAAGAAGGTTCTTGAAGAGATTCGCCCCAACCTGCAGGCCGACGGCGGCGATATGGAGTATGTGGGCGTTGACGACGAGGGCGTCGTCAAACTGGAGCTGCAGGGCGCTTGCGCCGGCTGCCCCATGAGCTCGCTGACCCTGTCCATGGGTATTGAGCGCATCCTGAAGGAGCATGTGCCCGGCGTTACCCGAGTTGAGCAGGTCAATGCCTCCGGCGAGACCGATGACCTGTACGACGAGTATGCGCCGTTCTAAGAAGTGAAAGCTGCGGGCGATATGCTCCGCATAGACGTTACGCCCAAATATGCGGCTGCGAGCGCAAGGCCCGCGGCCGCATTTGTATGTAGGGAGTAGGAGGGTCGACATGCTCAACGACCTCTACCATATGCTTGATCCTGTCGCGATCTCGGCGGGACCCATCACCATCTACTGGTACGGCCTGGCCTACGTGGTCGGCGCTCTGCTCACGGCGGTCGTCATGTACCGTACACAGCGTCGCTGGGGCTTCGACATTACGATTGACGACCTGACGAGTGTCGTGGTCGGCGTGGTCTTTGGCCTCATTATCGGTGCGCGCCTGTTCTACGTCGTCTTTTATGGTGATGGCTACTACTGGGCGCACCCGCTCGAGGTCTTTGCCACCAACGAGGGAGGCATGAGCTTCCATGGCGGTTTGGTGGGCGGCATTATCGGCGGCATCATTGTGTGCCGCATGTATAAGCTCGATGCATGGACTTTGGCAGACCTTGCCGTCATAGGCGCGCCGCTGGCCTTGTGCCTGGGCCGTTGTGCCAACTTTGTCAATGGTGAGCTGTGGGGCAAGCCGACCGATCTGCCCTGGGGCGTGGTCTTCGGTGGCACCGCGGGCGATATGCCGCGTCACCCCTCCCAGCTCTACGAGGCATTTCTTGAGGGCATCGTGCTCTTTTGCATTCTGCAGGTGCTCAGCCGCAAAAAGCCGCTACTGCCCCAAGGCACGTTTATGGGCGTGTTTGTGATGGGTTACGGCATCGTCCGCTTCCTCATTGAGTTTGTGCGCGTGCCCGATGCCCAGCTGGGCTATCTGCTTGGTGGCGTCATCACGATGGGTCAGCTGCTGAGTCTGCCGCTCGTAATCGCGGGCCTGGCGCTCATCATCTTTGCTCGTCGCCGCAACCAACCCCAGCGCATCTACCTCGACGCCTAACTACCACAAAGGGGACAGGCACCTTTGTAGTGATTCGCTGGGCAACGATGACAGAACCGTAACGTTTCCCCAGATAAAACCTGCCAAAATAAACCTGTCCCTTTTTTGCAGGTTTCTAGAAAGGCTTTCGGACTGTGAAGGATTCCGACCTCTCCACAACGGCTGCGCGCGACGCTGCCCGCATTGTCTGGTTTAAGCGCTACCCCGCCAAGCAGACGCTCATCGCATTTTTGCTCGCGCTGTTGGCGACCACGGCGTTTTCCATCGATCCCGCCCCGGTGTCGAGCAACGCAGTCTTGGCGATTGACCCCAAAGCCTCGGGCATGCTGTACGTGTGCTACGAGGTGCTCCTCTCGTTTGCCGGCCATACCGACGCGGTCATGCTGCTTGCACTTGCCTGCCTGCTCACGCTGCCGTTTCGCTACGTGTTCTTTGGCCGTGGCGACACCTGGCGTCCATCGATCATTCTGCCGTCGCTGTTCTTCGCCATCTGCATGGTGTTCGGCCGCAGCTACGATCTTACCGACTCGGCCGAGATTGTCCTTGGCGACAAAGCCCGCATCATCTGCGCCTGGATTGGCGGCGCGGGCTGGATGCTCTTGGCGGTCGTTGCCTTCTACCTTGCCTTTGAGTGTCTAGATTGGCTGAGCTCCCGACGCATCCCGTTTTCCGAAGCGCACTTTGGCCGCGTATGGCGTGTGACTCACGCCGTGCTCTCGGTCCATCCCTTTGCCGGGCCCTTCCTGGTGCTTATGATCGCCTGGGCGCCCACGCTCATCGCTTCGCTGCCCGGTCTTTTTATGGGAGATACGGGTGCGCAGATTCGCCAGTGGTTCAACTACCCCAACGGCACGAGTGACTACCTGCGTCTGCTCAATCCCAATGTGTTGCTCAACGGACATCACCCCGTGGTGCACACGGCTATCATCGGTTCGTGCGTCCAGCTGGGGCTTTCACTGTTCAACAGCGCTAACGCGGGCCTCATCATCTATACCTGCGCTCAATTTGTCATCACGGCCGCCTGCATGGCCTATTCCATTTCGTCGCTGCGCAAACTGGGCGTGAGCCTGCCGGTTCGCGGTGCGATCCTGCTGCTCTTTGCGTTTATGCCGATGTTCTCTAACTACGCGGCGTTGCTCACCAAAGACGTGCTCTTTGCCGACGCGTTCTTGGTGCTGCTGGTACAGACCGTCAAGCTCGTGGCATGTGGCTTGTCCCGTCGTGATGCCAATGTCGAGCGAGCGGGCGAGAAAGCCCCCGTGCTCTTTGCGCGCCACGACTGGCTGCTGCTCGCTCTGGGCGCCATGGGTTCCACGTTCCTGCGCAACGGCGGCCTGGTGTTTCCCCTGGCGGCATGCGTGATCGCGGCGGCGTTTTGCGTTTGGGACGTGCATGTGGCTCGTCGTGCAGCCAAGCAGACTGGTGCTGCGCCTTCGGGCGCCATCCCGCGTTTCCGCTGGGTTGGCGTTCTCGCGGTGCTCGCGCTCTGCCTTGCCTCTAATATGTACTTCACCAAGGTCTTTATGCCGGCGCACGATATCACGCCTGGTTCCAAGCGCGAAATCCTCTCGATTCCGTTCCAGCAGACGGCTCGTTTCGTCCAAAAGCACGACGGCCTCAACTCGGGCGTCAACCCTACGGTTAAGGAGGACGGCACCATCGTGGAGGCTCCTTGCGACGGTTCGGTGACCGACGAAGAGCGTGCCGTGATCGATCGCGTACTCAAGTACGAGAACCTGGGCCGCCGCTACAACCCCGACAAGTCCGATGCCGTCAAGAACTGCTTTAACGAGTACGCCTCGCAGGAGGACATCGATGCCTATTTTGAGGTATGGGCTCAGATGTTTAAGAAGGATCCCGAGTGCTATATTTCGGCGCTTATCAATAACTACTATGGTTATTTTTATCCGAGCGCGCGCGATGTCTGGGTCTACAGCACGGCGCGTAGTGCCGAGATCATGGCGCGTCCCGACAACCTCAAGTACTTCGACTTCCATCCGGTTGACAGCAAGGTTGTGCGCTGGTGCGACCACCTGATCAATTTGTACCGTGTGGCGGTGCAGCGTGTTCCCTTTATCTCGCTCACCATGAGCTCGGCCACCTATGTGTGGATCATGATCGCCGTGGTGGTCTACCTGCTGCGTCGTCATTCATGGCGTGCGCTGGCGATCTGGGTGCCGCTGTTGGGCGTGCTCGCCGTGTGCCTGATTGGCCCGTGCAACGGCTCGACTTACATGCGCTACCTGTATCCGGTCATCGCCTGCATGCCCTTCGCCATCGGCGCCACCGTCACCCGCAGCGACTTCTTCTGGTTCTAACTTGGTGCATTGAGGGTCAGGTTTCTTTGCACCAAGGGGGCCATCATCACGACGCCTTCATTTTGGGGTTTATCTCGCAGGCCAGTAGGTATATCATAACGACGTTTGTTTATATTGCCCGAGCATCTGCGCTGGGCTTTAGGTCGAAACCGATAGGAGACACGTATGTCCGGACACTCTAAGTGGGCCACAACCAAGCATCGTAAGGGCGCGCAGGACGCCAAGCGTTCCGCCCTCTTCTCCAAGCTCAGCCGCAACATCACCGTTGCTGCCCGTCTCGGCGGTGACCCGCTGCCCGAGAACAACGCCAGCCTCGCCGCTGCCGTTGCCAAGGCCAAGGCTCAGTCCATGCCTAAGGACAAGATCAAGTCCGCTATCGACAAGGCTTTTGGTTCGGGTGCCGACGCTGCCGTCTACGAGAACATCGTGTACGAGGGCTACGGTCCCGCCGGTGTCGCCGTCTACGTCGACTGCCTGACCGACAACCGCAACCGTACCGCCGCTGATGTCCGTTCCGCCTTCTCCCACGCTGGTGGCAACCTGGGCACCTCCGGCTCCGTCGCCTTCCAGTTTGAGCGCAAGGGCCAGATCGTCGTCGCCAAGGAGATCCTGGACGAGAACGCCAAGAAGGAGACCATGATCGCCAACGGCGCTGCCGGTGACGAGGATGAGTTCATGATGGCCATCGCCGAGGCCGGTGGCGAGGACTACGAGGACGCCGGCGAGGAGTGGATCGTCTGGACTACTGCCAACGAGGTCATGGCTGTCTCCAAGGCGCTCGAGGAGCAGGGCGTCCAGGTCAAGGGTTCCGAGACCACCATGGTCCCGACCACCCCGACCGAGGTCTCCGGCGCCGACGCCAAGAAGGTTCAGCGCCTCATCGACCGTCTTGAGGAGCTCGACGACGTCCAGGATGTTTACAGCACCATGGACATGACCGACGAGGTTATCGCTGCCCTCGAGGAGGAGTAGCGCCCGCACGGGTTAAGCCGTGCATATCTGGGCATAATGAAGCGAGCATGCAAGCCTCGTGGAATAGATGAGCCGGATCCGCGTGCGTAGAGCACCGGACCCGGCTCTTTTATAATGATGCGAACCGTTTTGCATTTCGAGAGCCGAGATTTGAAGGGAGCGCCACGTGCGCGTACTCAAACGAGCCCTAGCGATCGTGTATCTTGCCGCCGCCATCGTGGCGCTGGGTACGCTTGTCTGCCAGTTTTGGGGGCCGTATACGTATCGCTTTATGCTGCTGATGCGCGACCCCATGCCGCGCATTGTCGTGACGGCATGCGGCGGAGTTGTGGCGATTGGCGTGCTGGTAAGCTTCTTCCGCCTGATGTTTGCTCGTCGCGAGCCGTCCTGCGTGCATCCGGCGGGGGAGCGCAATATCGAGGTCACGCTCGCGGCGCTTTCTTCGTGCGCCAGGGCTGCTGCAGAGCGCGACGATCGCGTGATGATCGAGCATGTCGAGGCCCGCGTCCAAGGTTCCGACGATTCGCACGTCCGTTTTAAGGTCGAGGCTATCGCGCTTGACGATAAGGACGTGGCATCTCTGGCTACCGCGATGCAGCAGCGCATCGAGGAAGCTTGCGACACCATGCTCGGCACGCCGGGTACGACCACGCGCGTCCGTTTTTTGCCGTCCAAGACTACCGTCCAGACCGTGGAGGTTTCCGGTGAGTGATACCAATCAAGATAAGACCGCTCGTACGCCGCGCCTGACGATTGACCAGAGCGCCACGCCGGCGAGCGAACCTGTTGATTCCAAAGCAGAGGCAACTGAGTTACAAGACGCGGCGGCCGCGGATTTTGACGAGGCTATGGGTCTCATCAAGGGTACGGGCGCTGCCATCTGGAGCTATGCTGTGCGTCATCCCAACACCACGTTCGGTGCCGTCGCTGGCTTTATCCTTGCCGTGTTGGTGCTCACGCTCGGCCTGTGGGACACGCTCGTCATTGCATTCTTCGTGCTGATCGGCGCCGTGATCGGCCAAATTCGCGACGGCGAAAACGGGATCGTCAACTTCTTCGGCCGTCTGTTTAGCGGCCGCTAATATGTATTCGACTGTCGCATCCGCGGCAGGCATAAGGAGGAACCATGGCTTTTAATACGAAGGTCGATGTGGCCGATACCGAGCTCGAGGAGAATGAGGCGGCCGTCGCCGAAGCCGAGGATGTGACGCTCGAGGATGAGGCGCTCGTCGAGGCCGAGTCCGCCGATGACGCGGACGAGGATGATGAGGAAACAGACGAGTCCGAGGACTCGCTGACCTATTCCAACGGTGTGATCGAGAAGATCGTCGCCATGGCCACCCGCGAGGTGCCGCACGTCCTGGGCATGAAGGGTAACCTTATGCACTTTGTGCAGGAGCAGTTTGGTGCCGAGAATCTGACCAAGGGCGTGACGGTTGAGGTCACCGATGACAATCGCGTGGTCGTCAACATCTCCGTCATTATCGAGTACGGCGCCTATGCGCCCGCGATCTTCGACGATGTCAAGGCACGTGTCACCGAGCGCCTTGCCGCGATGACCGGCCTTGAGGTGGCGGGCGTCAACCTGCGCATCGAGGACGTCATCACCCCCGAGGAGTACGAGCACCGCACCAGCCAGCACGAGTAACCTTCCAAAAAGGGACAGGTTTGTTTTGGCAGGCTTTATCTGCGAAAACGTTAAACGGCCGACCGCGCAAGCAAAAGCGTGGCCGGCCGTTATTTGTATGCCCCCGATGTGGGCATACCGCTCGTCTAACTAGGGGTTGCAATCGTCGCGTTCCGCGTTACCCTAATGGGCGCATTGTTTCCAAATTGTTAACGAGGGGTTGCCGTAATGGCCGACGAGCACGAAACAGAAAGCAAGGCATGGGCGATTGAGGCCGCCGCGGCAGAGGCGGCATCGCGTGCTGCCGAGGAGGTGCATCGTCCTCCCGTGGTGCCGATGGAGCGCGTGGTTGATCGCACCGATATCGAGCGCGGCGAGCGTGTCGGTCAAAAGCGCAGCCAGGAGCCGGGCTTCCCGCGCTTTTTTGCCGAGCTCAATCTGGGCCTGATTCTTACGGCCTTCGCCATCGTTGCGTTTAAAACCCCTAATCACTTTGCTTTTGGTGGCACCTCGGGCGTGTCGGTCATTCTGTCCACACTGTTCCCGACCCTGCCCGTCGGCGTTTTTATGTGGATTATCAACGCGGTTCTCGTCGTCTTGGGCTTTATCTTTTTGGAGCGCAAGGCAATCCTGTGGAGCGTCTTCGCCTCGTTTGCGTTGTCCGCCTATGTTTCGCTTTTTGAGCTCTTTATCCCGACCGATGTCTCTCTGACGGGCGATATGTGGCTCGACCTGTGCTTTGCCGTCATCTTGCCGGCGCTCGGCAGCGCTATTGTCTTTGATATCGGCGCCTCGACGGGTGGCACGGACATTCTTGCCATGATCCTCAAGCGCCGCACGACGCTCGAGATTGGCCGTGCCCTGCTGCTGGTCGATATCGGCATCGTGACCATCGCGGCCTTTTTGTATGGCCCGCGTGTCGGTCTGTATTGTGTGCTCGGCCTGTTTGCCAAGACGCTTGTGGTCGACAAAGCCATTGAGAGCATTCACCTGCGCAAAGTCTGCACGGTCATTTGCTCCGAGCCCCTTAAGGTCGAGGAGTTTATCGTCAAGCATCTCAACCGTACGGCGACCATCAGCCGCGGCTACGGTGCCTTCTCGGGCAAGTGCGTGACGGTGATCATGAGCGTGCTGAGCCGTCGCGAGGCCGTGCAGCTGCGCCGCTATGCGCGCGAAGTCGATCCGGGTGCCTTTATCACGATTGTCGACAGCTCCGAGATCGTCGGCAAGGGCTTCCGCGGAACGAACTAGCACAGACGTATTCAACGAACCGCCTGCTGGCGCCGTGTATCTTGCAAATCAGTCATCTTTGAGTATTTGACCCCACATTGGGCAATAATGATGCTAAAGACATCGTTTGCGATCCAAGTGATTTGTTCAAGATACGAAGGGATGATTCTATGTTCTGCTCGCAGTGTGGCGCCCCCATGGGCGATAACGACAAGTTCTGCGGCGTGTGTGGTGCTCCTAATGCCGGTGCCGCTGGCCCCGCTCCCCAGGGACAGCCTCAGCCCCAGCAGTTTGTTCCGCAACCGCCCGTGGCGAATGCGCCAAAGGGCTGTGTGGCTCAGGCGTTCCAAGATATGACCAAGACTCCGGGTGTGCTTCAGCGTGTATGCCAAATCGCGTTTTTGCCGGCGCTGATTTGCGTTGTGTCGGTGCTCGTGTTGTTTATTCCCGTTATTGGCGGCATTGCGGCTGCCATCGGCTTTTTGGCAGCTTGCATTGCGAGCGTGTGCGGTTCCGGCTTTGGCATCGAGTGGGGTCGCGATCTGTCGCTTAAGATCGATGACGGCATGGATCGTCCGCTGATGCGTTCCACGTCGTTTGGTCTCGGAGTCTTTTCGAGCGTTATTTCGGTCGTGCTCGAGGTTATCGCTGCCATTCCCGTTATCGGTGTAGTGCTTTCGCTGGTGGAGGGCGTGGTAATTGGCGCTGCGGGCTCGTATTCTTATTACGGCTCTTATGCGCTCGAGGCTGCGCTGTTTGGCTCGCTCGGCCTGCTTGTCCTGGCGCTAATTGCCTCGGCGATTCTGGGTGTCTTCTTTAAGATGTTCGCCGACATCGCCGTGATGCACTTTGCGGTGACCGGGCGTGTCGAGAGCGCGTTTTCGCTCGATAGGGTCTGGGCGGCGTTTAAGCACAACAAGACCAAGCTGTTCTGTGCTTCGTTCCTTCCCGAGTTTTTGACGGGCCTGGTCGCCAACGTTGTCACATGGATCTTGACGGTCGTCTTTGGCGCCATTGCCTCTGTCGGTATGTATAGCTACTACTATCGTCCTACGGGTATTGAGGCAATTGTTACCGGCGGCGGCGTCACGCTCGCGCTGTTCTTGGTGCTGGTCGCTTTCGTCACCGTATTTCTTACGGTCTTTGGCAAGATGCTCAAGCACCGTGCCGTTGGCTATTGGGCCGCACGCTATGCAAGCGAGTGGGCCGATGAGGATAAGGACGACGTCCTGACTTTTGTGTTGCCCTTCGAGAAGAAGTCCACCCCTTCGGGTTACGGTGCTCCGGATGCTTCGCCGGCGCCTGCACCCGCTCCCGCGACCGAGCCTGAGCCGGCGCCCGAGCCTGAACCGGCGCCCGAGTCTGAGACGGCATCTGAGCCTGAGCCTGCGCCTGAGCCTGCGCCTGCGCCTGAGTCGGCGTCCGAGCCAAGCTCCGACGAGGAACCTCAGGACGAGTAGCCATGCCGTCTGTCATTTGGGGACGGGGTAGAAATAGTAGAAATAGCGCTTGAAGAATGAGCGGGGGCGGACGTGTCGAAACGTCCGCCCCCGCTCTGCTTTAGCCAGGCTGTTATGGATGGGTGTGACGACTACTCGTCGTGCTTCTCCTCACGGCGTGCAGCAGCGCGTGCGTCGTGGATGCCCTTGATCGCGGCATGGCGAGCCGTTCGGGCATCATGGATGGCGTCGCGAGCCTCGGCGGTCGTCGCCTTGGCAGAGCGCAACTTGGCGGCCAGATCGGGGTTGGTTTCGGCGACCGCGGTAATCGCGGGGCCGTCGAGCTCCTCTTGCGTGGGCTCGGCCAAAAAGTCGATAGCATACTGGGCGGCCACTATGGAGCCCTTTGCCAGCACGGTCTCGTCGATCTTGTAGAAGCAGGAATGTTGGGCGTACGTGGCGCCAATCTTGGGGTTGCGCGTACCTACAAAGGCGAGCACGCCCGGTACGCGACGCAGGTACTCCGAAAAATCCTCGCCCGAAAGCGTGCCGCGGTAATGGCCTTGGCCGGTGGGGCCCAGGCACTTGATTACAGCCTGACGGCAACGCTCGCTCGAGGCGGCGTCGTTTTCGACCTTGTAGTTGGCGATGGTGTAGTCGGTGAGCTCTGCCTCGGCGCCCAGAGCTGCCGCGGTATGCTCCACGATGCGGCGCATGAGCTCCGGCATTTCCTCGTGGGTCGAATCGCCGTAGGTGCGCACTGTGCCGGCGAGGTAGGCCGTGCCGGCGATAACGTTGCGCGCGGTGCCGCCGTGCAGCTCGCCGACGGTGATGACGGCCGGCTCGTAGGGGCTGATTTCGCGCGAGACGATGGTCTGCAGGGCGTTGACAATTTCGGCGGCAACCATGACGGCGTCGTGACCGCGCTGGGGCATGGCGCCATGGCACGAGGTGCCGCGGACGTCGATGCGGAACCAGTCGGTATTGGCCATGCGCGGACCGGGCTCGCAGCTCACGGTGCCGGCGTCAACCTCGCTCCAGATGTGCGCGGCGTAGGCGCCATCGACGCCGTCGAGCACACCCGTGCCGATCATGAGTTTGGCGCCCTGGCCGTTTTCCTCGCTGGGCTGGAAGACGATGCGGACCTCGCCGTGGATGTCGTCGGTCATATGGCGCAGGATTTGCAGCGTTCCGAGCATCATGGCGATATGGCAGTCGTGGCCGCAGGCGTGCATGCAGCCCTCGTTGACGCTGGCGAACTCCTCGCCGGTCTGCTCGGTGACGGGCAGGGCGTCGATATCCGCGCGCAGCAGGATACGGCGGCGCGGCGTGCCGTCCTCGCGATAGGCATCCGGCGCGGTGCCGCGAAGGGTCGCCACAAGGCCCGTCTTAAGGGGACGCTCGTAGGGGATATTCATGGCGTCAAGCTGGTTGGCGATGTCGGAGGTCGTGCGCTCCTCGGCAAGGCTCAGCTCCGGGTGCTTATGGAAGTGGCGGCGCTGCTTGATGATATAGGGCTCAAACTCGGTAGCGATATCTTTGATGGCTGCGGTGACGTCGTCAGCCGCGCGAGCCTCGGTCGCCGCCATAATCTGCTGTGCCTTGGTCTTCGTCATGGTCGATTTGCTCCTTGCTGGGTTGATCGCAAAATCGTACAGGCTCTCTCCAGTATGCCACCTGCCGCTAGGGCTGGTAAAGTTGCCGTTTGCCGCTTGGGGTTTTGTTACAAGGGCGGGGGAGTACACTCGGGGGTGTTGAATTTCCTGCCAGAGATGGGGATGCCCATGCAACATATCGATCGGATTATCCGCTCCAAGAACGTCTTTACCGCGCAAGACGGCATCGATACCGCCCGCGAGCTGGCGATTGCCATCGCAGGCGACCGTATCGTCGCAGTCGGTGCGCCCGATGACGTGATCGCCGCCGCTCCTGCCGCTACGTCGGTTATCGACTACGGCGAGCAGTTTGTCTGCCCCGGTTTCCATGACGCTCATCTGCACTTCTTCCATACCTCGGTCGGTTCCTCGCCGTACATGCTCATGGATATGGGCACGTCCGAGGCGGCGCTGGTGCAACATGCGCTCGAGTTTTCCCAGGACCTGCCCGACGACGCTTGGGTTGTGACGCAGGGCTGGCGCGACTACCGTTGGGACCCGCCCGAGCATCCTACCAAGGCGTCGCTCGATGTGGCATTCCCCGATCGTCCCTGTGTTATGTATTCGGGCGACGGGCACACGCTGTGGCTCAACACCCGCGCACTCGATGCACTCGGCGTCACGCGCGACAGCGAGCCACCAGCGGGCGGTAGCTACGACAAGGACGCAAACGGCGAGCTCACGGGTATTGCTCACGAGGCGGCTGCCATGCAGCTGCTACCGCGCTGCCTTGAGTGGCTGGGCGAGGATCGCATCGCAAGCGCTTACGCCGATCAAATGAGGCGGATGGCCGAGCAGGGCATCACCTCGATATGCGATATGTCGCTCATGCCCATGCCGGGCTGCGATTTTATCTGCGACGACGTCTATGACAAGCTGCAGGCAGCCGGCAAGTTGGGCATCCGAGCCCATCTGTTCCCCACGCTGCTGGATGACCAGTCGCGCCTGGAAGAGCTGCAGGCACGTTACGCGAACAACGCGCTGCTCTCGGCGCCAGGCTTTAAGCAGTTCTTCGACGGTGTGTCGAGCGAACACACGGCCTATCTCACCGAGCCCTATACCAACCCGCGCTTCCCAGGCGATCAGGGCCGTCTGACGGTTCCGGCTGAGCGCATGCGCAAACTGGTTCTGGCGGCCGCGGAGCGCGGTCACACCGTGCGCATCCACGTCATTGGTGACGGTGCGATTCATGCCGCGCTGGATATCTTCGAGGAGGCCGCCGACCTGTACGGCCTGCCCCAGCACGGCCATAACACGCTCGAGCACCTGGAGAACCTCTTGCCCGAGGACATCGATCGTCTACGCAAGCTTAACGTCGTTGCCTCGAGCCAGCCCTGTCACATTACACTCGACCCGGGCGGCCCCGAGCGCGATCTGGGCCTGGAACGCAGCCGCATCATGTGGCCGTTTGCGACCTATAAGCAGCGCGGCATCCGCCAAGCCTTCGGCACCGATAGCCCCATCACAGCTGTTACAAGCATGAACGTGCTCTACACGGCTATCACGCGCCAGGATCCCAAAAGCCACTGGCCCGAGGGCGGCTGGTTACCGAGCGAGCGCATCGATGCAGCAACAGCCCTGCGCAACTACACCCTGGGCAGCGCCTATGCAGCGGGCGACGAGCAAAACCTCGGCAGCTTGGAGCCCGGCAAGTATGCCGACCTGGTAGTCCTGGACCAAAACCCGCTCACCATCGACCCCCAAGAACTCCAAGCCACCAAGGTTCAGGCCACCTACCTGGCAGGTAACTTGATTTACGAGCGCTAAGTATTCATGCCGTACCGTTAAGCGCGGCTCGGGCAGCATATTTTGGGATAGCACTCGAGCCGCGTTTGCGTTTTGGTGGGGATCCGCCATGAGCGTCCCTGCTCTGTTGGATTTGGGTGCGGGGCGGAGGTGCTGCTGCCCCGCGCTCAATTTGGACACCAGCAATGCTATCTCTTGGTGTTTTGCATACTTCCCATTACAGATCGCATAAAAAGGCTGGGATGTCCTTTCTGATCCTGATGTACCCCCGCCCGTGCCGTGCAAAAAACGGAGTATTCAGCACCGCGAGCTCTGCCGGTGCCGCTGCGGCTGAGTAACGTTGCGGAGATTGACGTCATTTTGGGGTCCGGCGCGGCGCGAAGCATGCCTTTTTGTCCTGGCGGGGTTTGCCTGCCGACTCAAATCGCCGGTCGAAGGCGTCCTTGGGACCAATATGGTGTGTCCGGCGTGTATGCAGCCGTCCTGGCTTGCTGAATACTCCCAAAAATGCACGGCGCTCCCCAGGGGACCCGTGCGCGCAGCGAAAACCATGCCCATGTCGTTATCCGCATCGCCATTTTGCTGCACTGACTTTTCTGAATGCCGGGCTCGAATTAGTTAACCTGCCTCCCGTGTGGCTCCGGAGGGGCGGGGCGTAAGGTTTCCTGCTCGGGCAGTC
>CATYJA010000024.1:0-19671 GCA_958407545.1 uncultured Collinsella sp. | reverse complement strand
TATCGAAGCGCACCTCGGGCAGCTCCGGATGCTCCGCCAGACCCGTGAGCTTGCGAACCAGCTCCTGCGGGCGGTTCTCGGCAAAATGGCGATACCCCGCCTGAATAGCGGCAACGGTCTCATCAACGCCAACAGTCTTGGAGACGGCAATCAGGCGCGCGGCATCGTGGGGACGGCCCGCGCGATCGAGTGCTGCATAAAAACGTTCGAGAATCTGCTCGCGGCGAGCGCGTATCAAGTCCAAATAGTTATCCATTGCCAATCGCCTCCGCAGACAGCCAAACAAGTAGTCCCATGCTAACGCAAGAGCGCGGCCTCGCATGTGCAAGGCCGCGCTCACTTAGGTATTTACAATCTTTCGACGAACGGGGCCGCCCTACTCCTCGTCGTCCTCGGCGTCGTCCTCGTCCTCGAGGTGCTCGAGCAGGTAGCGGAGACCCTCGCTCACCTCGTTAGCGGGCACTTTGGCAACATAGTGTGCATCGACGGCAGGCCTCATGATGACACCCTCGCCCGAAGGCACGCGCATGCTCTCAAGCTCATCCTCGTCCGTACGGGCGATATCGCCGGCAGTCATACGCTGTCCGGTCAAAAGGAAGGTCAGACGGCAGGCGGCATCGATCGAAATCGAGGCGATACGATCGAGGTAGCGCGAGACCATGATGGCGCGGCGCAGGTCGTCATAGTTGCTGTCGTCGTCCATAAAATCGCCCGTGTCCATGCGGTTAAAGGTGCGGAAGAACTTCTCGTACGCCGCATGCACCGGCTCGTCCTCGCCGGCCAGGTTGCAGATGATGGACATGTCGTTGGTGACGAGCGCAGAAAGTGACGAACCCAGCACCTGGTAAACAGCCTCGGCCTCGGCCTCGACCGTAGCGACGAGTTCCTGGGGCAGCGAGATGTCGGCCTTGACCATGTGACGCGTGGCGCGGCAGATCTGGCGAACCTTATCGGTCATGCGCTGCAGGTTAAAGTCGACGTAGATGATCGTCTGCAGCAAGCGGAAGTCGGAGGCGACCGGCGACTGCGTAGCGATCAGGTTGTAGCACACGGCCTCCAAGTTGGCGCAGCGCGCATCGATCGAGAGCGTGCGCTTCTTGGTCTTGGTGGCGAGCTTGCGATCGTCGGTCACATAGGCCTTCACGGTGTCGTGAAGCGCCAGGTCTACAGCCTCGTAGATGCTCAGCATCTCGTGACGGGCTTCGATGAGCTGACGGGAAAACAGTTTGCGCATGGTTCACTCCAATCAGTTGGGTGCGGTCATGCCGCCCGCACAGTGAATACGCACCGGACCAGGTCCGATCGGCTTGGGACTAGTCGCACCGATCAGCCAAAGCGGCCGGTGATATAGTCTTCCGTCCGTGAATCCACCGGGCTGGTGAAGATCGCGTCGGTTTGACCATACTCGATGAGCGTGGCGGGCTCGCCAGCAACTTCCTGCAAGAAAAATGCGGTGTAGTCGCTAATACGAGCGGCCTGCTGCATAGAATGCGTGACGATGATGATCGTCATCTCGGGCGCCAGCTCGGCCATCAGATCCTCGACCTTGGAGACGGACGTGGGGTCGATGGCGGAGCAGGGCTCGTCCATCAGAAGGACATCGGGCTGCACCGCAAGCACACGCGCAATGCACAGACGCTGCTGCTGACCGCCCGAGAGCGCCAAACCGTCCTTGTTGAGCTGATTGGATACCTCTTTCCAGAGGTTGGCGCGCTTGAGCGATTCTTCCACGATGTCATCGAGGTCGCTTTTGCTAGTCACGCCCTGCAGACGAGGGCCAAAAGCGACATTCTCGTAGATGGATTTGGGGAACGGGTTGGGCTGCTGAAAAATCATGCCCACGCGGCGGCGAAGGTCGACCGGGTCGACGCCCTCGGCATAGATATCGTTGCCGTCGAGCGTCATGGTGCCCTCGACGCGGGTGCCCTCGATAAGGTCGTTCATACGGTTGATGCAGCGCAAAAACGTCGATTTGCCGCAGCCCGAAGGACCGATAAACGAGGTGATGGCGTTTTTGGCGATGTTGAGGTCGAGCCCCGTCAGCGCATGAAAGTCACCGTACCAAAAGTTGAAATCCTTGGCCGTGATGGCCGCTTGCTCCGGCGTGGGAGCGGACTGATAGACGGACATGGGACTCCTTAACTAGCGGCGTTTGCGCGACAGATAGCGCGCAAACAGGTTGAAGGCCAGAATAATCGCCATCAGCAAAAGCGCGGTGCCATAGGCTGCGTTCATGTTGATGCCGTCGTTGGCAAGCAGGTACAGGTGGACCGTCATGGGGCGGCCGGAATCGAGTGGCGAGATAGGCAGGTTGATGGCCTGACCCATGGTGTAGAGCACCACCGCAGTCTCGCCGATGGCGCGGCCGATGGCAAGCACGATGCCGGTGGCGATGCGGCCAAAAGCCGAAGGAAGCACGATCTTGGAGACGACCTGCCACTTGGTGGCGCCCAGGCCATATGCACCCCAACGGATATAGCGCGGAACGGCGCGGATTGCCTCCTCGGTGGTGCGCATGACGATAGGCAGCATCAGAAGCGCCAGCGCCAGCGCGGCCGAAACCATCGAAAGGCCCAGGCCCATGGCCTCGACAAACAAGGCGTAGCCAAAGAGGCCCATAACAATGGAGGGCACCGAGGCCAGGGCATCGGCAGCATAGCGAATGATGTCGACGACCTTGCCCTGTTTGGCGTACTCGGCCAGATAGACCGCAGCCAGGACGGCAACCGGCGTGCAGATGAGCATGGCGAGCGCCGTCACGTAGATGGTCGAGACGATCGTGGGCCAAATGCCGCCCTCGGCGTTGACGCCCTGCGGCCAGCCAAAGATAAAGTCGAGCGAGATATGCGGCAGGCCGTTGATGACCACGTAGGCGATGATAGCGACCAGCACCAGCGTGGTGATGTAGGCAGCGGCACGAAACACGCCAAGCATGATCTTGTTGGACAGGTCCTTGTTGATGCGGCCCATCTTGCCGTGGGAAAGGGCACGCTTGATGCGCTCGCGCGACGAGGTCGTATCGACCGTCGTGTCAACGGAATCGGACATAGCCTACCCCCTCTTCTTCTTGGAAATCAGACGAACGATACCCACCAGCGTGGCGGAGATGATAAACAGGACCACACCCATGCCGAACAGCGCCGAGCGGTGCAGACCCGAGGAATAGCTCATGTCGAGCGCAATCTGGCTCGTGAGCGTCGAGATGGGGCTCGCAATGCTGTCGGGAATAACCGGGGCGTTACCTACGACCATGAGCACGGCCATGGTCTCGCCGATGGCACGGCCCATACCCAGCACGATGGCATCAACGATACCCAGCTTCGCGGCAGGTAGCACGACCTTATAGATGGTCTGCCACTTTGTGGCACCCATGGCATACGATGCCTCGCGAATGCCCATGGGAATGGAATTGAGAGCATCGATGGTGAGCGTGGTGATGGTAGGGACGATCATGATGGCGAGCACAAACCACGCCGTCAGCGCACCAAAACCAAGGCCGCCGGTCAGTTGTGCGATAAACGGGCGGATGATGATCATGCCAAAGAAGCCGTAGATGATGGAGGGTATGCCCGCCAGCAGGTCAACGGCGGGGCTGATGAGCTTGCGCACGCGCTTGCTGGCAATCTCGACCAGGTAAACGGCCGTACCCACGCCCAGCGGCACGCCCATGGCGAGCGCACCGACGGTCACCAGACCCGAGCCAGCAAGCAGCGACAAGATGCCGTAGTGGCCCTCGGAAGGCGCCCACGTAAAGCTAAAGAAGTCAGCCAGACCGATGTCAGTAAAGACGGGCAGCGCCGAGTACGTGGTAAAGACAAAAATCAGGATGACGGTAACGACCGCCAAGAACGCGCAGGCAAAGAAGATCCACTGCAGCGCCTTCTCCTTGATATAGGTACTGCGCGATACGAGCGCCAGCTCGCGCTTCTTGGGCGTCTGAACATTCTGCTCAGTCTGGGAGTTTTCCTGTGCTTCCATGCTACTCACTCCCCTTCTCGTCGTTGGTGACGGGAATAAAGCCCGCCTCGCGAATCTGCTTGTCCATCTTTTCGGACGTCACATAGTCGATGTAATCCTGCGCCTGCTGCGAAGGCACACCCTTCACAAAGAAGTAAAGGTCGCGCGAGATGGGATAGCCGCCACTCGCGACCGTCTTCTCGGACGCCTCAACATGATTGACCGAGACGGCCTTGACCGAGGTCTTGGCGTTGAGGCTATCGACGAAGCCCAGCGAAATGTAGCCGATGGCCCCACGCGAACGAGATACCACGTCGCGCACCTGGCCCGTACCCGAAAGAACAGCCGAGCGGCGATCGAACGGCGTGCCATCCATCACGATGGTACGGAAGGCCTCGCGCGTACCGGACGCCTCGTCTCGGTTGATGACCTGAATCCTCAGGTCCTCGCCACCGACCTCTTTCCAATTGGTAATCTTGCCGGCGTAGATATCGCGGAGCTGCTCGGTCGAGAGGTTATCGACGGGGTTGTCGTCGTTCACGATGACCGCAATACCGTCGTGGGCAATGACGATGGGAGTCAGGCCCAGATCCTGTTCGTCGGCATTGAGTCCACGGGAGGAGCTGGCGATATCGGCCGTGCCGGCGCTGACGGCCTCGATCCCAGCGGAAGAACCCAAACCGGAAACGAGCACGTCGATGCCGGTCTCCTCCTTAAAGCCCTCGGCCGCAATCTCGGCGATAGGAAGGCAGGTCGTGGAGCCGGCCACGGTAATGGAAGAGCTAGAAGATCCCGAAGAACAGGCGCACAGCGTAAGCGTAAGCACAGCGGCGCTCAGGACCGATACGATCTTTCTCATAGCATCACGCCGATCGCAGCATGGCGCCCACAGGTGCCGTCCTCGTTACGGTAGGAATAAAAGCGGTCGTTCTGACGCACGGTCGAAAGCTGGGTATCCACGATATTATCCGCGTCGACACCGACATCTACCAGCGCCTCGCGAATGGCAGCGGAAAGATCGAGCATGCGAGAGGTATTCGCATCGATGCAAGAGAACTCGGCGGCAAAGCGATCCATGAGTTCCTGGGATACCTCATATTCGTCACCCAGGATATGGGGGCCGATATAGGCGGAAACGTCGCTCGCATCGCAACCGGCAGCATCGCAAAGCGCCTGGCACGCCTTGGCGGAAATACGTGCAATCGTGCCCTTCCAACCGGAGTGCACCACGGCAAATCCGCCGGGGGCCACCAGCACCACGGGAACGCAGTCGGCAAAGCAGAGCAGCACGGGCACGTTATGCGCCGTGCAGACGATGGCATCACAGCCCTCGGCAATCTGCTCGCGAACGTCCTCAAGGTCATCGGCGCCGTTCGAGGTCACCGCAACGATATGATCACCATGGACCTGATTGGGAACGAGCAGGTTGTGCTCACACTCGGCGGCACCCATAGCCTCGAGCGCACGACGACGATTTTCTTGAACAGCAAAGGGGTCATCGCCAACATGCGAGCCCAAGTTGAGTGAGGAGTACGCATCTTCGGAAACGCCACCGGCACGCTCGGTGAAGGCAAAGCGAACATCGGATGTCGCGCCCTCCACCAACGTAACTCCATCATGGTCGACACGCGAAACTTTGTCCGCACGTGCTGCCATACTAAAGCCTCCTAATAACACAAGTACCGCGGCATCGCCGCTACAGCCCGCGTTTATACGGCTGTCATACTTCTCTAAAAGGATACCTGCTGCGCTGGAGGCAATCGTAAAGGGAACGTAAAGAGATTGGAGGTTCTAGTTTACAAAGTCGAAATAAAAAGGGCGCGTCCATACGGACACGCCCCTGTGCACAACAATGCAAAGAACGACTTAGAAGCTACCGCGCTTCAGGAAGTCGGGAAGCTCGAACTGATCGTTGCCGAAGTTAGGAAGCTCGGTGCCACCGACGTTGCGGGTCGGAGCGGCCTGAGCCGGGCTCGTGGCAGGAGCGGTGCGCTGCGGCTCAGCGGAGGCAGCGGCCTTGCTCTGAGACTGCTGAGCAGCAAAGAGCTCGTCCTGACGGTTGACGTTGGAGTCGGAGAAGCCCGTAGCGATGACGGTGATACGCACCTGATCGCCCAGGGACTCGTCGACAACGGTACCGAAGATGATGTTGGCCTCGGGGTCGACGGCGTTGGCGACAACGTCGGCGGCGTCGCTGATCTCCTGGATGCCCAGGTCCTTGGAACCGGCGATGGAGAGCAGCACGCGCGTGGCGCCATCGATGGAGCTCTCGAGCAGCGGGCTGGAGATGGCCTGCTGGGCAGCGTCGACGGCACGGGTGTCCCCAGAAGAGGTACCGATACCCATCATGGCGGTACCGGCCTGCTTCATGATGGTCTTAACATCGGCGAAGTCCAGGTTGATGATACCGGGGACGGTGATGAGGTCGGTGATGCCCTGGGTGCCCTGGGAAAGGACGCCATCGGCAATCGCGAAGGCCTCGAGCATGGTGGTCTTCTTCTCGGCGATGTCGAGCAGCTTATCGTTAGGGATGACGATCATGGTGTCGACGCAATCGGAGAGGGTCTTAATGCCCTCCTCGGCGCTCTTCTTGCGCTTGCGGCCCTCGAAGGTGAAGGGCTTGGTCACGACGGCGACGGTCAGCGCACCGACCTCGTTCATCGCGATATCGGCAACGATGGGAGCAGCGCCGGTACCGGTGCCACCGCCCTCGCCGCAGGTGATGAACACCATATCGGCGCCAGCGAGCGCCTCGGCAATGTCGTCGCGGGACTCATCGGCAGCCTTGCGGCCAACCTCGGGGTTGGCGCCGGCGCCCAGGCCGCGGGTAAGGTCGGTGCCGATGTGCACCTTGATATCGGCATCAGAGATCGCGAGTGCCTGAGCATCGGTGTTGATGGCAACAAACTCGACGCCGCGGATGCCCTCTTCGATCATTCGATTGACCGCGTTGGTACCGCCGCCGCCGACGCCGACCACCTTAATGACGGCAAGGTAGTTGTTGATCTCTGTCTCGTGCATGTCGGTCCTCCGAACAAAGGTTATAGCCATAGCATGGGTCGACCCCTGCGCACATTAACCTTCAGGTTGAAAGTAAATGCAAAGGTAAACCGTATTATGTTTGCACATTATGAACGTATCAGTCAAATAATTGACCGTGAAAACCAAACAAACCAGATAAACGGCGTGGTATGGCCCCTCAACAAAGCATCAACCAGCGCTACGAGGTCGGAGCGTTCCTAAATGTATAGTTACCCGGAGAGCGCACATTGATATACGTTACGCCCTCTACCTGCGAAAGCAGCTTGGTGACTACGCGCTCCTTCTTGACGATATCGTTCGAATCACCCAGCGACACCTCAATGCCGTTATTGAGGTTTGCCGAGATGGCTTCGACCGAAGGCGTGGAAATATCCTTGACTTGTCCCAAGAACTCGCTCGAAAAACCACGCACATAATCCAAGCCAGCCTTAACGGCCTTGGAGCTCACCGCCTGGCCGGAAACCGGAGCGACATCCGCCGAGACATCAGTCAACAACACCGCGCCATAGTGCTTAGCGAGCGCCAGCGCGGCATCAATGCCGGTCAGGGTATTTGAGCCCTGCCCCGTCGTGATGACGTTGCCCTGGTCATCCACTTCGACCGACGTCGACAGCGGGGCGATCCAGGTGTCATCATCCCCGATGGCCCAGGCAAGGTCATCGGAGCTGATATAGGCAATTGCGATGACCTTGCGCTCCATAGGCGTAATGATGAGCGTATGCGGGAACTGACGCTGGACATCCACGCCCGAGACCCACGGGTTCTGCTTGAGGTCCTCGGTAATCTGGTCGGGATCGACGTTAAAAAGCGACGTTCCCTCGGGCAAATCGATCAGCTGGATAGCATCGTGCTTCGTCACATGCTCGCTGCCTTGAATCTGAATATCAGTGGCGGTAAACAATCCAGAGTTAATCACCACGATGGCAACGACGACGAGCACGGCCAAGACGGCCAAAACGCCGCCCACGATTTTGCCTTTGCCTGTAACGACAGAAGCGGCGTCTGATGTTTTATTTGCCATCGCCCTAAGTGAAGACAACGGGTTGACGCCTTTTTTACCCGAAGGCTTCTTGGCGGTAGCCGGCACCGATGTCAGCGAGCGCGGTTTCGATGCGCCCAGTGTGCGACCCGGACGCGCCGCTTTAGCTCCCGTCGAGGGCTTAGGAGTTGCCATAGGACGGGCAGGCTTGGCGCCCATAACAGGCTTTGACGTCACCGAGGGACGCGAGGACTTTTTTGCGGCCGGACGATTGCCGAGCTGCGAGCCGACAACCGGACGACTGGTCTGTCGAGCATGCCCGACAGACTTAGAGTGCGCGATGGTATTGCGTTGAGGTTTGGCAGGCGCGCCGGAACGCCCTCCGGCGCGGCGGAAGGTGGGTTTCGATGCTCTAGAAGCCGAGGAATTTAACTTCCGGTCTGAGCTCGATGCCATACGCCTCCCTCACCTTTCCGTGCACATGTCTGATAACCGCGGCAACGTCATCGGCCGAGGCAGTTCCGTTATTAACGATAAAATTAGCGTGAACGGGCGAAACTTCCGCACCGCCAATCGAAAAACCCTTTAATCCACAATCCTCGATAAGCTTGCCCACACTCGCATCGGGCGGGTTACGAAAGACCGACCCGCAGGATGCGCGACCCATGGGCTGCGTACGCTTGCGCCTCGTCAGGTACCGTTCCATGCGCTCGCGAATGTCGGCCTTGGGCGCCGGTTTAAGCTTGAGCACGCACTCGAGGATAATCTCATTGCGGGGAAGGCAACATTCGCGGTAGCCCCAAGTGATCTCGGACCCCGCATAATGCTTGATACCGGATGCCGGGTCAAACGTTACGACATCCTCAACCAGCGAGCCAATCCACTCGGTCCGTGTGCCGGCATTCATAGATATCGCACCGCCAACCGAGCCAGGGATGCCAACGGCAAACTCAAGGCCCGAGAGGCTACGCGACAGGGCATCGTTGACCAGGCGCGCAAACATCACGCCCGCACCGACCGTCAGCGTACAACCGTCATCGGCAACAACCGTGCGCTGAAACTCACGTCCGAGCGAAATGACGGCGCCGCGATAACCGCCATCGGCAACCAGCAGATTGGAGCCCTTGCCGATGATGACCCACGGCACCTGCTCGCGATCGAGCACCGCCACGGCGCGGCGAAGGGCATGATAGCTATGGCACGTCACAAAGAGGTCGGCCTTGCCGCCGATACGATAGCTCGTATGACGCGCAAGGCGCTCGTCCTCGATCACATCCGTGTCGATCATGCCCGAGAGCGCCATGACGGCGTTAAACAGACCCATTAGACTTAAGCGTCTTTCTTGGCAGTCAGATACTCAATGAACTCGGGACCGACGGTCGTAACGTCACCAGCACCCATAGTGAGCAGCAGGTCGCCCTCGCCCACCATCTGCTCGAGCTCCTGATTGAGCTCAAGACGGCTGGAGCAGTACACGACCTCCTTGCCAGGATGCTTGGCGCGCACGGTATCGGCGAGCATCTTAGAGGTAACACCCGGAATGGGCATCTCGCCAGCCGAGAACACATCAATCAGCAGCAGTTTATCGGCATTGGCAAATGCATCGGCAAAGTCGTCGCACAGGGCCTGCAGACGCGAATAACGGTGCGGCTGGAACACGACGTCGACATGCTTGTAGCCCAGCGACGAAGCGGCAGCAAGCGTCGCCTTGATCTCGGTGGGGTGATGGCCGTAATCATCGACCACGGTGATGCCATCGATATCGCCCACGTGGGTAAAGCGACGGCGGACGCCCTCAAAGCTCGAGAGCGCCTTGGCGGCGGCGTCGATGTCAAGGCCCAGGACATGGGCGACGGTGAGCACCGCCGTGGCGTTGAGCATGTTGTGGCGACCGGGATTGCTCTTGATCTCCACAGCGTGCTCAGTGCCGTCCTCAAAGCGAACGATAAAGTCGCTCTGGATGCCCTTGACATCCGGGTGCATGCAGACGATGTCGTTGCTCTCGGCAAAGCCGTAGGAAAGCACGTGACGGCCCGTCGACTTGGCGAGCTCGACCAGATGCGAGTCCTCACCGCAGACGATGACGGTGCCGTCCTCGCCCACCAGGTTCATGAATTTGGCGAAAGTTGCCTCGATCTCCTCGATACCCGAGTAGTGATCGAGGTGGTCGGCCTCGACGTTGGTCACAATGACCACGTTGGGGTTCAGGAACAGGAAGGAGCTGTCGGACTCGTCGGCCTCGGCGACAAAGTAGTCGCCCGAGCCGTTCTTGCCGTTCGTGTCATAGCCCTCGACGATGCCACCGATCAAGAAGCTCGGATCCAGACCCATGCGGTCGAGCATGGTGGCGCACATCGAAGACGTGGTGGTCTTGCCATGCGTGCCGGCAACAGCGACGGTGGTGTAGCCGTGGCCCAAAGCAGAGAGCATCTTAGCACGGGGCCACACGGGAATACCAAGCTCGCGAGCGCGCACGAGTTCAGGGTTGGACTCCGGAATAGCGGTGGAGACAACAACCACGTCGGGCTTGACCTCGTCGATCGTGGCGGCCTCATGGCCCACATGCACCTTCACACCAGCGCGGGTAAGCTGGCGGATATAACGTGACGTCTTAAGGTCGGAGCCGGTAACGGCATAACCGCGCTCGTGCAGAACGAGGGCGATGCCGCTCATGCCGGCGCCGCCGATACCGATAAAGTGGGCGCTCTTAAACTCGGGCGCGGAGGTTGCAGTCTGGGAATCAGCCATGTGCTCGTGTACTCCTTGCGTAAACACTGCCTGTAACCCGTTAACTGTACCGCACCTACCGCATCAGCGCGAGGGCGACCGACGATATCCCGTCTAACTAACGCAAACCCTCTACCGCATCCGCCAGAAGAGCGGCGGCCCTATCCTGGGCCAGACCACGCGCCGCCTGACGCATGGCGTCGCGCGCCGCCGCGTCATCGACCAGGTGCAGCAGTTCATCGGCAAAGGCAGAACCGTCGATATCGGCATCGGCGCAGAGCACGCCGGCCCCAGCGTCGACCAGATAACGGGCATTGGTGGTTTGGTGGTCGGCCGTCGCATGCGGGTACGGCACGAGCACCGAAGGCACGGCGAGTGCAGCGATCTCGGCCACGCTCGATGCGCCCGAACGCGAGAGCACCAAATCGGCAGCAGCCAGCATATCGCCCATGTTGTCGATGTAAGGCTGGACGCGGTAACGCTTCGCCTCCTCGGGCGTCAGCGCCAAAGCGCGCTCGGTCTCCTCAAAGCCGTCGGCACCCGTCGAATGCAACACATAGAGGTTCTTGCGCGAAAGCAGCTCGTTTTTGAGCGAAACCACGCGCTCGTTGAGGTGCTGGGCGCCAAGTGAACCGCCAAAGACGAGCAGCAGCGTAGCGTCCTCGGGAACGCCAAGTGCTTTGCGGCCGCGAGCGCGATCGCCCTCGATCACCGAGCGACGTACGGGGTTGCCGGTCATGAGCACGTGGCCAGGGTCACCTTCGCGCTCAAAGACCGAACGCGCTGCCGGCACCGAGATGCACACGCGGGCGGCGTGGGAGTTCATCATCTTGTTGGCCAGGCCCGGAACAGAGTTCTGCTCATGCAGCAGATACGGAACGCCCGCGCCCTTGCACCACCCCAGCAGCGGAACCTCGACATAGGCACCAAAACCGACGGCAGCGTCGGGCTTGCCGACCTTTGAGAAATGACCAGCGAGCGCACGCTTGGCCTTGTTGACACGCCACAGCGAGGTCAGCGCCGTCCAAGGACGGGAGCGGTCGAAGCCAGTGACCGTAATGGGCACAAAATCAAACCCAGCCTCGGGGACCAGACGACCCTCGAGCTTGCGCGACTGGCCCACGAACACAACGTGGTGGCCACGATCACGCAGCTCTTCGGCCAAGGCGAGCGCGGGGTTGATGTGTCCTGCCGTGCCGCCGGCTGCAATAGCAACGGTCATCTTATCGGTCATGGTAGTCCCTTCGTACACGCGGTCCCTGGTCGTCGGTGCGTAGACGCGCCGACGGGTCCGAGTTCAAATCGATTCGATTATATCCGCCGCCCGCGTTGCGAGGGCTGGGGCGCTGAGGACGACCTTGCGGCGCCGTTCGCTGACGCGGGCGGACTGCCGGCTCGGTCGCAGAGCCATCCAGGACGGTAAAACCGTTACGCGAAGATCGCTCGCCGCGCACGTGGGGCACGCCAGCGGTACTCTCATCCATAACGGCAAAGCTCTCGCGGCGACGGTCGTACTCATCGCGACGGGCGCTCTCGTACGAAACGCGCAGGATCAATCCGGCAAGCATAAGCGACACAATAATCGACGAACCGCCGTAGCTAATAAACGGCAACGGTTTGCCCGTCATGGGAAACACGTTGAGGATGCCCAACGCGTTAATCAAAAACTGCACCGCGAGAATGACCGCGGAGCCAGACGCCATAAGCGCGCCCCGACGATCGGTCGCCTGCTCGGCAATGCGAAACGCCGAATAGATCAGCATCGCAAACACCAAGAAGAACAGCACGGTTCCGACAAAACCGACTTCCTCGCCAATGATGGCCAGGATGTAGTCATTGTGCGCCTCGGGCAGATACGAGTACTTCATGGTTGAGTTGCCGATGCCACGGCCGAACAGACCGCCCGAGGCAAAGGCCATGATGGCAAGCGTAGCCTGATAGCCGTCACCATACTCGTCGGCCCAAGGGTTCAAGGCAACCTGAATACGCACCATACGGTACGGCTCTGCAACAAGCGCAATCACAATCACGAGAATGCCGAAGATTAGCACGCCGATGATAAATCTGGGGTCGAGACCCGCAAACAACGCCATGCACATGAGGGTCAACAGGATGATCAGGACAGTACCGAAATCGGGCTGGATAAAGATCAGAAAGAGCGAAATGCCCAAGTAGATGCCCATCTTGCGAAGGAATTCGTTGATGTTGCCACCGGGCGAAAAGAAACGATCAAGCATGATGGCCGAATACGCAATGGCAAATGGCTTTAAAAACTCGGAAGGCTGGAACTGAATGCCGGCAATGTTGAGCCAGCGCGTGGCGCCACGGCTGCCGCTGCCCACCAAGAACACCAGAAACAGTAGCCCTATCATGCCTATGAGGAAGATCCTGAGCACGTCTTCCCCAAACCAACTGTCCGGCAAGATGCGCACGATGGCAACCATAGCCAGCACGCCAACTCCGGCAAACGCGGCTTGTCGAAACAGAAAAAACGTCGCCGAGCCATTCTCGTGCAGCGCCTCGACCGAAGACGCCGAGTACACCATCAGCAGGCCAAAGCATACCAAGGTAAACAGGCAGGCCATGAATATCAAACGGGGGCGCATGATACGGGCGGGAACGCCGGCAATATAGCGTTCGCTAAACGTCTGCCCGCCGCGACCGGAACGCGGTGTGCTGCGCCGCGAGGAAGCACGGTCCGAGTCGGGCCTCCTCATACCTTGTCGGGGGCTCTCCTCTCTCACCGGCAACCCCTATTCCATTTGCGATTTCGCCGCAGCGGCAAGCTGGGCCACATAGTCCTTAAACACGCGGCCGCGCTCCTCATAGCCCGAGAACTCATCGAACGAAGAGCAGGCAGGAGAAAGTAAGATCACGTCGCCACGGCTCGACAGCGAACGGGCGACGTCCACGGCATCGCGCAGGTCATCCGCCTGGGCGATATCCACGTCACCATCGACATCGGCCTCGTCCATAGCGGCGGTAAAGCGCTCGCGCGCATCGCCAAAGCAAACGACCGAGCGCACGTTGTCCATAACGACGCGGGCAAAGTCCGCAAGCGGCGTACCCTTATCGTGGCCGCCGAGCAGCAAGGTCACGTCGTCATCGGGAAATGCCGTCAGTGCCTTCTCGACCGCATCGGTGTTAGTCGCCTTGGAATCGTTGACGTAGCGCACGCCGTCAATCTCGCCACACGGCTCCACGCGGTGCTCGAGCGGCTGGAACGAGGCCAGACCGCGGCAGACACCGTCGACATCGGCACCGACTGCCAAGGCAGCCGTGGCAGCGCACAGGGCATTGATAACATTGTGATGGCCCGAGATCTTGAGCTCGGATGTAGCGATGAGCGGGGTCTCGACACCCTTCAGACGCACGATCATCTTGCCATCGCGCACAAAGGCGGCATCCTCGCCCTCAGGCTCGTCAAAGGCAACCTTGCAGATGCGACGACCCGGCGTGTAGATGTACTCATCGAACTCGTGAATGCCGGCGTCTTCGACGTCGACAACCGCCAGATCGTCATCGACCATATTGTCAAACAGTTTAATCTTGGCAAGCGCGTAGTTCTTATGGCTCTTATGCCAGCCCAAGTGGTCGGGAGTGATGTTGAGCAGCACCGCCACGCGGGGGTGGAGCTCGGTTGTCGTAGCAATCTGATAGCTCGAGAGCTCAGCCACAAACCACTCGTTATGGGCTCGGCCGTCAATCTCGTTGACCGGCGGCTCGCCGATGTTGCCGACAGCAACGCTGGCCTCGCCGGCAGCCTTAAGCAGATAATCAGTCAGCGACGTGGTGGTCGTCTTGCCGTTGGTGCCCGTGATGGCAATCCAGTTATCGGGCGACAGGCGATAGGCAAACTCGGGCTCACCCATAATCTGGGCGGCATGCTCGCGCCCGGCCTTAAAGAAGCCCGAGAACTCCGAGATGCCCGGGCACGTCACGCATACGTCATAGGCGCCCTCGACCTGTTCGGTCCCATAGACAAACGACGCACCAGCAGCCTCGAGCGCACGCGTGGCGTCATTGGGCTCAGAGGTGCCACCGCCATACACGGTAACGGCACTTACACGCTCGGGATGTGCCAGCGCCCAGCGGGCGACATCGAGACCGGATTTGCCCTGACCCAAAACGAGCAGGCTAAAGACATCAGCAAGAGACATGAAAGACCACTATCCCAACTGGAAGAACAGAGCAAGGCCAACGGCACCAAAGGCCGCAGCGATAATCCAAAAACGGATGACGACCTTGGTCTCGGCCCAGCCCTTCTTTTCGAAATGATGATGGATGGGCGCCATAAGGAAGACGCGCTTGTGCGTAAAGTGGAAGTAGACAACCTGAATCATGACCGACAGGGTCTCAACGATAAACAGGCCACCGATGATGAGGGAGACGACCTCGGTGTTGGTCATGATGGACGTGCAGGCAAACGCGGCGCCCAGGGCAAGCGAGCCGGTATCGCCCATAAAGATGCTCGCCGGATAGCAGTTGAACCACAGAAAGCCCAAGCAGGCACCGGCACACGCGGTACAGAAGATGGACAGGTTCACGTCTCCGTGCAAAAACGCCATCGCAGCCATGGCGAGCATGGCAATCATGGAGGTGCCGCCAGCAAGACCGTCAAGGCCATCGGTCAGGTTCACGGCATTAGAAAGACCGGCGATCATCAGCCAGCAAAAGACAATGTAGAGCCACGGGAACGAAAGGCCGCAGATGGTGGTCGAAAGAACACCGAGGTCAATCGTCAGGCCGCCGGGAAAACGAATCTCGGGGGCGACGCCGCACCAGTTAACGGCAAGTACCGTAAAGGTGACACAGATAATGGTTAGGCCGATCATCTTGGCATGGGGCGTCAGACCGAGCGAGCGCCCATGCGTAACGGAGGTCAGGTCGTCGATCAGGCCCAGCACGCCGGTCGCCAGCGTGGCGAGCAGCACGAGCACGAGCTCGGTGGTGAGCTTGCCCATCAGCAGGCAGGTCAGCGAGATCGCGACGAGGATGACAACGCCACCCATGGTGGGCGTTCCCTGCTTAACCAAATGACGCTTGGGGCCGTCGGCACGAACCTGCTGGCCGATACCCTCGACCTTGAGCAGCTTGATCCACCACGGCATGAGCAGCAGCGCAATGGCGGCGGCGATGCCAAGCCCCAAAAAAGCCTGATACGTTGGATACGAGGGATTGCCGAACATGGGCTAGCACACACCTTCCACAAAGCGGTCGAGCTCAACAAAGCGGGAACCCTTGACCAGTACAACATCATGTTTTTCAAGCGCGCCGCCCATGCGGTCGAGCACCTGCTGATAATCGGAGAACACCTGGATGCGGTCCTCGTCCATGCCCATCATGCGCGCGGCATCGGCCATAAGCTGGGCCAGCTCACCGCCCACGCACGCCAGCATGTCGAGCTTCTTGGCGGCGGCATAGGCGCCCACGAGCTCATGCATGCGAGGAGCCTCATCGCCCATCTCGCCCATCTCGCCCAGGATCGCCATGCGAGACCCCGTGCACGAAAGCGAGCACAGCAGGTCGAGACCGGCTGCCATGGATTCGGCACTGGCGTTATAGGAATCGTCGATGACGCGGGCACCGCTCTTGGCGCGCTTGATCTCCTGGCGGTGACCGGTGATCGTGAGGCCTCTAAAGGCAGCATCGATCTGCTCGGGCGTCACGCCCAGGCGATAGGCAACTGCGGCGGCCTTAACGGCATTTGGGACGGACTGCACGCCGGGGATGGCAAGCATGGTATCGGTCGTCTCACCCTGGCCAAAATCGAGCGTAAAGACCGGACGGCCTTCGTCATCAACACGAATGTCGCGGGCGCGGACCTCATCGTCGTCCGAGACGCCGGCCAGCATCACGTCGATACCAGCAGGCTGGGCGAACGTATCGCGAATGAACGGCGTAAAGTCGTCCTCGCCACCCAAAACCAGCAGCGGCAAATAGTCGCCGGCGGCGCACATACCCTGGACGATCTCGGACTTGGCGCGGGCGATGTTCTCGCGGCTGCCCAAAATACCGATATGAGAGGTGCCGATCTTGCTCACGATGGCAAAGTTGGGATTGGCGGACTGGGAAAGGCGCTCGATCTCGTGGAAATGGTTCATGCCCATCTCGAGCACCAGGACCTCGGTATCGGCCGGAGCGGAAAGCACCGTGAGCGGCATGCCGATCAGGTTATTGAAATTGCCCTTGGTGGCCCAGACACGATAGCGCTTGGCGAGCACAGCGGCGAGCACATCCTTGGTCGTCGTCTTGCCGATGGAACCGGTAATGCCAACGACCAGGCAGCCAAGCTCCAGGCGATACGCGTGCGCCAAACGCAGCAGAAACTCCTCGGGATCATCGGTCAGCAGGATGGCGCATCCTTTGTCCTGCGCCAGCGAGACCAGCTCGGCCTCGGGCTCACGCGTCATCACGACGGCGCCGGCACCCGACTGGACGGCACGGGAAGCAAAATCATTGCCGTCGACGTTTTCACCGGGAAAGGCGACGAAAATCGTCCCTTCCTCGACCTGGCGCGAGTCGATAACGCACCCGCGGCATACCCGATCGGCTTCTCCCGTCACGGTTCGGGCCCCTGTTGCGGCCGCGAGGTTGTTGACGGCGATCTCTATCATTGCAGCTCCCCTGTAAACCTAATAATGCTATCGGCGTATTGTATCCCAGCGCCGCACATGCGTGGTGCAGGGCATGTGAACACCCTCATATGGGACAACAAACCACGCCCCAAAGATTGTAACCCCCTACTTCGTGTGCGGGATACCCAGCACGTCGAGCGCGTTGGCCATAATGGACTGGAACGGCACCGCAGCGGCATCTGAGCCGCTCGGCGTTCCGTCGAGCGTGATATAGCACAGCACCTTGGGCGATTGTGCCGGTGCAAAGCCCATAAAGGACGACATGTAATTCTCCTTGAGGTAGCCGCCGTTCTCGTCGGCACGTTCAGCCGTACCGGTCTTACCCGCCACGTCATAGCCGTCAACCGCGCCGCCAACGCCCGTTCCCTCGGACACGACCGTCTGCATGCACGATGTCACCTGGGATGCGGCGTCCTCCGAAATCGCGCGCTCGCCTTCGCCCCAGTCCTTCTCGTCGCCCTTGCTGGACTTATAGAAGTGCGGGGTCATCATCACGCCGCCGTTGGCGATGCCGCCCACGGCACGCGCGATCTCAATCGGCGAGACGGACAGTGCCTGTCCAAAGCTCATCGAGCCCAGCGTGGCGCCGTCATACTGGTCACGCTCCTTGACGATGCCCAGGCTCTCGCCCGGAAAATCGACACCCGAGCTGTGACCGATGCCCCACTTGTCCACATAGGCGGCAAAGTCGTCGGCACCGATCTTGCGCCCCACTAGGACAAAGCCCACGTTGGACGAACGGCGCATCATCTCGCGCACATCCATGGTCATGGCGTAGTCGCGCTTGTCGGCATCGGTGACGGTATCGTCGCCCACCTTGATGCTCGCCGGCACCTCAAACGACGTACTCGATCGCACGACGCCCAAGTCGAAACCGGCGCCCGCCACGAGCGTCTTAAAGACTGAGCCGGGCTCGTAGGCATCGGTGACCAGGCGCAGGTTCATATCCTCGGTCTTGGCGTTCTCCAGATCGGTCTGGTCGTAGGTCGGGTACGAGCAGGCTGCCAAGATCTCGCCTGTCGTAGGATCGGTGACCAGCGCCGAGCCGTTCTTGGCCTTAGTCTTCTCAACTGCCTCTGCCAGGGCATCCTCGGCCGCACGCTGGATATTGACGTCGAGCGTCGTCACGATATCAACGCCGTCGACCGCAGCCACCTTTTTATAGGCACCGCCCGCGATATAGCTGCCGTCCCTCGCGCGCTCTCGTACGAGAGAACCGTTCGTGCCGGTCAGAAGCTTGTTGTATTGCTTTTCGAGACCCGTCAAGCCGTCGTTGTCTACATTCACTACACCCAGCACCTGCGATGCCAGATTGCCGTATGGATATACGCGCTTCATGGCCTGCTCAAAAAGCACGCCGGGCAGGTTCTTCTTCTCCAGCGCCGCAACATCGTCTTCGTCCACTTGGCGCTTGATATACACCCAGGTTCCATCGGACTCAACGAGCTTGCGGCAGGTCTTTTTATCGATTCCAGTTGCCTTGACCAGCGCCGACACCGTCTTGTCGACATCCTCGACAAGCTGCGGGTTCACGGCGATGTTGCGACATTCGACCGACGACGCCAACACGTTGCCGTTGCGGTCGTAGATGGTGCCGCGTTTGGCATAGAGGGTCTGCGCAAGCAGGCGGCGCGCATCGGCACGCTCGCGCAGTTTATCGGCTTCGACAATTTGATAGTCGGCAAGGCGAAAGACGCCCAAGCCCAAGCCAAGCCCGATGAAGCCCATGACAGCTTTGCGGCGAGGCAGAGGCGTGCCTGTGAGCCATTCGGTCGACGAACTCTTACGCGACCTGGTGTTATGCACATGAGGGCCGCCCGAGCCGCGAAGTCGCGACGCCGGGTCGTTGCCACGGGACTGCCCGGCGTTGTAAGATTGCCGACCCGTTCCTTGATAACCAGAACGTCCCCGCGACGAGGGACGTCCAGAACCGCGGCCCCCATCGGAACCGCGGCGATAGTCATTTGTCATACTCAGCTACCGTCTTGCTACTGAGCGGTCGCGGTCGCGTTGGCGCCCGCGGCTGCATCCTGCGAAAAGTCAAGTGTAACGCTCTCGCTGGGCTCCACCATGCCATAAGCGCCCGCAAGGTCGCGAATGCGCGTGTCGGCGCCATAGACCGAATGCATGACCTCCAGGTCGGAGCTCTCATCGGTCGCCTTTTCGAGCGTGCTGGTAAGCTCGGCGTTGCTGTTGAGCACCTGGGCCGTAACGCCGGCGAGCGCCACGCGGGCGACGCCAATCGTCATGAAGATAGCCGCAATGATGCAAAACGTTTTAAGAACGCTCATGAAAACCGGGCTTACCGCCTGGTTTGCCTGACGGCCC
>CATYJA010000023.1:0-21034 GCA_958407545.1 uncultured Collinsella sp. | reverse complement strand
CGACGGTCTCGTCACCAATCGTGACATGCATGGGCACGCGCACGATGCCGTAGCGCTCGCAGAGCTCCGGCGTTACATCCGACCCAGACTCAACCACGATTACATACTTGCCCATTCTTATCACGACCCATCTCGACATTGGCTTTTCAATACATGACACGCGCGTCGCGCTGTTGCACAACGGCATCTAAGCGCCAAAGAGACGCCGCCCTTTGCACATAACAAAGGACAGCGTCTCCCTGGAAAACTCCGTGCTTAACTGAGATTTTACACGGTTTATTAAGGAGTGTTACTTATTCCGCAAACGGTCGCTATACGTGATAAACGGTAGTTGGCCGCGGCAACTGCGACACATTCCGCCCAACAAGTCCAATCGTGCTCCATGCACGGTTAATGAGCGAGGCGGTAGAAATCCATCGACGCCGCGCCCTCGGCGTGCAGCGCCATCGCCGGAACCGCCGACGAATAGGTACGGCTCGTAAGTGCCGCCTCACCGCCGTTGGCAAAAATCTCGACCATCGTAGTGTCCGAAAGCACGCGCAGGTCGCGAAGCTCGCCGAGCTCAATCGACCTCTGGTCGCGCCCATAGCCTTCGTCACCCATGTCGAGGGTAAGCATCCCGTCCGCATAGCGCACAAAGACACCCTTGCGAATCTCGAGCTCAACCATCTTGGCGCCCTCACAGGAAACCACGAGATCAAACAGGCGGCCCGGCTCCTCAACGGTTTCACCGCCTGTCGTGCGAACGCAGTCGCCGCGCATCCTCTCAATCTCGTGCGCCGGCTGCTGGCAGAGCTTACCATCGCGCATGCTCAGCTCTCGCGGCACCGTCAACGCGCACTGCCACCCGCGCGCCACCGTCGGGTTTTCCGCCGTCGCATCGGGGCAACCCGACCATCCGATCATCAATCGCCGGCCTGCAGCATCCTCAAAGGACTGCGGAGCATAGAAATCAAAACCGGCATCGACCATCGGGGGCATGCCCTTCCCGACGATTTTAAAGCTCGGCGCCTCCCAATCGGCCTCGATGGGGAACCACACGCACTGATGCGGATTGCGGTAACGCCAACCATCGGCAGGCACACCCTGCGGACAGCAAACGAGAATAAGCTCGCCATCAAGCTCAAACAGATCAGGGCACTCCCACATAAAGCCAAACTTCTCGCCCAGCTCAATGCGCGTCGCATAGCTCCAGACCCCTAAATCACGCGAAGTATAGACAAGCACGCAGCCACGGTCGTCTTTCGTACGAGCGCCCAGAACCATGTAGTAGATACCATCGTGCTCAAGGATCTTGGGGTCGCGCACGTGCGTACCGATATCGTCGGGGTAATCGACTGGTCCAACAGCCATGCGCTTCTCGCCCAATTCGTCGGGATTCTCGGCAACCATATGAATCTGGTTTTGCTCACGGCCCGTCAACACGTAGTCGTAATCATCGCGGTCAAAATGCTTGACGTTGCCGGTATAGAAGTAGTGAATCTTGCCATCACGTACAAAGGCAGAACCAGAATACGCTCCGCTCGAATCCAAATCGGAATCGGGGAACAGCACGGGGCCGTGATTCTCGTACGTCACAAAATCCTTTGTCGTCAGATGGTTCCAAAGCACTGGACCGCCATGCGCAGCATCGAACGGATCGTATTGATGATAGATGTGATACGTATCACCAATCTGAACCAAACCGTTGGGGTCGTTGAGCCAGCCAAGCTCAGGCTCCACATGGAACAGAAGCCTATCGGGGTCGGACGCGATGCGAGCCGCCGTCTCATCCTGTCCGACACGCCACTGCTCATAGTCCGCGCGTGTCACCTTGTTTTTTTGATTTAACATCGCCGTTGACTTTCTCGTCTATGGGGAAGGACGCTCGACTCACACGAGTCGAACGCCCTTCCTCAAATGGACTTATCCTCAGATTACACTGAACGGCTCAACTAGAAGCTAACGTCGAAGCCAGCGCCAGCGCCCTCTTCATCGGTGGTCGGCACGCCCTTTGCCTTGTTGTAGGCAAAGATCAAGACGATCGGCACGATAAAGGCGATGAGATTGCCAGCCACATACCACACGAGGGTCTCGGGCGTGACGATGAGCAGGCCAAGCACGCCGGTCAGACCCTGACCGATAGCGCGCACCTCAAAGAGCTTGACGAAGGCACCGCCGCAGCCTGCACCGATGCATGCGCAGATGAACGGAATGATCGAATAGCGCATGTTTGCAGCAAAGATAGCGGGCTCGGAGATTCCGACCAGCGTCGGGATAAAGGACGACATGCAGATGTTGCGCTCTTTGGAGTGCTTCTTGTGAATGAGGTACATACCGATGGCGCCGCCGCCCTGGGCGATGATGGAAACCGACCAGATGGCCTGGATGTAGTTGAAGCCAGTCGTGGCAACAAGGTTTGCCTCGATACCCTGGATGAACTGATGCGTACCGGTAACGACGAGCGGCTGCAGGAACGCGGCGAAGACAAAGGCACCAAAGACGCCCATCCTGTTGTACAGGATATCGATTACGCCGGCGAGGACGTCACCGATCAGGTTGCCGAGCGGGCCGAACACGGTGAACAGGGCAACGTTAGCAAGAATCAGGGTAACGGTCGGGACAAAGACGAACGAAACGACCTCGGGGATGTACTTCTGGGCAATCTTCTCGACCTTGGCCATAAACCAGGCAGTCAGGATTGCGGGGAACACACCGCCCTGGAAAGCAACCATGGGAATGGATAGCGGACCGAAGTTCCAGTACTCAGCACCCGTCGGGTCCATAACGAACGTGTTGCGGTTCATAAGGCTCGGGTGAACCATGACGATACCGACGAGGATGCCCAGGATCGGGTTACCGCCAAAACGCTTGACCGCGCTGTACATAACCAGGACAGGCAGGTAGTCGAACGTGGTGGCGATAATGGCAAAGAAGCTTGCGAGGTTCTTGAGGAACTCGCTGTGATCGGCGAGGCTGCCCTCCATGCCAAAGAGGCCGTTGGCAACGATCAGCGACTTAAGGCCGATGATGATTGCAGCGCCGACGAAGGCGGGAATGATGGGGATAAAGATGTCCGAGAATACCTTGAGGACCGAGAAGAACTTGCCCTTCTTGTCCGCCTCGGCGCCCTTGACCTCGGAAGCACTGATCTCCTTAACGCCCGTCAGAGCCATAAACTCATCGTAAACCTTGTTGACGGTACCGGTACCGAAGATGATCATGAGCTGGCCGCTGTTGTACAGCACGCCCTTGACGCCATCGATGTTCTCGAGCTCGGCTTTGTTGTATTTGCTCGTATCCTTGAGCACCAGACGCAGACGGGTCACGCAATGCGTGGCGCCCTCGATGTTCTCCAGTCCGCCGACGTTGTCGACGACTTGCTGGGACACTGCCTTGTAGTCCATGTTCCTCTCCATTCCTTTTCTAAATCATAAAACGGTTCGTTGCCGCTACAGAGACGCGATCGTTGCGTTTGCGCACTTGAGCGCACCGTCGGTGACGGTAAGCGCCACACCCTGGCCCTGCTTATTGCAGAAGCGCGCGTTAAGCGCAACATCATCGACAAAGATGGTCGCGATATCGTCGTCAACGACCAGGCGCACATGATGAGTGCCCTCGCCCTTAAAGAACAACGGACGCTCGAGGCCCATGTTGTTGACCTGGAACCACGGATACTGGGGGGCCGCCGTAAACTCGAGCTTGCCCTCACGCAGGTTGGCGCGGAACTCATAGGCAAGACCGGACTCGGCGTCCTCGGCAAGCTTCACCGAGAAGCCGGCAGCGTCACCGGCGAGCTCGATGTCGGCATCGAGCATATAGGTGGAACCGGCATCCGCGGCGAGCACCTGCTCGACCTTGCCCGACTCGCAGGAAAGCTCAAAGGCCTCGACTGCCTTAGCCTCGCCAAAGGCGCCAAGCATGCTGTCGGGGAGCTTGGTGCCGAGCGTTCCGTCAGCACGCTGAACGATCTCGAGAGGCATAAAGGTGCCACCCCACAGGTAAGAGCTGGGGTCACCGCCCTCGTCACGCGTAGGAACCCAACCAAAGAGAACGCGGCGCTCGCCATCAAATGCGGTACGCGCGGCATAGTACGCGCGGCCATCGAAGGAATCGTCCGCAGGAGTGATCCAAGGACCGTTGATAGAGCGAGACATGCGGTAACGGGTCTTGTTGCCATCACTGTACTCGGAGAACACCAGATACCACCAGTCGCCCATCTTAAAGAGATCAGGCATCTCGAACATGGTGTACAGGCCCGGATTCCACCAGTCGCCCTGGAACTCCCAGGTATCCAGGTCCTTGGAGGTGAACTTGACCAGACGACCGGTCATCAGACGCTTGTCCTCGCCCACACGCGTGCCGAGGATGAGCATGTACTCTTCGTTCTCCTCATCCCAAAGCACAAAGGGATCGCGCCAGTTGCGGTCATCGTAACCCTCCTGGGGCGGAAGCAGCGTCTCGGCAATGTTCTTCTCCCACTTGACGGCGTCGTCACTCGTTGCGTGAAGAAGAACCTGCTTCATCAAGCGTGCCTTGACCTTATCGCGATTGCAACCAGTGTAGAGCGCATGGTACTTGTCGCCCACCTTAAACACCGTGCCGGCATAAACATACTGGTCGACTTCCTCGTCGCCGCCACGCTCAAGGCTCTCGCCAAAGTCTTTGTAATTGACGAAGTCCTTGGTCGTAGCGAGTGCCCAACCAAACGGCTCTCCGAAAGGTCCGGGGTTACGCGTGTCACGCTGGTGATAGAGATAGAACGTGCCGTCCTCGCCGTACGGCATGATGTCGCCTACCCAAATTCCCTCAGGCTGGTAATACACCTTGTGCATCCGAGACTTCCTTTCTCACGAGATACTAACTCGGTACAACTGCAAGATATGTCAATCGTTTTCATATGTCAAACGTTTTCACACCAATACATCTTTTCGCAGTTCCAGTCGTCGGCAAACGGTTGACATATGCCGGCGAACGGTCATCAGAGGCGTTTGAGGAATTCTTTTGGCACGGGATGAACTACGCGGTTTTACCCTCAATGAGTTCAACGGGGAGCTTGATATTCGATTCGGGCTTTTCGCCGTTAACAAGAGCGACGATGGATTGCGCCGCGAGCTCACCGATGCGATCGATATCTTGGCGTACGGTTGTTAAGTCAGGCATAAACGTCATAGTGCGGCGGGCACCATCCGCGCCCACGACCTTAATATCATCCGGAGCGCTCAAGCCGCGCTGCTTCATCACGTTAAGACAGATAGCCGCCATCGTGTCGTCTCCCGCAAAGATGCCGTCAATATCGGGGTTCTCATCGAGGATCTTCGCAACGACCGCGCTCTTTTCGTCGTCGGGCTTAACGAACTCGACCTCACGGACAAGCGCGGGCAAACCGGCCTGCTCAACAACATCGAGGTAGGCATCGGTACGCTTATTGGCAGGCATGCGCATGCGGCTATTGCTGCGCAGGCACAGGATGCGTGAACATCCGTCATCGATCAGGCGACGCGTGGCAAGTTCGCCGATGCTATAGCTGTCGCTCGCAATCTGAACAGAGGCTTCGCCAAGGTCGCAGTCGATACCAACCAGACTCAAGCCCATCTCGGCATACGCCTCGGCACCGATATTAAGCGAGTTGACGATGACGCCATCAACCATATTGCGTCGAAGCATGTCGATATAAGAGCGCTCAAGCTCGGGTCGATTGGCGCTATTGCACAGCAGCATCTTAAAACCGTTTTCGGCCAGGGTATGCTCAATGACTTGAACCACTTGGGCATGAAACGGACTGCTGACATAGGGGACGATCATACCGATAAGATTCAGGCGACCGTTGAGCATGGCACGGGCGATATCGTTGGGCGTATAGTTGATGCGCTTCATCGCGGCATGGACCTTATCGCGGGTCTCTTGGCTAATATAGCCGCGATTATTAAGCACGCGAGATACCGTAGTAGGCGAAACCCCCGCCACCGCTGCAACTTCCTTGATGCCAGGCTTAGCCGTATCCTTAGAACGAGCACTCTCGCGAGCCATAACACCCTCCCCCATCAACATGTCATACGTTTACATACGAACAAAGCATACCCCAACAACAGCGGGAAGACGGTAACAGCACAAGTAAGTAAACGACTCATCCAAATAATTAGGAGAGTTCCGCCTAAAGGGTGACTACACAGGACCCCGCCGGGGCTGCTTGGGCTATCTCCCAAAATATTCCGCAGGACGCAAGAAGCCCTCGCCGCACGAAGTGCGCAGCGAGGGTTTCTTGCATGTCCGAGGACGTTTTGGGAGGTAACCCAAACAGCCCCGGCGATCCTGCGGGAGTTAAATCCCTTTAGAACTTGTCGTGGAAGGTACGCGAAATGACCTCGTCCTGCTGCTCCTTGGTGAGCGTGTGGAAGTTCACGGCATAGCCGGAAACGCGGATGGTCAGCTGCGGGTACTTCTCGGGGTGAGCCTGAGCGTCGAGCAGCGTCTCACGGTTGAAGACGTTGATGTTCAGGTGGTGGCCACCCTTCTCGGCGTAAGCGTCGAGCATGTGGACCAGGTTATCGGCCTGAGTCTCGGAAACTTCAGAAACCTTCATAATGTGTCTCCTTCGATTGATAGGCGCCGGCCGAAACCGGCGCACTAATCAGTAATCGTTATTGTTAGTATAGCACTAACAATAGTTACTCGCCCAGCTGATCAAGGTCGATATCGCCAAAGAACACCTGATCCTCCTTGCCGAGCGCACTCGGAATGATGGAGAAGGTGTTGGAGATGCCGTCCTGAGCATCGCGGAACGGGAGCTTGGAAACCGAAGACAGCGAAGCGATGGCGCCGTGGCTATCGCGCTTGTGCATGGGGTTAGCACCCGGGGCGAACGGCTGGCCAGCCTTGCGGCCGTCGGGCGTGGAGCCGGTCTTCTTACCGTACACGACGTTGGAGGTAATGGTCAGAACCGAGGTCGTGGGCACGGAGTTGCGGTAGGTGTCGTTCATGCGGATGTACTCCATGAACTGGTGCACAACGTCGTGAGCGATCTGGTCGACGCGGTCGTCGTCGTTACCGTACTTGGGGAAATCGCCCTCGGTCTCGAAGTCGACGATAATGCCGTTCTCGTCACGGACGGGGTGGACCTTGGCGTACTTGATGGCAGACAGGGAGTCAGCCACGACGGAAAGGCCAGCGATACCCGTAGCGAACCAGCGGTGCACGTGCTTGTCGTGCAGAGCCATCTGGATGCGCTCGTAGCAATACTTGTCGTGCATGTAGTGAATGATGTTCAGCGAGTTAACGTACACGCCAGCGAGCCACTTCATCATGTCGTTGTACTTGGCCACAACGTCGTCGTAATCGAGCGTATCGCCCTCGACGGCGCGATACTTGGGGCCGACCTGCTTCTTGGAGACCTCGTCAACACCGCCGTTGAGTGCGTAGAGCAGGCACTTGGCAAGGTTGGCGCGGGCGCCGAAGAACTGCATCTCCTTGCCGATGCGCATGGAGGACACGCAGCAGGCAATGCCGTAGTCGTCACCGTGATAGACGCGCATGAGGTCGTCGTTCTCGTACTGGATCGAGGAGCTGGCGACGGAAGTCTTGGCGCAGAACTTCTTGAAGTTCTCGGGCAGACGGGTCGACCACAGAACGGTCATGTTGGGCTCGGGGCTGGTACCCATGTTCTCGAGCGTGTGCAGGTAGCGGTAGCTCATCTTAGTAACGAGCGTACGGCCGTCAACACCCATGCCGCCGATGGACTCGGTGACCCACTGCGGATCGCCGGTGAACAGGGCCTGGTACTCGGGGGTACGGGCAAACTTGACCATGCGGAGCTTCATGATGAAGTGATCCACGAACTCCTGGATCTGCTCCTCAGTGAAGGTACCGTTGGCAAGGTCGCGCTCAGCGTAGATGTCGATGAACGTGGAGGTACGGCCGATGGACATAGCGGCGCCGTTCTGCTCCTTAACGGCAGCGAGGTAGGCGAAGTACATCCACTGGATGGCCTCCTGCGTGTTGGTAGCAGGGTTGGAAATATCGAAACCATAGGTCTCGGCCATCATCTTAAGCTCGCCGAGGGCGCGGATCTGCTCCTGCAGCTCCTCACGATCGCGGATGTTGTCGGCGGTCATGACCGTCGGGGTGGAAGCCTTCTGGGCCTCCTTGTCCTTGATCAGGTAGTCGACACCGTACAGGGCGACACGGCGGTAGTCGCCGATGATGCGGCCGCGGCCATAGCCATCGGGCAGACCGGTGATGATGTGGGCCGAGCGGCAAGCACGCATCTCGGGGGTGTAAACATCGAAGACGCCGGCGTTATGGGTCTTGCGCTCGAAGGTGTAGCGCTCGACAACGTTCTCGTCGACCTTGTAGCCGTGCTGGCTGGCAGCCTGGCAAGCGATGCGGATACCACCGTTGACGTGCAGCGCGCGCTTGAGCGGCTTGTCGGTCTGGAGGCCGACGATGGTCTCCTTCTCGCGGTGGGCGTTATCGATGTAGCCAGCGGGGTGGCTCACGATACCCGTGACAGTCTTGGTGTCCATATCGAGGACACCGCCCTGCTCGCGCTCCTTGAGCAGCAGGTCGAGAACCTCGCCCCACAGCTCCTTGGTACGCTCGGTCGGACCGGCGAGGAACGACTCGTCGCCCTCATAGGGGGTGTAGTTCTTCTGGATGAAGTCTCGGACGTCAACTTCTCCCGTCCAGATGCCTTCCTTGAAGCCTTCCCATGCCTCCTGCATTGTGTAACCACGCTCCTAGTTACGTGTAATGCGGCGCTCTCTCACACCGCTGCTTATTGAATTCTTGAATTATCGGCTTGCACTACCGGCTTCTTCCGTTCTTCACCACACGTTGGTACAGGGAAAAACGTTTGTCCACCTTGGAACTGCAACCCAAAACCCAAGATTTCACCCGTTTGAGAAGGATAACATAGCCACCCCCTTCATCAGGGCTGTTATATGTTTCTTTTTTTATACCATTAGGGCGTTTTTAACAAATCCGCAGGAAATGCGAGCGCGAGCAACTACCGTTCACCGATTTGTTTGGTATTTTTCCTTGCCTTTGTACGACGTTCGCTCTAGCTGTTATGCCAGCTTTAGCAGAGTAAAGTGCCTCTGAGTAGGCTTTGGGACATGCCTTACGATCTACCCCTTACTTTGCTGATACCGACGGTGTACGGAGGTCGCCTAAAGGTTGTTTTCTAGGCATGACCCAAAATCTACCGTATAGGGTGCGCGTGCAAGGGTATCATCTTTCACCGAAAATAGTTTCTAGTGTTAGGGGTTTTCGGTGGAAGATACCGATTTCCATGAGCTTGGACGTCAGCTCCTTACTGAGTTTGGCGGCATTCACCAGCGCGTTTCGCGCTTTGTGGACAAAGTTCTCAGCGGCGAGATGGCCGTCATGCGCGCCCTCATGCGCGCCGGCGGCTCGCTCACGCCGAGCGAACTCGCCGATCGTGCCTGGGTCTCGAGCGCCCGTATCGCCAATATCCTGCGCGCCCTCGAGGCCAAGGGTTGGGTCGAGCGCGAGCACTCAAAGACCGACCGTCGTCGCGTACACGTCACGGTGACCGACAAGGGATTCCAGGTCATCGAAATCAAACGCCGGGAATTCGAGGACCGCACCGCGGCCTTCCTCGAGCAGCTCGGCGAAACAGATACCCAGGAGATGGTGCGCCTTCTAAGACGTGCCAACGAAATTATCGACCGCAATCAAGAAAGGAGAGATGCCAAGTGAGGATTCTCAAGCTCTTTAAAAAACATATCCTGGCACTGTTCGCAGCTATCGTACTTATCGTAATCAGCTGCAACGCCGATCTGGCGCTGCCTACCTATATGAGCGACATCGTCGACGTGGGTGTACAGCAAGGCGGCATCGCGTCGCCCGTGCCCGACACCATCCGCGCCGAATCGCTCGACGACCTCGAACTCTTCATGAGCTCCAAGGACGCCAAAGCTGTGGAGGCTGTGTTTGGCAAGGCGGACAATAACGGCATTCGAACGTACAAGGGCACCGAGGAGGAGCGCGCCGACGGCGGCAAGATTGCCGACATCATGAGCCTCCCCGAGACTGTCGTCCTTTCGTTCAACCAGGGCATCGATGCCAACTCCATGGGCGACATGACCGGCGCATCTACCGAGGCAAGCGATGGCGGCGCCGCTCAGGCCATGCCCACGCCCGAGCAGATGGCGGCGATGACGCCCGAGCAACTCGCCGAGATGCAGCAGAAGGCCGCAGCGGCGCAGAGCATGCAAAAGCAGATTGATGCCGACGGTGGCAAGATCACCATGAAGAGCCTGCGTCTAGGCGTTGAAGGCGGCCTAATCGACCAGGGCAAGCTCGTCGAGGGCGCCAACGATATGGCAGACAAAATGGGCTCCATGTCGGGCTCCATCGTGACCCAACGCGCCGTGAGCTATGTGCAAGACGAGTACAAGGCGCAGGGCATCGACCCCGCCGACGTGCAGAACGCCTACCTGAGCCGCATGGCAACCACGATGTTTGGGCTGTGCCTGGTGTCGCTCGTCGCCACCATCCTGACCGGTGCCGTGGCTTCGCGCACCGCCTGCTCCATCGCCCGCGACCTGCGCCGCGAGACCTTCAACAAGGTTATGCACTTCTCGCCGGCCGAGGTGGGCAAGTTTAGCCAGGCCTCGCTCATCACCCGCTGCACCAACGACATTCAGCAGATCCAGATGGCCGCAACCCTGTTTATCCGCATGTGCCTGATGGCCCCCGTCATGGGCATCGTCGCCGTCATGCGCGTCCTGGCCAACCACACCGGCCTGGAGTGGACCATCGCCGTGGCCATCATCGCGGTTTCGGCCGTTGTCGGCGTGCTCATGGGCCTCACCATGCCCAAGTTCAAAAAGATGCAGAGCTTTGTGGACCGCGTGAACCTTACCGCCCGCGAGCTGCTCGACGGCCTTATGCCCATCCGCTCGTTCAACCGTGAGGAGCATGAGCTCGAGCGTTTTGACAAGGCTTCGCTCGACCTGATGACCACGCAGCTCTACACCAACCGAGCCATGAGCTTTATGATGCCGCTCATGATGCTTGTCATGAACTGCATCACCGTGCTTATCGTCTGGTTTGGCGCGCAGGGCGTGTCCGACGGCGTGATGCAGGTCGGCAACATGATGGCGTTTATCTCCTACACCATGCAGATCGTCATGGCGTTTATGATCCTCACCATGGTTTCGGTCATCCTGCCCCGCGCCGAGGTCGCAGCCGAGCGCGTGGAAGAGGTCATCACCTGCCCCACGAGCATCAACGACCCCACCTCACCCAAACTGCCCGCTGCCAGCGCGCCGCGCGGCGAGCTCACCTTCCGTGACGTGAGTTTCCAGTATCCCGATGCCCGCGCCGACGTCATTAGCGGCGTGAACTTCACCACGCACGCCGGCCAGATGCTCGGCATCATTGGTTCCACGGGCTCGGGCAAGTCCACGCTTGTACAGTTGATTCCGCGCCTGTACGACGTCACGGGCGGCAGCATTTCGCTCGACGGCATCGACGTGCGCGACATGACCCTCTCTGAGCTGCGCCGCCGTATTGGTTATATTCCGCAGCAGGGTCGTCTGTTCTCGGGTACCGTCGAGAGCAACCTCAAGTTTGCCGGCGACATGGTGAGTGACGAGGATATGCGCCAGGCAGCACGCGTCGCCCAGGCGGAAGACTTTATCGCAGAGCGCGAAGGCGGCTACGACTCCCCCATCAGCCAGGGCGGCTCCAATGTCTCGGGCGGTCAGCGCCAACGCCTGGCCATCGCCCGCGCCCTGGCCAAAAAGCCCGAGGTCGTGGTGTTCGATGACTCGTTTAGCGCCCTCGACTACAAGACCGACGCTCGTCTGCGCGAGGAGTTGGCCAAAAACGTCACCGACGCCGCGCTCGTGGTCGTGGCCCAGCGCATCGCGACCATCATGCACGCCGACCAGATCATCGTGCTCGACGACGGCCACGTAGTGGGCACCGGCACACACGAGGAGCTACTGCGCAGCTGCCCGGCGTACCTAGAGATCGCACAGTCGCAGCTTTCCGCCGAGGAGCTGGGGCTTACCCAAGAAGAAATTGCAGCCGTCATGGAAGGAGGCGAGCGCTAATGGCAGACGAGACCAAGACTCAGATTCCCAAGCCCACCCGCCAGCGTGGTCCCATGGGCCGCATGGGTGGCATGCGCCGTGGCGAAAAGGCCAAGGACTTTAAGGGCACCATGAGGCAGCTGCTCGGCTATATCGGCCAGCACAAGATTGCCGTGTTTGCCGCCGTCGCCTTTGCCGTGTGCTCGGTCGTCTTTAACATTGTGGGACCCAAGGTGCTCGGCCAGGTTACCACCAAACTGTTCGAGGGCTTGGTTGCCAAGGTCAACGGCACCGGCGATGTCGACTTTGCCTGGATTGCCAAGACGCTCGGCTTTTTGCTCTGTCTGTATCTGGCGAGCTCTGTCTGCAGCCTGATTCAAGGCTGGCTCATGACCGGCGTCACGCAAAAGATTTGTTATCGCATGCGCAAGGAGATCGCCGCCAAGATTGCTGTCGTTCCGATGAGCTACTTCAACGGCCACAGCAAGGGCGACGTGCTCAGCCGCATCACCAACGACGTCGATACGCTCGGCCAGTCGCTCAACCAGAGCGTGACGCAGCTCATCACCTCGGTGACGCAGATTATCGGCGTGCTCGTCATGATGCTGTCGATCAGCCTGCCGCTCACCGGCGTCACCGTGCTCACGCTGCCGGCAGCCGCGATTATCCTGACCGTGATGATTCACTTCTCGCAGCCGTACTTCCGAGAGCAGCAGCAAGTCCTGGGCGCCGTCAACGGCATTATCGAGGAGGACTTTGCCGGCCAGAATGTCATTCAGGTGTTCGACCGCGCCGAGGCCTCGATCGAAGAGTTCGACCGTCAAAACGACCGCCTCTTTATTAGTGGCTGGCGCTCGCAGTTCCTGTCGGGCCTGATGATGCCGCTTATGAGCCTGGTGGGTAACATGGGCTACGTGGGCGTTGTCGTGGTGGGCGCACAGCTCGCACTGACCGGCAACGCCACGCCCGGCGACATCCAGAGCTTTATCCAGTACGTTCGCAACTTTACGCAGCCCGTGCAGCAACTGGGCAACGTGAGCAACACGATGCAGTCGATGGCAGCCGCCACCGAGCGCGTCTTTGAGTTCCTGGCCGCGCCCGAGGAGGAGCAGAAAGCCGACGCGCAGATTCCCGAAAAGCGCCCCGGCCATGTGGAGTTTGATCACGTCAAGTTTGGCTATACGCCCGACAAGACCATCATCCACGACTTTAGCTGCGAGGCGCAGCCCGGCCAGACCATCGCCATCGTCGGTCCTACCGGCGCCGGCAAGACCACGCTCATTAAGCTGCTGCAGCGCTTCTACGATGTGGACGGCGGTTCGCTGCGCGTCGAGGGTGTCGACGTGCGCGACTGGGACCGCGCGGCGCTGCGCGGCGAGTTTGCCATGGTGCTGCAGGATACCTGGCTGTTTAACGGCACCATCCGCGAGAACATCCGCTACGGACGCCCCGATGCAAGCGATGCCGAGGTCGAGGCCGCCGCACGCGCTGCACGCTGTGACCACTTTATCCATACGCTCGCCGGCGGCTACGACTTTATGATCAATGAGGAGGGTACCAACCTCTCGCAGGGCCAGCGCCAGCTCGTGACCATCGCCCGCGCCATTTTGGCCGACCGTCCGGCGCTCATTCTGGACGAGGCGACCTCCAACGTGGACACCCGCACCGAGGAGCTCATCCAGCGCGCCATGGATGCGCTGATGCAGGGCCGTACCAGCTTTGTCATCGCGCACCGCCTGTCCACGATCCGCAACGCCGACGTGATCCTGGTGATTCGCGACGGCGATATCGTCGAGAAGGGCACGCACGATGAGTTGCTCGCCCAGGGCGGCTTCTACGCCGATCTCTACAATTCGCAGTTCGACGAAGCGGCGTAGATTCTGCCGCAGGGAACGAATGATGCCCGAGAACGGGGGCGCAGGACAACCTGCGCCCCCGTTTTTTGTTCTGCGGCCCTCGAACCGCCTCCCCTGAAACTCGATCGACGACCTCTTCCAAGCCACGTGGCATCATTCCATTCCAGGACCAGCTGACGTTTACCCAGATAAAACCTGCCAAAATAAACCTGTCCTTTTTGGCAGGTTTCGGGGTGACAAGGGCTTGCACTTTAGCGTGCGACAGCGGATAATGCCGAACACTCGACAATACGCTTATTGTTCTTTCTATAGATTGAGGAGGCCCCGCATGGCCATGGATTTCAAACGCAGGCTGCCGATCCCCATGGAGATCCGCGAGGAGATGCCGCTTTCCGCCGAGCTTACTGCCAAAAAGCAGGCATTTGACGCCGAGGTCGCCAAAGTCTTTACCGGCGAGGACGCGCGCAAGGTACTCATCATCGGCCCGTGCTCTGCCGACCGCGAAGATTCGGTGCTTGAGTACATGAACCGGCTGGCCAAGGTCGCCGAAGAGGTCAAGGACAAGCTCATCATCATTCCGCGCGTCTACACCAACAAGCCGCGCACCAAAGGCACCGGCTACAAGGGTCTGCTGCACAACCCCGACCCCGAGGCGCCCGATGACCTGCTCGAAGGCGTTAAGGCCATTCGCCACATGCACCTGCGCGTCATCGAGGAGACCGGTTTCTTTACCGCCGACGAGATGCTCTACCCGTCCAACTACCAGTACCTCGTCGACCTGCTGAGCTACGTCGCCGTAGGCGCCCGCTCGGTCGAAAACCAGGAGCATCGCTTAGTATCGAGCGGCATTTCGGTGCCTGTGGGCATGAAGAACCCCACCGCCGGTTCCACCACCGTCATGCTCAACTCCATCTACGCCGCCCAGGCACATCAGAGCTTTATCTTCCGCAACTGGGAGGTTGAATGCGACGGCAATCCGCTCGCACACGCCGTCATGCGTGGCTACATCGGTCTCGACGGTCGTACCTACCCCAATTACCACTACGAGCACCTGGAGCGCCTGGCCGAGCGCTATACCGAGCATGCCGGCTATGCCAACCCGGCAGCGGTCATCGACTGCAACCACGACAACTCGGGCAAACGTCCGCTGGAGCAGTATCGTATTTGCAAGGAGGTGCTCGACAGCTGCCGCCGCAATGAGTCCATCTCTAAGCTAGTCAAGGGCTTTATGATCGAGTCCTACCTGGAGGACGGCAATCAGCCGGTCGACGGCGGCGTCTTTGGCAAGTCGATCACCGACCCGTGCCTGGGCTGGGAAAAGACCGACTACCTCATCCACGAGATCGCGGAGCGGGTGTAGGTTACGGCGTTTTACCAAACGCCGTAACCGGCCGACGCTGCGCGGGCCGCACCTGTACAATCTGACGTTCAACTTCAAGGGCGCGACCAGAAGGTCAGCGCCCTTTCGTTTCACGTCACCTTGTCTCAAATGCGACCCGCTCGCTGTCCGTCCTCTAACCGCGGCGTTGTCTTGCTCCGGATGTAGCAGTTAGGGACGCTCCTTTTCTGCCGGCAGTTTGGGACACTCCTTGGGTAGTCGTTGGGGACATTCTTGTTTGACTAGTCGTTTAAGAACGTCCCCAACGACTATCACTCTGTCAAACATGCCCTCGGGTCGCACGTTTCCCTTCGAATCGATCATACAAGCCCCCCAATCTGTTCGGTTTCCCCAGATTGTGAGCCCGCATACCCAAGCCGCACGGCCCGCCGTTCAGCTGAAACCACCTACCAAAAAGGGACAGGTTAATTTGGGCAGCTTTTATCTGGGCAAACGTCCAAACCGCCGCAAGGGAGCTGCCTTCCCTCGTGGCGGTCTTCTAGCAGAAAAACAAAGTGAGTAGGCTTTTTGCAGAAGGCCAAGCATGCCCTAAAACGCCACAGCTCTGACCTGCGGTTTTATTGAGCATTTGTCACGATGTGCTCGGTAAGTTCAAAAAAGTCTACTCACTTGCATCTGAGACGCACCAGATTGGCAAAAACCGCCGCGAAAGGGCCCCTGGTCCCTTCGCGGCGGTCATACGCCTCTGATTTTGCGACGGTTTTACCAGCTTGCTACTCGCTGTAACGGGTGGCTATGGCAGCTTGCACCATGCCAGCGCTCATGAGGTAGGTCACCAGGAAGTAGCCTCCGTAGGCTGCCAGGAAGATTGCACAGGTGAGGCCCACGGTGCCGCCGATGCTCATATTTCCGAAAATGCTCACCAGCTCGATAATCACCTTGAGCGCCACAAAGGAGTGCGCCAGGCCCACTGCCAGCGGGAACAGGAAGAATACCGCTTGCTGCGCCATCACCGAATGGCGAATCTGGCGGTCGTCACAGCCGATCTGTGCCAGCACACGATAGCTGCGGCTGCCGTCGGCCACGTTGGAGAGTTGCTGGATCGACAGAATCGCCGCGCATGCAACGACCAATACAAAGCCGATGTAAATGGCTAGGTAGCTAATAAGACCGTTCATTTGCGCTGCTTGCGTGTACATCTCGGAGCGTGTGATGAAGGTTCCCCACGACCCCGACTCCTTGCCGTCAACGAGCAGATTGTCGAGCACAGTGTATTTAATGCTCTCGTCTGCCTCGGTCGTATCCATCCCCTGTTTGTAGTTAACGAGCAGGCTACTGGAATACGGCTGCAGATTAAGTTGGGACAACAGCTCGTCGGCAACGACGACGGTACCCGGATTACTGCCCATCGCCGAGTTGGCGATGGCCGCCGTATCTTCGTCCGACTTATCGGTTGCGGGCTTGAGCGTATGCCCGCCCAAGGTAAGGGCATGGCCGCCAGCCATATACTTGGTGTACATGTCGACCAGCTCGCCGCCCATATCACACGTGAGCAGATACTGGTCGTGACCGATGTGCACCGGCTCCTCGCCCATCATCTGACGCAGTTTGTTGTACTGGCTCGCCGGCGTCACAAACAGACCCATCGCATCGGCATTGCTACCCCCGAACGCCTTGGGAAGCTTTTCGCCCATGATCTTGCACATCTCACTTGGGGTCACCGAAGGATCCGAACCGCCAAACGGGTAACTCAGATACGAATCGATCTGTACATGCTCACCGGCAACATCGGCGATATTGACCTTCTTGCCGGTCTCGTCGTTGTTGTCCGCCGACTTGCCCTTAATACCGTCTGCAACGTTATCGTGATCGATACGATCGCCGTGCCATGCGGAGTACAAATCGACCGTACTATCGGCCAGCACCATTCGATCGGCCTCAGACGGATTGAAAGACTCTTTGTAGAAGTCGAGCGTATCGGGCGTGTAATAGACATACGTCTGCGACATGTCGGCCGGATTATAGCGCTCCAGATTCTCGTTCATCACGTTGGCAATCGACATACCGCACGTCACCGAGGTGATGGCCAAAAACAGGAGCATCGCGATGACGCCCATCGAAAAGCACACCGTGTTGACCTTGGCCGCAAGCTGGCGCACGGTAAACATGTTGAGGCCGCGCCAATACACGCCGCGCAGGCTCTGCAGCAGCTTGATGAGCATGCCCGAGAGTCCCCAGAACAGGGCAAAGGTGCCCACGGTAACCATAGCGGTCGTAATACCAAACTGGGTCATGGCCTCTTGCAGCTTGCTGTCCGTCGCGGTTAGCGGGAACCCATCACGTAGCAGACGGTAATAGGCCACGCCCACAAGCGCCACGCCCACGGCAAAGATGGCAATCGCGATCCAGGGGTTGCGTGTCTTGATGCTCTCGTTGCGACGCTCGGCACCCATAAGCTCGATGAGTTTGGTACGACGCACGGCGTGAAGGTTCAGCAGTAGCGTGAGCACAAACATTACGAGCATGCAGGCAAGGGTCAGATTGAACGCATGCACCGAGAAAAAGAAGTGGAAATTGGCAATCTGTGTCTTAAAAAGCGAGGCCGTAAAGAACGTCATGAGCTGGGAGAGTCCCACACCCAGCACAATGCCGGCGACAAAGGCCACGACCGATACTATCACGGTCTCAAGCGCCATGATCGTGGCGACGCGTCCGCGCCCCATGCCGAGCACCTGATACAGGCCAAACTCCTTCTTGCGGCGTTTCATGATGAAGTTATTGGCATACACCATCAAAAAGGCCATGACACCGGCCAAAAAGTACGTCAGGTCGCCGAGCATGCTGCCCATAACCTGCGCCAAGCCCTCTTCATCGATTCCGGCGATGTCGACCTGCATCGAGATGGTGTTAAAGGCATAGAAGACCGTGACGCCCAGGGTGAGCGTCAAAAGGTAGACGAGGTAGTCGCGACCGGCGCGGCGGACGTTACCCCAAGCGAGTTTACAGAGCATCGGAGCCCTCACCGCCCATCATGGCAACGACCTCCATAATGCGGTCGAAGAACTCGCAACGGTCGGTGTCGCCGCGGCGCAGCTCAGTGAAGATCTTGCCGTCGCGAATAAACAGCACACGACTCGTGTAGCTGGCGGCAAAGCTGTCGTGCGTGACCATGAGCACGGTGGCGCGCAGGCGGCGATTGAGGGCCTCCAGGCTCTCGAGCAGCAGGCGAGCGCTCTTGGAATCGAGGGCACCGGTGGGCTCGTCGGCCATGATCATGGTAGGGTCGGTGACAAGCGCACGAGCCGCGGCGACGCGCTGCTGCTGACCGCCGGACATCTGGTAGGGATACTTGTCGAGCACCTGACTGATGGACAGGCGCGCTGCCACATCCTGCACGCGGGTCGAGATCTCTGCCGAGTTTGTGCGGGCGATGGTGAGCGGCAGGGCGATGTTCTCGCGTGCCGTGAGCGTATCGAGCAGGTTGGAGTCCTGGAAGATAAAGCCGAGTTCCTCGCGGCGGAACTGCGAAAGCTTAGCCTGCTTCATGCGCGTTACGTCCTGGCCGTTGATGCGGATCGTGCCGCTTGTGGCGCTATCGATGGTCGACACGCAGTTGAGCAACGTCGACTTGCCCGAGCCCGAAGCGCCCATGATGCCAACAAATTCGCCGCGGTTGACGGTAAAGCTGACGTCGTTGAGCGCGCGGGTCACGTTGCCCAGCGCTCCGTATACCTTTTCGAGATGCGCGGCCTCCAGTACCGGGGTCGCCATGTGCGTGGTTTGCATACCGAGTCCTTTCTTGCAATTAGTCTACGGCATCTATAGTCGCAAGAAGACGAGTCGGCTACCATCGATATGGCTTACGCTTGCCTTACCGTTGTGTAAGGTACGCGTAGCTACCCTGCCACGTGTTGATGTTGAGAGAGGACTCCTGTTGAAGACTGTTCATGTTGCCGCTGGGATCATTCGCAAGGAAGGATCCGACGAGCTACTGGCCGTGCAGCGCGGCTATGGCGACATGCAGGGACTTTGGGAGTTCCCCGGTGGCAAGCTCATGCGCGGCGAGACGCCCGAGGACGCCGTATGCCGCGAGCTCATGGAAGAGCTGCAGGTCAAAGTCACCAACCTGCGCGATTTCTATACCGTTGAGTATGACTACCCCGATTTTCATCTCTCCATGGAGTGCTACTACTGCTCGCTCGCCGATGAATCCGATGAGCCTCAGAAGCACGACCGCCAGCTCGATATCCGCTGGATTCCGCGCACCTCGCTTGCCACGGTGGAATGGATGCCCGCCGACAAGGGGCTTATCGATGCCCTGATTGAGCTGAAGGAAGATCGGCTTGAGGCCAACAGCACTGCCAAAGATGCCAAGGCCGCCACGACCGAACACCCCGCCGCCAAACCCAAGCGCGCACCTAAGCGCCGCAGCAAAAAGCGTCCCAAGCCCGGTCTGCTCGACGGCATCGATACCTCGGACCTCTCCGCTGACGAGCGCGAACTGGTCCGCCGTCGCGCCGCCATCAAAAAGTCCATGAAGGGCAACAAGCGCGCCAACACCAAGCCCGAGCTGCTCGTTCGCCAGCACCTGCGCGCAGCGGGCCTTACGGGTTATCGCTTGGAATGGAAGGTTCCCGGCAAGCCCGACATTGCCTTTCCCGGGCGCAAGATCGCCATCTTCGTCAACGGCTGCTTTTGGCACCGCTGTCCTAAGTGCAATCCAAGCCAGCCCAAGCGCAACGTTGAGTTTTGGGAGGCAAAGTTCCGTCGCAACGTCGAGCGCGACCGAGCCGCCATCTCCGCGCTTACCCAAATGGGCTGGACACCCATAACCATCTGGGAATGCGAGCTCAAAAAAGACCGCATCGACGCCACGATGGAAAAGGTCATCGAGCAGGTGCGCGCCGCAGAGCCGCAGCGCTAGGAACGAGCCATCCACACGCCCCGCACAGGCGAGCCACATCCGCACCACAAACCTTAGAAAGTCCTTAAGCTCAAAACCTTTCAAGAGTGTTACTCGATACTTCTGACCTGCAGTTTCATCGTAAAACCAAACCAGGTTAAGCCTTTCTTTAGCGCTTCTTTGCAGCAGCCGCGGCATAATACTGCCAGCGCACGGGACCTAGCAGCACACCCCATGCGCAACCTTTTGGTGGACATCGAGGAGGCCGCATAAGCATGCATTCTTCCAATGCCGTAGCACGGCAGCCATCCCTAAAACATGCAGACCTTTTCTCCTTCCCCCCGACACAGAGAAACGGCCTCCTCGACTCCCCCACCACAAAAGCCAAACGCTCAACCGACCAGGAACTCAACCTGCGAGCATCCTTCGAAAAGCTCCAAGCATCCCTAAACAAGTCATTCCCCAACCAAGCCCGGGCATACTAACCCCTCATCAACAAAGCGCCCCTCGCGCCCCATCCTTTCCGCCCTAACGCCACAAGGGCGATCGAGCAGGACGGCTTGGGCGGGTCCCCGTACTTAGTTTCCAAAATCATTCCGCAGCGCGAAGGCCCCCGTTGCCAACGCTTCGTAGAAGCGAGGCAACGGGGGCCTTCGCGCTGCGGAATGATTTTGGAAACTAAGTACGGGGACCCGCCCAAGCCGTCCGGTGGGATCGGAGTACCCTTGCTGTTACTCTGCTTTGCCCACAGAGTTGAGGTTGGTCATGCGGATCTTAACCAGCTCGGTGATCTCACGCATGCCCTCCTTGGCCGGCTTCTTGGGATCGAAGCAGGCAGGGTTCTCGGCCATGTAGGCCATGAAGCCCTTGGTGTAGGCCTGACGCAGCTCGG
>CATYJA010000022.1:0-21195 GCA_958407545.1 uncultured Collinsella sp. | reverse complement strand
ACCCCGAGTACCGCAAGGTTATCGAGAAGATGAAGCAGGAGATGGCCGACGCCTAGACGTTCCGCCGTTTCGCCGCAGTATAAGGAGAGCCATGTCCGACTATCAGGGAAAACGATTCAAGGCTTCTCAGATTCCCGATCCGTCGAAGCCGGGTGCTGCCCATGCGGCACAGCAGGGTCGGACATCCTCTCCTCAGCAGCCGCGCGCGCCGCGTTCCGTAACGCCGACGTCCCATCGCCGCCAGGATACGCCGGCTGCGTATCGCCCTTCGTCATATGGCACGGTAAAGAAGCAGGCTCGGACGACGAGGCAGCTGAGTGACGCGCCGTCCAACTATGCCGAGCAGCCGCGTAAGAAACGCCGATCCATCATTCCCATCTTGCTCATCATCGTGGGCATCGGTCTGATTGTTGCCGCCGCTGCCATCTTTATCAACGCGCAGATTGGCTATAAGCAGGCGAGCGATTCGTATCAGAAAATCGAGAAGCAATATATAAGCGATAAGGACGCCAGCGGCGTGCCGATTATCGACTTCGATGCACTTGCTCAGACAAACCCCGAGATTGTGGGTTGGATTTACGCGCCGGGAACCAACATCAACTATCCCGTGGTGCAGACCAATAACAACTCCAAATACCTCAACACGCTGTTTGACGGTACGTCCAATGCATCGGGTGCGATCTTCTTGGACAGTGACGATGCCGCGCCGGGAATGGTTGACCAGCAGACCACGATCTACGGCCACCACATGAATGACGGGTCGATGTTCAACGTGATTTCGGACACCACTGATCAGGCGACGTTCGATAGCATCGAGTCCGTGTATTACATCACACGGGATGCTACGTATAAACTGCGACCACTGGCGACCAAAGTTGTCGAGGATACGTATGCCAAGGCGCGCACACCCAATTTTGAGGGCGACGACGGGCTCAAGAACTACCTGTCCGAGATGCTCGACGGTGCCTCTGCCGTGGCGAGCGATGCGGGCGATCGCGCCGCCTCGGCAACCAAGGTCGTAACGCTTGTGACCTGTCGTTCGTTATCGCTGAGTAACACGCGCGCCGTCATGGTACTCACGCCGGTCGAGGAATAAGTTGTTCGAGAGTAGCTAAAAAGCCCGTCCTAAATTGGCTACTAGACGACGGTAAGGGAGAAATGATGCTTGAGAATGGCAAAACGATGCCTTCGGTTGATACTTGGCTGCGCGAGGCCAAGGCCGATGCTTCGGCGGCAGGCTGTGGGATGTATCTGACGCATAACGGCGTGGTGCGCGCGACGCCCAAGTCCGAGGTCCGCGGGATCGAAACCGATGGCGTAGCTCCCGGACGCAGGGTGGGCGGCATGGTATTCGGCTTCGATGCTCAGAAGGTGCAGGCTGCTATCGAGGCCACGAGCGCGATGCCGGGTATCGGCTATGTGCGCGTGTGGCTGGCAAGCGGCGAGCTCGCCGTGGGTGACGACATCATGCTCGTGCTCATCGGCGGAGACATTCGCCCGCACGTGGTCGATGCGCTGCAGGCACTCGTTGGCACCATCAAGAACGAATGCGTAAGTGAGGTCGAGCGCGAGGCGTAGAGGCTTGCGTCGATAGAAGACTCGTTTATAAAAATGCCCGCCGGTACGTGTGATACCGGCGGGCATTTTGCGTTTTGGACGCGGTTGACGCTACACGCGCGTCGCATCCTTGGGGCTCATGGTCATGCTCTGGAAGCGATTCTCCATAAAGTCATTATCGAAGTACTTGCCGTAGAACTGCGCAACGGGAATATCCGGTTCCGTGCCGTTGACGCGCTGATACCAATAATCGAGCGACTGCAGCGTCATAACGCCATCGACCAGCATAATGATGGTGAAGATGACGGTAGCGGAGTAGCGGCTCTTCCAGGGAATCATATTGATGAGCTTGAGCAGCCTCGGCAGCAGCAGCTTGATCCAGATGAGGCCGCCCAGGCCCCACAGGCAGGCAAAGCCCGTGCAGGTGCGTCCGCCCGTAAGGACGGCGAGCGGGTCGGGCATGCCGAACAGCTTCATGTGCGAGTAGCTCCACGAGACCACTCCAAACGAGGTCTGCATAAACCAGCCCACGAACACCTCAAAGCTCGCGCCGAGCAGCGCGCTCACCAAAAAGATAATGATGGGGTTCTTCTTGTAGAAGCGGTTGAGCACCATGGTCATGAGTACGGCGCCAAATCCATAGATGGGGCTGAAGGGGCCAAACAGCATGCCGGCGCGGTTCTGGTAGACGCCGGGGTCGTCGACCGTCATGTGCCAGATGTCCTCGGCGATCAGGCCGAGTATGCAGCAGACAAAGAATACCCAGAACAGGTTGAAGTAGTTGAGCTTGATGTAGCCTTCGCCGGTTTCATCGCGCCCGAGCATGCCCTCGGCGGCGGCGTCGCGATCGAGCATTTCCTGCAGGCGGCGTTGCAGCTCGCGCTCCTGGCGCAGCGTGGGGTCGACGGTGGTCGAAAGCGCGACGAGGATGCCGAGCTGGATGGCGGGGCGCAGCAAGAAAGGCCCGATGCCCTGGAGCATCACGTCAACCAAAAGCTCGACGACGGTCAATGCGATAAGGATATAGGACAGACGGGCGGCATTGCGGCGCTGGTTCTTGATGAGGTCAAGGCCAAAGATGATCAAGATGACGGCACTGGCAGCCGAGAGCATGATGCCGGCGACAATCAGTCCGACCGCGACGAGCGTGTTGTCGCCGAGCTTGGCGGCGGCGTTGCCGTTGATGAGCGCGGTGATGACCTGCCACATAAAGGCGCCGACCGACGGGAGCGTGCCCACGCCGGACAGGATGCACAGGACGGCGTATACCTTAATGATGAGGGGGATCTTCTTGACCTCCGTGGCGCTGGGGACGCTGGGGTCGAGTTCGTTTCGATCCATACATAACCTTTCTCGTTTTGCTGTAGGTACAAGGATACGCCGCCGACCTGCTAAAAGACAGGACAAATGACCCAATTGCAGCAATGTAAGCCCTAGCGGTGGACGAGACGCGTCGCAACGGAAGCATGCGGGACCGTCGGCCCCGAGACGGCTGCCCAATAAAATGTTTGGCTGCAAAACGGATTATAAGCTCGGTGGGCTTTTAAAAAGCGCTGTTCATGCGCGGGAGTGCTTGTCTTGCCGTGCGTATAATAAGGCGGGTAACGCCAAAATACGAGGCTCTGAGGGGATGCCATGTCTCAAGAAACCATCCGCGCGGCCGAGCGTGCCGCGGGACAGGTGAACGCCATGTCGACGTATGATCCGGACTCTGACCAGCTGCATGAGGAATGCGGCGTTTTTGGTGTCTGGGCGCCCGATCGCGACGTGGCTCGACTGACGTACTTTGGCCTGCGTGCACTGCAGCATCGCGGCCAAGAATCGGCGGGAATCGCCGTTGGTGACGGCGGTACGGTTATGGTCCGCAAGGATCTGGGCCTGCTCGACCGCGTGTTCTCCAATGCCGACTTGTCGACGCTCTCCGGTCAGCTGGCCGTGGGTCATGTGCGCTACGGCACCGCCGGCGCCAAGAGCTGGGAAGCCTCTCAGCCGCACCTCTCTACCATCAATAGCGTCATTATCGCGCTCGCGCACAACGGCACCCTCGTCAACACCGACGAGCTGCGTCGCCAGCTGATCGAGCTGGGCGTACCGTTCCTCTCCAACTCGGATTCCGAGGTCGCGACCAAACTCATCGGCTACTTTACTCAGCGTACTGGCCATCTGCGCGAGGGCATTCGCAAGACCATGGAGCTCGTGCGCGGCGGCTACGCCATGACGCTCATCAACGAGCAGGCGCTCTACGCATTCCGCGATCCGCACGGCATTCGCCCGCTCGTGCTGGGCAAGCTGGTGGATGAGGGCCTGGACCAGGCCGATGCCGCATCCGTTTCGCAGCTGCCGTCGCAGGACGGCGCCGCGACGGTCGACGCCACCACCCATGTCACGCGCGCCGGCGGCTGGGTCGTTGCCTCCGAGACCTGCGCGCTCGATATCGTGGGCGCCGAGTACGTCCGCGACGTCCGTCCCGGTGAGATTTTGCGCATCAGCGCCGAGGGCCTTGTGTCCGAGCAGGGCGTGCCTGCCGCCGAAGAGCCTGCTAACTGCATTTTTGAGCAGGTCTACTTTGCTCGCCCCGATTCCATCATGAACGGCAAGAGCGTCTACGCCTGCCGTTATGACATGGGTCGTCAGCTGGCACATGAGGAGCCCGTCGAGGCCGACCTGGTCATCGGCGTGCCCGACTCCGGCCTGCCGCCCGCGGAGGGCTATTCGCACGAGAGTGGCATTCCCTTTGGCGAGGGCCTCATCAAGAACCGCTATGTGGGCCGTACGTTTATCGAGCCTACGCAGGAGCTGCGTGCCATGGGCGTGCGTATGAAGCTCAACCCGCTGCGTGACAACATCGAGGGCAAGCGCCTGGTCGTCATCGACGACTCCATCGTGCGCGGCACCACCATGGTGCAGCTCGTCAAGATGCTGCGCAACGCCGGCGCCAAGGAGATTCATATCCGCATCAACTCGCCTGAGGTCATCTGGCCGTGCTTCTACGGTATCGATACCGACGTGCAGTCGCAGCTTATCAGCGCCAACAAGACGGTCGACGAGATTTGCGAGTATATCGGCGCCGATTCGCTGGCCTTCCTTTCGGTCGAGGGCCTGCTTAAGGTCATGCCCAAGGGCGGTTACTGCGATGCGTGCTTTACCGGCCGCTACCCCGTGGCGATTCCCGAGAGCTTTGGCCGCGACAAGTTCATGGAGGGCTTTAAGCCCCGCAACCTGGACAAGCCGCTGCACTTTGATGACGACGCCGTGGTCGAGAAATACGACGATCGCAGCTGGGAAGAGGAACACGGCGAGGCCTAAAACCTGCCAAAAAGGGACAGGTTTATTTTGGTAGGTTTTACCTGCTGTTTTGTTGATATGACGGCGCGCGTTGTTATGGCGCGCGCCGAAATGAACGCAACTATGAGCACCGTTTGGCGCCCGGGCGGCGCCACGGTAGTGGGAGAGGAAGGCTCAGATGAGCGACAGCAAGCATGTGACGTATGAGGATGCCGGCGTCGATACCGCCGAGGGCGGCCGCGCCGTTGACGCTATTAAGCAGATGGTTAAGGACACCAACCGTCCCGAGGTCATCGGCGGCATCGGTGGCTTTGGTGGCCTGTTCTCGGCTGCCGCGCTTAAGGATATGGAAGACCCGATTCTGATTAGCGGTACCGACGGCGTGGGCACCAAGCTCGTGCTCGCCCAGATCATGGACCGTCACGAGACGGTGGGCCAGGACCTGGTTGCTATGTGCGTCAACGACATTCTGGCTTCGGGTGCCGAGCCGCTGTTCTTCCTGGACTACGTTGCCATCGGCCACATCGAGGCCGAGCACATGGCAAAGATCATCAAGGGTGTGGCCGACGGCTGCAAGCTCGCGGGCTGCGCGCTCGTGGGCGGCGAGATGGCCGAGCACCCCGGCGTCATGGCTCCTGCCGACTACGACCTTGCCGGATTTACCGTGGGCGTCGTCGACCGTCCCAAGATGCTCGACCCCGCGAATGTCCGTCCCGGCGACGTGATCCTGGGCCTGCCTTCCACCGGCGTGCACTCCAACGGCTACTCGCTCGTGCGTAAGGTCATTGGCGTCGACGGTATTAAGCCGGGCACGCCCGAGGCCGCCGCTAAGGCCGAGGAGCTGAGCCGTCCGCTCGAGGAACTCGGCGGCGCATCGCTGGCAGACGCCCTGTTGGCCCCCACGCGCATCTATGTCAAGCCGATTCTGGAGCTGCTGCGCGGTGGCGCTCCGGTGCACGCCATCGCCCATATCACTGGCGGCGGTATTACCGAGAACCTCAACCGCGCGCTCGCCGACGACGTCGACGCCGTGGTCACCCGCAACGGCGCCGAGATGGGTTGGGACGTTCCGCCCGTCATCACCTACGTGTCGCGCCAGGCCGAGCTCGCGCCCAACGAGGCATGCAAGACCTTCAACATGGGCGTTGGCCTGTGCCTGATCGTCGCCCCCGAGGACGAGGCTGCCGTGACCGAGGCCCTGGTCGCGCTGGGCGAGAAGCCGTTCCGCGTGGGCGAGTGCGTCGAGGGCTCCGGTAAGGTCGTGTACTCCGATGAGCGCTAACGAGCAGATGGCTGCTGCCGCGAGCCTGGGCTTTGTGCCCTACACCCGTCCGACCGGCACCGATACGGCCGAGCCGCTCAAGATCGGTGTGCTCATCAGCGGTTCGGGTACCAACCTGCAGGCGCTGATCGATCTGATCGCCGCCGGCAAGCTCAACGCTTCGATTGAGCTTGTGGTGTCGAGCCGTCCTTCGGCTAAGGGTTTGCAGCGCGCTGAGCGCGCGGGCATCCAGACGCTCACGCTGTCCAAGGATGTCTATGCCGACCCCATCGCCGCCGACGAGATCATCGCGCACGAGCTGCTCGAGCGCGGCTGCGAATATGTGGTCATGGCCGGTTACATGCGCATGGTGCACACGCCGCTGCTGGCGGCGTTTCCCAACCGCGTGGTCAACTTGCATCCGGCACTGCTGCCGAGCTTTACCGGCGCGCATGCGATCGACGATGCCTTTGCGCGCGGCGTCAAGGTAACCGGTGTGACCGTGCACTTTGCCAACGAGATCTACGACAACGGCCCCATCATCGCCCAGCGCGCGCTGGCTGTTGAGGAGGGCTGGGACGTCGACACGCTCGAGGAGCACATCCACGCGATTGAGCACGTGCTGTATCCCGAGGTCGTGCAGATGCTCGCCGACGGCCGCGTCCACGTGCTGGAGAGCGGCAAGGTCGCCGTGGATCCTGTGAAATAATTACCCGCTTGTAAAGGCGGTTAGGCATATCGAAGACGCCTAACCGCCTTTTTTATTGCGCTTTATGCTGCTTGATTTAGCTGGAATTGAATAGGCTGCTCTTCTTGCCTGTCAATTACAGTAGTCGACTCTCATGTGGAATGCCGAGCTTCCGGCATGAGATTATCTGGGAAAACGACCAGAAAACTTGGCATTCGGCTTCAAATTGCGCATAATTCTATTTATCATCTATTTAACATTTTGTTATCAAAAATGAGCGCAAGGAGGCTGGCTCAATGGGTGAAGCAGATGGCATGGAGCTGATTTATTCACTCGTCGGTTATCCTGATGAAACCGAGTGGCTTGAATTTAAAGAAGGCAATAGCGATCCCGTTAGAACGGGGCGTGACATCTCGGCGCTTGCCAATGCTGCCGCTTACTGCGGCCGCGCATATGCCTATAAGATCTGGGGCGTGAGCGACGGTACGCATGAGCTTGTGGGCACCCAGTTCAACCCATATCACGCAAAGGGTAAGGGAAACCAAGAGCTTTTGATGTGGCTCAAGCTTGCGCTCTCAAACAATGCGAATTACGAGTTTGCGGTTATTGATCATGAGACAAAGCACTTTGTGGTGTTGAAAGTGCACGCCGCGAGCGCTCAGCCGGTCTATTTTGATAAGACAGCCTACATTCGAGAGGGCTCTTCGACGGCAGAACTGGTTCCCGGTAGTGCACGAGAGGCGGAGCTGTGGCGTCGCTTACAGTCAGGGAACGCGGAGCTCGCTGTAGTTGAGAGAGATCTGACATCTCGAGAGGTCGCCGAAATACTAGATGTTGATGCGTATTTTGAGTTGTGCAGATTGAGAAGACCTGTCGATTTGGACGGAGTGATGCTTGCTCTTTGTGAACAAGAGCTGATTCGTCGTCAAGATAACGGCCGATATAGTGTGACGCGCTTGGGAATGCTTCTGGTGGGAAAAAAGCTCTCTCGCTACCCGGAGCTCAGGAAACGCATGCTGCGAATCGTGCGATATGCGGGAAAAGGCAGTTTTGACATTGTCGGGGATACTGAAATCGACAAGGGCTACGCTTTGGCGCTTCCACAGGCTGAACAGCTGGTCATGTCGATGATTCCGGCTGTTGAGGCACTGGATGGCGCATTTCGACGTATTCAGACGGCTTATCCTCAAAGGGCGATTCGCGAGTTACTATCAAACGCCGTGATTCATCAAGACATTGCTGACAATACGGCGGGGCCTCTTGTTGCGATTTACGACAATCGCATTGAGTTCTCTAATCCCGGGACAACGCTTATTCCGGCAGAACGAGTGCTCAACGCCCAGCCGAAAACGCGAAATTCGATGATAGCGTCCCTCATGCGCCAAATGGATCTTTGCGAAGAAGGCGGTACAGGCTGGGATTTAATCGTAGATTCGCTCGAAAAAGCCGGCATGCCTTCACCGGTTATCAAGAGTGAGGGCGGGCTGGGAACGCTCGTGACGCTCTATTGCGACTGTCCGTATACTCGAATGAAAAAAAGTGAGCGAAAAAACGCCGTGTACTGGCATGCCTGTCTTTTGTATGCCCAAGGTGAGTCGATGAGCAATCAGTCGCTGCGAGAGCGTTTTGGACTTTCCGATGAAAAGAAAAACACGGTGGCGATGTCTCGTCTAATCAAAGAGTGCCTGGAAGAGGCATTGATAAAGGAAGAGGACGAGGACGCGGGTTCCAAATACAAAAGGTATATTCCGTATTGGGCCTAAAGACAGGGAATGAAAAGAAGGAGGCGGCTTATGTCTGGTAATAACGAAGCGCTGTTTACGCCTGAGTTGGTGTTTTTTGATTGGGAGTGTGCGACGCCGGATGAGGTGTTCGCGCGGCTTGAGGGCGAGCTTGCACCACATGGCTACATTGCATCCGGTTGGCTCGATGCCGTCCGCACGCGCGAGGATGCCTATCCCACGGGTCTCGCTATGCCGGCGGCAAACATTGCCATTCCGCATACCGATCCGGGGTTTGTGGCCAAGCCCTATATCGCGGTGGTGAAGCCCGCCGCGCCCGTGACATTTAACGCTATGGCTGGCATGGGCGCTCCGGTGCCGGCGCAGATCGTCATCAATCTGGGCATCGCCGAGCCGGGCGGCCAGGTCGAGGCCCTGCAGGCGCTCATGAACATCTTTATGGACGCCGATGCCGCAGCCGACGTGCTCGGCCAGACCACGCCCCAGGGCATGGTCGACGCCATCCGCCGCCACTTCTAAGGTGGGGCTGAGTCGGCACTTGGGGACGTTCCTTTTCTGCCGGCACTTGGGGACTGTCCCTAACTGCCGGCAGAAAAGGAACGTCCCTAACTGCCGGCTGCCAGAGCTGTCCCCTTTGCACCAAAATGGTGCAGATTAACCTGTCCCCAATGCACCAAGCGTGCCGCGGGGGCTGCGTTGTGACACAATGGCGTTTGTTCGATTCGTTATGCGAAAGGCCAACTATGGCAAATAAGAAAAAGAACTCCGAGGCCGCGCCGACGCCCGAGCAGCAGGCTCGCGCCGCCTCTAGCTCTCGTAAGAAGCAGCGCAAGACCCGCGTGTCCAAGACCGTTAAGGTCGTTCTGGTGGTCATCGGCGTGCTGGCGATGCTGCTTTCCGTCTCGGCGATGGCGTGCTCCGGCCTTATGTCGCAGGCCGAGGACACCTCGGGCTACAAGCTGACCGGCGGTGTCGCTGCTACTATCAACGGCACCAACCTCACCGAGGACACCGTGACCAAGCAGATCATGAGCATGCGTACGTCCTACGGCTACACCAAGGACAAGGACTGGGCACAGTACCTGGTCGACAGCGACCTCACGCCCAAGAAGTACCGCAAGCAGCTTATCGACTCCTACACGCAACAGATTCTGCTTCAACAGGCACAGAAGGAGAACGGCGTGACGGTGTCGGACGAGGAGGTCGAGAAGGCTTGGAAGGACGCGTGCAAGAGCGCGGGCGGTGCCAAGGCCTTTAAGAAGACGCTTAAGACCTATGGCTACACCGAGGACACCTACAAGGACTCGCTCAAGGAGAGCCTGGCACAGCAAAAGCTCAAGGATGCCGTGGCGCCCACCAGCAAGCCCAAGGACAGCGAGATCGTCGATTACATCAATGAGAACCTGTCCAACTATAACGATGCCCGTCGTTCGTCGAATATCCTGATCAAGGTCGATTCTGACGCTTCCGACGAAGACAAGGCTGCCGCCAAGGCCAAGGCGCAGGAGTGTCTGGACAAGATCAACTCCGGTGAGCTGAGCTTTGAGGACGCCGTTGAGCAGTACTCCGAGGACACCGGTTCCAAGGAGAAGAAGGGCGATGTGGGCTGGGATAAGCTCACCACTTTCGTCGACAGCTACCAGACGGCGCTCGAGGGGCTCAACAAGGGCGATGTGAGCGAAGTCGTCGAGTCGACCTATGGTTACCACATCATCAAGTGCACCGACTACTTCCATGTCGATAATCAGGTCGATGACATCAGCCAGGTGCCCAAGGCCATCAAGAAGTACGTCTCCAACGTGGTGAAGACGCAGGCGGCCAGTACTGCATACAGCGAGTGGCTGGAGCAGTACAAGAAGGACGCCGACATTACCGTCAACCCCATGCCCAAGGACGTACCCTATAACGTGAGTCTGAAGGGCGTCACCAAGAGCTCGACCGACGATTCGTCGACGACTGAGTAATCATGGGGCGGTGCTCGCGCAAGTGCCGCCCACGCTATTAGAGAGGATTTGCAGATGACCAACGAAGAGCTGCAGAAGGAAATGATCGCGGCCATGAAGGCCAAGGACAAGGTTCGCCTGTCTATCATTCGCCAGGTTAAGGCCGAGGTGAAGAATATCGAGGTTAACGAGCGCCGCGATGTGACCGAGGAAGACGTCAACAGCATGATCAAGCGTCTGATTAAGCAGACGAGTGAGACGCTGGAGATGTCCATCAAGGCCGGCACCGACCAAGAGCGTACCGACAACCTGACCGAGCAGGTCAAGATTCTGGAGAGCCTGCTGCCCGCACAGGTTTCGGGCGAGGAACTCGAGGCCCTGATCGAGCAGGTCATCGCCGAGCTGGGCGCGACCTCTAAGAAGCAGATGGGCCAGGTCATGGGCGCTCTGGGTAAGGCCACTGGCGGCAACTTCGATAAGCCGGCAGCAGCAAAGATCGTCGGTGCAAAGCTCGCGTAGGGGCCGAGCGGTACATAGTTGATGTTTAGGGGGGGGCGTGGCCGTCATGGTCGCGCCCCTTTTTGCTGGGCTGGGCGCTCATTGGGGACAGGCTTAAATGAGTGCCCAATGAGCAGGTACTCATTTAAGTCTGTCCCCAATGACTAGGTGGAAGGTTGCGGGTTCTTTACGGGAATGTAGTGTGGGCTGCGGAAACGCGGTTCTTTCCGTACAATAGTTCAACTCGTGTAAACGCAGGGAAGGGACATTCATGGCAGACATGATCGAGATCAAGCATCTCAACAAGTACTTTGGCGACCTGCATGTGCTCAAAGATATCAACCTCACCGTCAAACGCGGCGAGAAGCTCGTAATGATCGGGCCTTCCGGTTCGGGTAAGTCGACGCTCATCCGTTGCGTCGATTATCTGGAGGAGCCCACGTCGGGCGAGGTCATCATCGACGGTACGCCGCTCACCAAAAAGAATCACCTGGAGATGGCTCGCAAGTACAGCTCCATGGTGTTTCAGCAGTTCAACCTGTATCCCAATATGACGGTGCTCGGCAACCTGACGCTCGCGCCCATCAAGCTGCAAAAGAAGAGCAAGGAGGAGGCGACCGAGATCGCCATCGCCGCGCTCAAGCGCGTCGGCATGGCGCATAAGGCCGGCGAGTATCCGCAGAATCTCTCGGGTGGTCAGCAGCAGCGCATCGCCATCGCCCGTGCCCTGTGCACCAAGCAGCCCATCATCCTGTTTGACGAGCCGACCTCGGCGCTCGACCCCGAGATGGTCCAGGAGGTTCTGGACGTTATGATTGAGCTCGCGCAGGAGGATATCACCATGATCTGCGTGACGCACGAGATGGGCTTTGCGCGCCAGGTGGCCGACCGCGTCATCTTTATGGAGGACGGCCGCATTCTGGAGGAGGGCACGCCCGAGCACTTCTTCGATAACCCCGAGAACCCGCGCTGCCGCGAGTTCCTGTCCAAGATTCTGCACTAGGCGCGGTGATGGACATGACGGATATGACGAGGGCGGCCGTGTCGCGCCGTCACTTTTTGCAGCTGGCGGGCGCCAGTATGCTTGCGCTGACGGGGGCCGCGCTTACCGGTTGCGGCAACTCCACCAGCGGCGAGGGCTCCGACAAGGGGTCCAAGCTTGCGGCCATCAAGTCACGTGGCCATCTGAATGCCGGCGTTAAGAAGGACGTTCCCGGCTACGGCTATTACGACACCGCCAAGGGTCGCTTTGAGGGCATGGAAGTCGATTTGTGCTACCAGATCGCCGCTGCCGTCTTTGGCGTGAGCTACAAGGATGCCCGTGCCCAGGAGCTTGTCGAGTTTACCGACGTAACGCCCAAGACGCGCGGCCCGCTGATCGATAACGGCCAGCTCGACGTGGTCGCGGCGACCTACACCATCACCGACGAGCGCAAGAAGAGCTGGGATTTCTCGACGCCGTACCGTACCGACTACGTGGGACTTATGGTCAAGAAGCGTTCGGGCTTTACCTCGATTGAAGATCTGGATGGCAAGGTCATTGGTGTGAGCCAGGGTGCCACCACACAGGGCCTCATCGAGCAGATGATCAAGGACAACGGCTTTAGCTGCAAGCCCGAGTTTAGGGCCTTTAGCGGCTACCCCATCATCAAGAGCTCGCTCGACGCCGGCAATATCGACGTCTTCGCCATGGACCGCTCCACGCTGGCCGGTTACATGAACGAGACCGTTGAGCTGCTGCAGCCCGAGGTCAAGTTTGGCGAGCAGGGCTACGGCGTGGCGACCAAGAAGGGCTGCGACCTTTCGGCCGTGGTCGATCAGGTGATTTGCGATCGCCTGGCCGATGGCTGGCTCGACCAAGAGGTCAAGACCTGGGGTCTTGTATAGGCGCATCGTCCAAGGAAGGAATCAAATGCTCGAAGGATTATTTGACGCCGACCGTTGGTCGACGACATTTCAAAATATGGGGCCCTTCTGGGAGGGCTTTGGCGTGACGCTACAGGTGGTCGTTGCCGGTCTGCTGCTGTCGCTGGTGTTGGGCACGCTGCTGGGCGTGTTCTCTACCACTCGCTCGCGCGTGCTGCGCGCCATAAGCCGCGTGTACGTGGAGTTTTACCAGAACACCCCGTTGCCCGTACAGATGCTCTTTATGTACATGGCCGGTCCGCAGTTTTTACAGGCCATAACCGGTGCCGACCAGCCGGTGCGCATCGCGCCGTTCGTGCTGGGCTTCTTGGGTGTGGGCCTGTATCACGCGGCCTACATTTCGGAGGTCATCCGCACCGGTATCGAGGCGGTTCCGCGCGGTCAGATGGAGGCGGCCCAGAGCCAGGGATTCACCCGTGCGCAGGCCTACTGGTACATCGTGCTGCCCCAGACGTTCAAGATCATTCTGCCGCCGCTGTGTAACCAGGCGCTCAACCTGGTCAAGAACACGTCGGTGCTGGCACTTGTGGCCGGCGGCGACCTTATGTACCGTTCCGACAACTTTGTGAGTCTGTACGGTTACCTGCAGGGATACATCGTCTGCTGCCTTATGTACTTCATCATCTGCTTCCCGCTCGCCATGCTGGTGCAGTGGCTCGAGCGCCGCTCCAAGGAGCGTCCGCGCGGCGTGAGCCTGGCCGAGCTGGGGCTCGACAACGTAGAGGAGGCCTAGCGCATGGAAATCTTCAACGCGACCAACCTGCTCTACATCTGGGGCGGCTTTGTTAAGACGATCGAGATCTCGGCGCTGTCGATCTTTTTCTCGCTCATCTTTGGCACGGTGCTGGCGCTTGTTAAAAGCTATGCGCCCCGCCCGTTCCGTATTTTGGTGAGTGCCTATATCGAGCTGTTCCGTTGCACGCCGAACCTGCTGTGGATCCTTTTTATCTACTTTACGGTGCAGGGTTTGGACATTGTGATTTCGACCATCGCCTTTACGCTGTTTACCAGCGCTGTTATGGCCGAGATTGTGCGCGGCGGCCTCAACTCGATTCCGCGCGGCCAGTTTGAGGCAGCGCAGAGCCAGGGCTTCGGCTTCTTTGCCACCATGCGCTACATCATTCTGCCGCAGACGTTTAAGACGATCATTCCGGCGCTGTTTAGCCAGTGCACGACCGTCATCAAGGACAGCTCGTATCTTTCGGGCATTAACGTGGCCGAGCTCATGTACACGGCAAACGTCGTGATGGCCCACGCGATCGACCTGTCGCAGGTGCTTATGCTCTACGGCCTGGTGTTTGCGATGTACTTTGTACTCAACTTTGGTATCTCGCTGCTGGTCCGCGCATATCAGAGGCGAATGGTGGCAGCGTAGAATGTGGCAAAGGGACAGCCCCTTTGTCACATAGAGAAAGGAATCGCGATGAGCGATCTGGTGAATAAGAAGAGTCCTGTGGTCATTACCATCGCGCGCGACTTTGGCGCCGAGGGCCACGAGATTGGTCGCATGCTTGCCGACGAGTTGGGGATTCCGCTGTACGATAACGAGCTGCTGGTGCGTGCGTCGCTGCGCGCGGGCGAGTCGCTCGACAAGATGGCTGCCTACGACGAGCGCCTGGCCGTGGAGAACATGGCGTTTCTGCCCGACCGCTACGATGCCCGTTCGTACTCGGACAAGTTGTTCCAAAAGATGAGCCAGGTGATTTTGGATCTGGGCGAGACCGAGAGCTGCATTATCGAAGGCCGTCTGTCCGATTACCTGCTGCGTAACAACCCCAACCACATTGCCGTGTTGGTGACAGCCCCCTTTGAGGACCGCGTCGAGATTGTGCGCAAAAAGCGTGGCCTTAACAAAAAGAAGGGCGCCAAGCTGGTCAAACAGCAGCAGAAGGCGCGCGAGGCGTTCTATAAGCGCTACAGTGCCGGAAAGTGGAAGATGACGAGCGGTAAAGACATCGTCGTCAACCGCGCCAAGCTGGGCCGCGAGGGCTGCAAAGATGTCATCGCCGCTGCCTACCGCTACAAGGTAGCGCAGCTCGAAGGCTAACCGACCAAAACCATCACAAAGGTGCCTGTCCCCATCGTGGTGGTCGGGCGATCGGCATAGAAAAAGTCCCCGCCGGGCGTGTGCTCGACGGGGACTTTGCCGTTTGGGGGCTAGCGCTGCAGGTGATTATTCGCCCAGCAGGCTCTTGGTGATGGAGGCAGCGGCCTTCTTGCCGGCGCCCATCGCCAGAATGACCGTAGCGGCACCGGTGACGATGTCGCCGCCGGCCCAGATGCGGGGATCGGTGGTCTGGCCGGTCTCCTCGTCGGCAACGATGTAGCCCCACTTGTTGAGCTCCATCTTGCCGCCGATCTTGGCAGCGAAGGGGTTGGCGTTGGTGCCGATAGCCGAGATCGCGACGTCGCAGGGGATCTCCTCGATGGCGCCCTCGATGGGCACCGGGCGACGACGGCCGGACTCGTCAGGCTCGCCGAGTTCCATCTTCTGGACCTTGACGGCGCACACGGAGCCGTCCTCGCCAGCGACAAACTCGAGCGGGGAGACGAGCGGCAGAACCTCGACGCCTTCGGCCTTAGCATGGTGCAGCTCGGCGCGACGGCAGGGCATCTCGTCCTCGGTACGACGGTAGGCGATGATGGCATGCTCGGCGCCCAGGCGCTTGGCAGTACGGACGGCGTCCATAGCCACGTTGCCGCCGCCAAAGACGACGACGTTCTTGCCGTGCTTGGTGGGGGTGTCGTACTCGGGGAACTTGTTGGCCTTCATCAGGTTCACGCGGGTGAGGTACTCGTTCGCGAAGAAGACGTTGGGCAGGTTCTCGCCGGGGACGTTGAGGAACTTGGGCAGGCCAGCGCCGGTCGCCACGTAGATGGCGTCGAAGCCCTGCTCGAACAGCTCCTCGGCCGTGGCCATGTTGCCCACGACGGAGTTGTACTCAAACTTGACGCCCATGTCCTCCAGGCCGTCAATCTCGCGCTTGACGACCGCCTTGGGCAGACGGAACTCGGGGATGCCGTAGACCAGCACGCCGCCGCCGGTGAAGAAGGCCTCGAAGACGGTAACGTCAAAGCCGTTACGGGCGAGCTCGCCGGCGCAGGTGATGCCGGACGGGCCGGAGCCGACGACGGCGACCTTCTTGCCGTTCTTGGGGGCCATCTTGGGCGTGGAGGCGAGCTCGGGGCGATCACCCAGGAAGCGCTCGAGCTGGCCGATGGCCACGGGCTCGGACTTTTTACCACGGATGCACTTGCCCTCGCACTGGTTCTCCTGCGGGCAGACACGGCCGCAGATGGCGGGAAGCATGGAGTCCTCGCGGATGGTATCGAGAGCGCCGCCGAAGTCCTTCGCGCGGATCTGCTCGATAAAGCGGGGGATGTTGATGTTGACGGGGCAGCCCTCAACACAGAACGGCTTCTTGCAGTTGAGGCAGCGCTCGGCCTCGGCCAGCGCCATCTCCTCGGTGAAGCCCTTGTCGACGGGGCGGAAGTCGCAGGCGCGCTCGGCAGCCGGCTCCTCGTTATCGGGGGTGCGGGGCGACTTCATATCGGCAACGAAACGACCGTTAACTAGTGGCATGCGCAGCTCTTTTCCTCATAGGCCTTGAGGGACTCGCCCTCTTCGGAACGGTAAGCGGCCTGGCGGGCACGAAGGTCATCCCAGTCGACCAGGGTAGCATCGAAGTCGGGGCCGTCGACGCAAGCGAACTTGGTCACGCCGCCCACCTCGACGCGGCAGCAGCCGCACATGCCGGTGCCGTCAACCATGATGGGGTTGAGGGACGCGGTGATGGGGGTGTCGTACTTCTGGGCGGTGAGGGTCGAGAACTTCATCATCGGAACGGGGCCGACGCAGAAGACCTGGCTCACGGCCTTGTCCTGCAGCAGACGCTCCAGCGGAGCGGTGACAACGCCCTGCTCGCCGTAGGAGCCGTCGTCAGTGGTGATGTGGATGTGGTCCTCGTCGAGGAGCTCGCGGAACTGGTCCTCCATGAGCAGGAGGTCCTTGGTGCGGGCGCCCATGATGGCGTGCACCTCGTGGCCGGTCTCGACCAGGTGCTTGGCGACCGGGAAGGCAATTGCCAGGCCGACGCCGCCGCCAATGACGGCGCAGGGGCCCTCGGCCATCTCGGTGGGAACGCCCAGCGGGCCCACGACGTCGCGCAGCGACTCGCCGGCCTCGTAGGTGGAAAGCATCTCGGTGGTCTTGCCGATCACCATGAAGATGAACTCGACCCAGCCCTCGTCACCGTTCCAGCCGGCCAGGGTAAACGGGACGCGCTCGCCCGTCTCGTTGGCGCGAACCATGAGGAACTGTCCAGCGTGCGCATGCTTGGCGATTGCGGGCGCCTCGATGCGGAACTTGAACACCTTCTCCGAGAACTGCGTCTTCTCCAGGATCTTATACATAGAACCCCTCTCTTGTTAGGGCTGCCGAACCGTGCCTCCACGGAAATGGACGGTAGCCCGAGTAAAACCGTACGCGCACAGGCGTTGTGCAGACATACGGTGCAAATTATACCCTCATGGCAATGTCGCTTACGTGTATCTTTGGCAGGCGGGAAAAGTGACCTGCCAAAAAGGGACAGGTTTATTTTGGTCGGTTTTATCAGGCAAAACGGCAAAGGGGGCCGGCCTCGCGCTTCGTTGAGGCCGGCCCCCTTTGGGGCGTTATGCATGTATGGTGGCAGCATGTTTATTGCGATGTATCGACTGCGGCGTTTCCGCAGATAAAAGCTGCCAAAATAAACCTGTCCCTAAATGGTAGGTTTTAGTGCTTCCCGTTGGCGGAAGCGGCGCCGTTTACGTGATCGCGGGCGTAGATTACGCCGTGGACGATGGCCAGACCGGCGGCATCTGCGGCGCGGGCGCAGGTGTCCTGGAAGTCCTCGGCCTCGCGGGCGCGCAGCTGCTTGAGCACGTAGTCTGCCACGGCCATCTTGCCGGGAGGGTTGCCGATACCGGTGCGGATGCGGCTGAAGTCGCGGCTGCCCATCTTGTCGATGATGGAGCGCAGGCCGTTGTGGCCGGCGTGGCCGCCGCCCACCTTAACACGTACGTCGCCGGCGGGAATGTCGAGCTCGTCGTGAATCACGAGTAGCTCCTCGGCCTTGATTTTGTACTCGCGGCAGAGCTTGGAGATGGGGCCACCCGAGGTATTCATATACGACTGCGGCTTGACCAGCACGATCTGGCGCTTGCCGTTCTCTTCCTCGGCATCGTTGATATTAATGAGCGCGACCTCGGCGCCTGCCTGGTTTTTCCAGTACGTGACGCCGGCCTGACGGGCCAGCTCGTCGATTGCCTTAAAGCCGGCGTTGTGGCGGGTCTCGGCATATTCCTCGCCAGGGTTGCCAAGCCCGGCAACCATGCGAATCTTAAGCGGCTGTGCAGCTGCCATATTTGTCCTTCCGTTACATAAAAAGTTCAATCAACGACAAAGGCTACCACGCCCGCCGAAGGCGAGGCTTTGCTTCAGCGAAATCCCACCAGACAAAAGCGCGGCCGCGGCAGAGCGAGCCGTCGGAACAGAAGAAACCCCCGCGCGACCTTTGCGAAGCAAGGGGGAGCGCGGGGGTTTCTTCTGTTCCGACGGCGATGCGCCGGGTTGCAAGGACGATGCGACTACAGCGCGAAATCGCCGCCGACGAGCGTGGAGACGGGCTCCTCGTGGTAAACGGCGGAGATGGCCTGAGCGAACTCCTCGGCGACCGAGATGGTCTTGATCTTGCCGCCGACCTCGACGGGGATGGCATCGGTGACGACGCACTCGACGATCGGGGCATCGTTCAGGCGCTCGATAGCCGGGCCCGAGAAGATGCCGTGGGTGGCGCAGACGTAGATGTCGCCGGCGCCCATGGCCTTGAGCTCCTTGACGTTGGCGCACAGGGTGCCAGCGGTGTCGATCATGTCGTCGTTGATGATGCAGGTCTTGCCCTTGATGTCACCGATGATGCCCATGACCTCGGCGGCGTTGTGGCGCGGACGGCCCTTGTGGGCGATGGCCAGGTCGCAGCCGAGCATGTCGGACAGCTTCTTGGCGGCCTTGGCGCGACCCACGTCGGGGGAGACGACAACCAGGTTGTCGGTGTCGAAGTGCATGTCGTTGTAGTACTGGCCAAACAGCGGCAGCGCGGACAGGTGGTTAACCGGGATATCAAAGAAGCCCTGGATCTGGCCCTGGTGCAGGTCGAGGGTGATGATGCGATTGACGCCGGCGCGCTCGAGCAGGTTGGCGACGAGGCGGGCGGTGATGGGCTCGCGCGGGCCGGCCTTGCGGTCCTGGCGGGCATAGCCGTAGTGGGTGATAACGGCGGTGATGGAGCGGGCGGATGCGCGCTTGGCAGCGTCGGTGGCGATGAGCAGCTCCATGAGCATGTCGTTGACGTTGCCGCCGGCCACGGACTGAATCAGGAAGACGTCGGCGCCGCGGACGGTCTCGTCGTAGCGGGCGTAAATCTCACCATTGGCGAACTGCTTTAGCGTAAGGCCCGAAAGCTCGACCCCAAGGTACTCAGCAATCTTCTGAGCGAGGGGACGGTTGGAGGAACCGGAATACACGCGGATGGACTTGCGCATATTCTCCGACTTCTCGGGATCATTAATCGGCATTACCCTTCTCCTTTATATATCGAATGCCATATAGATGCCTTTTTGCATTGTAACCGCGCGACGGGGTTTATCGAGTCCTGATAACGTCTTTACCGTCAACGGACACGAACCGACCACTCATCCGGTTGCGCAGGTCACGATAGAAAAAGGAGCCGCCCCCATGGGAACAGCTCCTTAGATGCTTGGTAAAACGTTATACCTCGTCGTCCTCGTGCAGGCGGCGGCGATAATCGGCGGCCCAGCCCTCAATGTTTACCTGACGGGCACGACCCAGGCCGAGTGCGTCTGCCGGGACCGGCTCGGTGATGACGGAGCCGGCGGCTACGAGCGCGCCGTCGCCGATCTGGGCGGGCGCGACCATCATGGTGTCGGAACCGATGAAGGCGTCCTTGCCGATGACGGTCTTGTGCTTGTGCACGCCGTCGTAGTTGCAGGTGATGGAGCCTGCGCCCACGTTGACGCCGGAGCCCATGGTAGTGTCGCCGATGTAGGACAGGTGCGGCACCTTGGAGCCCTCGCCGATCGTGGACTTCTTGATCTCCACGTGCGTGCCGGCCTTGGAGCCGTCGAGCATGTGGGTGCCCGGGCGCAGGTAGGCGCGCGGGCCGCAGTCGACGCCGTTCTCGATGACGGCCTCGATGGCGATAGTCTCATCGATGGTGCAGCCGCTGCCGACGGTGGTGTCGGTGAGGCGGCTGTTGGGGCCGAGCTGGCACTCCTCGCCCACGGTGACGTGGCCGATCAGGTGCGTCTGCGGCCACACGACGGTGTCGCGGCCGATGGTGGCATCGGGGCCGATCCAGGCCTGCGTGGGATCGATGAACGTGACGCCCTCGGCCATCCAGTGCTCGTTGATGCGGTCGCGCGCGATAGCGGTGAGCTGCGCGAGCTGAATGCGGCTGTTGACGCCCAGGCCGTCGCGGTAGTCATCGCAGTGGAAGATGGAGACCGCCTGGCCGTGACCCTTGAGGATTTCGAGCATGTCGGGCAGGTAGTACTCGGACTGCGCGTTGTCGTTGCCGATCTCGTTAATGTGGGCGGCGAGCTGCGCGCCGTCAAAGGCGTAGCAGCCGGCGTTGCACTCCAGCAGCGTGGCGGCCTGCTCGGGCGTGCAGTCCTTCTGCTCGATGATGCGCTCGATCTGGCCGTCGGCGCCCAGCTTGATGCGGCCGTAGCCGAAGGGGTCGGGCGGGGTCATGGTCATGACGGTGCAGGCGAGCTCGCCGGTAGCGACGGTCTGTGCGAACTTGGCGACGGTGTCGGCGGTGATGAGCGGCAGGTCGCCGTTGAGCACGACGACGGGGCCTTGCGTGATGCCGCAGGCCTCGAGCGCGACCTTCACGGCGTGACCGGTGCCCAGGCGCTCGGTCTGCTCGACGCACTCGACCTTGGTGGCGCTGCTGGCGTAGGCGCCGTCGATGAGGGCGCGCATCTCGTCGGCGTGGCTGCCGATGACGACCACGACGCGGCTGCAGCCGGCCTTGATGGTGGCGTCGACGATCCACTGGACCATAGGCTTGCCCAGGATCTTGTGCGAAACCTTGCAGTGGTTCGACTTCATGCGGGTGCCCTCGCCGGCAGCGAGGATAATTGCGGTTGCGTCCATGTGATCTCCTGTTACGTTATAGAGACGTGTGTTTGGAAACGATACACGGCGCAATATGATACCGCAGGCATATG
>CATYJA010000021.1:0-21493 GCA_958407545.1 uncultured Collinsella sp. | reverse complement strand
GACACGGAAGAGGTCAGAAGTTCAAATCTTCTAACGCCCACCAAATGTTCGCAGCCCAGAGACTATGTCTCTGGGCTGTTTTGTTTTATGTCGCCAAATCCGCTGGCAGCTCCAACCGCCCAAGCAACCACCCTGCCCATGCACAAAACCGCGTCAATAGCCACCGAGGCCGAGACCAACGCGTCTCGAACCCATCCGAGCCGCAACTTCTCGACAAAACGCCGCGATGTCTGCGCTCTGCGGTATCCTTGAGCCACTTGCACCTGCAGCACCAAGGAGCCGCCATGCGCACCGAGCTCGATGTTCCCTTTTCGCACAAAGACGAGGCCAAGGCCCTGGGCGCCAAGTGGGATCGGGCTAAGAAGATCTGGTATGTACCCAGCGGCGTTAACCCCGAGCCCTTTGCCGAGTGGCTGCCCGGCGTTGACCGATCCGACCCCTCAGCGCCGTATATATCTAGTACTGGGCAAGCGCGAGTGCTGGAAGTGTCACAAAGAGACCTCGGTCGCGGCCTTCGGCATTCCCTATCGAACCGATAACGACGAGAGCATCGCCATCGCGCACGCGCCTAACGAAGCCGGGCACATTGCCATCGACACGGCCAGCGCCAACGCACTCGCCATCGTGCCCACTCTTGGCTGCGTGCCGGGCGAGATCCGCGACTACCTTCATAAGCGCTGCGGCTACAAGCCCGTAGGCGCGCGAGCCTCCAAAGCCCCGTCGCTCGGCAACACGTGCACCAGTTGCGACGCGCTGCAAGGCAGCCGCTATCTGTTCGAGGAGCCCTCGTCCCCGTTTGCCCTCACTGCCATCAACAAGCTACCGGCACTGGAGTTTGTGCGCGTCGAAGTTGCCGGCGTCTTTGGCGTCCCGGCCACGCGCACCAATTTTGACCAGGCGCTCTTTACCTGGGCACGCGACCATCACGCCGAGTTCCACAAGCAGCTCGGTGAGGGGATTTATTTGTAGGGACGGAGAGGCCTTCACAGTCAGCTCCTCCGCATCACCTATCCCTCGTCGCCGGCGTCGCACACGATATCGAGGCCACAAACAGGGCATTTCTCCGGATACACCGGCATATGAACGCCTGTCCGTTTTCTCACTTCGTCGCTGAGCCTGTCGCGCGCATCGATGAACCGAATGTCGAGACACGGTATTTGCGAGCCGCAGCAAGGGCAGGCGACGACAAACGACCCGCGATCAACCTCTACGCTCGGAAACATATTGTTGTCGATAAGGGCACACGGCAGTTTTCCGTACTTCCCCATCGCAATATCGCCTCGCCAGCTCATACACGCTCCCCTCTCGCTATACAAATCAGGAAGAGCATGCACCGGCGGGCGTGCGCGAGATTGCATCGCCACGCGATCCGATCAAACAACACGATCGTCAAAGAATGCCAAAGCCAAATACGCTAATACGGCAGAAGCCCCGCCTTTTCACGCTTCTTTTCCGAGCGATCGAACTCAATGCGATGGGCCTCAAGAAACACCGTATTGGGTCGCCACTGACGCTCATTCGGCTGCCTTAGCGTCGCACCCGCAAAGGAAGCGTAGTCAGTCTTATCCAGCAGGTACGATCCGCACAGCCGATATTCGCCGCAAACAGGCTCAAACGAAATCAGGTGAGCATCAAATAGGGAATGAAGGTCGCGCCGAAGCAGAATGCCGTTGCTGGCAACCTGCGATTTGGGTCCCGAGTAATTCTCGATATGCGCAGCCTCCAGAGCTTCGCTGACGCCGCAGTCCGACACCGCGCAACGGCCGTCATAGGCGGCAACGAGCTGTTTGCGGAACCATTGTTGCCCCAATCGCTCGCGCCTTAACGCATAGCGGACCTTTTCGTCGTCGGTCGCACCCTGTCCGGCAAACTCAATATCGACGGGCATGCGCTTCAGATAACTCATGTCGGGCGCAAAACGAGGGTCCGGCCCGCCTTTATGAACAGGACCGTGCAGAACAAACCATCCGTTTTCGGGCTCGAACCGCTCAACAAACGCAAGGCCGAGCACCTTATAGCCCACCTCGGTTGCAAATATGACTCCGACTGGAACGCCGCATTCCATGCAGTTGAGCATTTTACGGTTGTAATTCTGGTCTCGAAAACCAACGGTACCCGGCGCTTGAACCGAGTACTTAATGACCCACGTACCATCGTCCAAATAGAGCGGAGGCACATCGGTGTAGAAGCTCTTTTTAGAGTTATGGACCGAAAGCGCAAAGATCTTATTGGGATCTTGCTTCACCCGATCCTGGCCCGGCCAGAAGATCCCTGAATCCCGCGTTACGGGAAAGAAGTCCGAGCCAATTCTCAAACGATACTGATACTGAGGGCTATCTTCCTTGGTGTGGTGCGGAAGGCTGGTCCAAACGCCGCCGCGCTGCTCCTCACCCAGAAACCACTCCCATGCCTCAACGTATTCAGAAGGCACAAGACTGCAGGCACGGTCATAGCTTGGTCCATTCATCAACGGAACAGCAAGGTCAATGTCGTTCATCGCCAGCACCTACAACCATACGAACGCGAGTCATGCCCCTCAATAATATGACCGAGAGTCAATTATTACGAGATCTCATTCCGTGATCGGCACATCGTTGATGCTCTCGGTTTGCCGTTGGCGCGCTCGTACCCCGCCATCCCACTCCCCTGTATACTGATATAGCACGTGTTTCATCCGGGCTTGTTGGGCCGGGTCGTTCATGGGAGGGTCTTGTGGCTGTTTCGAATCCGCCTAAGGGGAGCGTTTCTTCTTCGTCCATCAAGCCGGTGACGCGCAAGGCCGTGCGCTGCCAGCGCGAGGTCGCCTGGCTTGTCACGCAGGCAGCGGGCAGGCTCGTGGCGAGCACGGAGGACGTCAACGCGCCTACGCCGAGCTTTGTGCTGGCAGCGGCGCTGGATTTCGTGCGCCAATTGGAGCTTGCCGAACAGGATGCCGGCGGCCACCTCGACTACCAGAATGTTATGGCGCCCGACCTGCAAACGTTCTGCCACATGGCCAAGTTGCCCGCCGCGCCCAATGCGCTTTCGGACGCAGGCTACATGTTTACGCTTTCGGGCGCGGACCTTATCCGCGACATCTATGCATACTGCAGCGAGCTCGCCGAGCGCCACGTCTTTGACGCGGCAGAAGTCAAACCGGGATATGTCATCAAGCTGGTTCTTAGGCTGTTCTTGATGGACGGGTTCGGGGCCATGCCGGCGTAAGCCGAGTCTTCAGCATCACCGTCGACTGAGCAACAACCGCTTTACCTTAGTGGGCGCCAATTGAGGGTCGATTATTGGGTCGCCTCGTCCACTAATGCATTTATTCCACGCGCTCTGACAGTCGATACTTGCGGTTGCGGCTCGTCGCCGACGCCGTAGGTTCAAGCTCGCCCTGTGCGATGAGCGCATTGACGCGTACCCTAACCTGGGAGACGGTGAGTCCCGTGCATTCTGCCAGCTCGCGCGTTCCCAACTCGTCATAGCGCTTGAGGGCCGCCATGATCAGGTCCCCGCCATGATCGACCTGCTCAACCTTTGAGCGATAGAGGACAACCTTAAACCGGTCAAAACCAGGGCAAAACAGAGGCTCCGACAAACCATGCGCGCGCATGGCGTCAAACATCATCGGGATGCCTGAGCCATTGCCCTCAGCCGGCGAACCTGCACCATCCGGCAGCGGAACAATCGACATCAGTTTCACAAGCGTCGCATTGCGACATCGGGAGCTGCCGTCAAACAGGTTCTCGCGAGTCTTTCCTCCGTATAGGCCGCCGGGGTTCGTCACTTCGATACGGTCATCAAAGACGTCAACAGCGATCGACTGCCCACAGAACCGGTCTCCGTATTCTCGGTGGATTACGGCGTTGGCGATTGCCTCGCGCAGGACCTCCTCGGGAATCTCCAGCGAGTCGACACGCGAGACGCCTTTGATCATCGAGGTTCGTCGTAAATTCTTGGCGACCGCCGCGACGGCATCCGAGATCATTTCACCCAACGTCCCCTCGCAGATCGTACGGTCCATGAACCTCAACGACCCCGCCGCGCCCTTCTGCGTTCCGGCATAGACCGCCACATCGATAAAGAGCTTGGGATAGAACTGCTGGGGATAGGCACCCGCGGCCAGGAGCCCGGCCTTAGTAACATTGCCCTGCGAGTCGAGGAAATTCAGGCGCTCCAGCTTCGTTTTCTTGTCCGGCGCGCCGCGCATCGCACGAGGTGTCAGTGAGAAAGCACGCTCTATCGTGCGGTCGACCAGGGCCTCGTCAAGATCGCCTGCGACCGCGCCGGGCACTGCATCGCGATCACTGGGGCTCGCCCGTTCATACGATGACAAGGACAGGACCTCGGTCGACGAGAGCGGAACATCTTTATCATCGATGCGTTTGTAGCTGCCGCCTTGAGCGCCCCGCTCTATGACATAACAAGGCTTGCTCGACGGGTCGAGCTCCTCAATCGTGATGACCAGAACCACGGTGCCCTGGAGCTCCACGCGTTCAATGGTGTATTTGGGCGGATTGGCCAGTTTTCCGCGCCCGCCGGCATCACCCATGCCCGCTACGAATTGGTTGAGCACCTTCTCGGTCTCAAAGTTCTCAACCGGGACAAAGCCCGCGCGCTCGCTCACGCCGAGCACGATAATTCCGCCAGCGGTATTCGCGAATGCGCTAACCGTTTCCCATACGTCGCGGGAAAGCGTCGTGGCGCTCTCCTTGACCTCGACGTTAAGATCGTCCGAGCCCATGCGCCTTAAAGACTCGAGCAGACCGGTCAGCTCGTTTTCGTTCATCTGCATGTCCTTTCGCTCGGCCCGGCGGAGAATGCCGCGAATAGATTTCCTTCGTCTCTCAGTTATCTCTCGTAATTATCTCTCATCTTTCTGCTATCTCTCATATTAGAGATAAGTGAGAGATGAAAGATAAGATATCTGCCATTTGTTTCATTTAAACATGTTTTTGCTGGTAGAACAATCAGTATTGAGACAATACCATGATTGCTTGTCTCTTTGCTGATCAGTTATCTCTCATATTTATCTCTCGTCTTTCTGTTATCTCTCGTATTAGTGACGAATGAGAGATGAGAGATACGTGAGTAATGAACGAGCGTGGATTTTTGGACGGTCGGAAAGTCCCTCAAACAAAAAACGGGGCCGGCCTTACGCCGAGCCCCGTTTTCAAACGGTCAGTTAGTTATCCAACGCGCGAGCGTAGCAGTCAACATTACGCCGCCGCGAACACTCCCAAACCCGTTCCGATGATGCAGATCGCGAAGATGCCAATAATAATCCAAATGGTCTTGACACCCTTTTTATAGAGGGCAACGCAAGCGAACGTTGCCAGCAAGGGCAGCAGACCGGGGAAGATCGAATCGAACAGATCCTGCAGGACAATCTCCGAACCACCCACATCAAAGGTCAAAGCCGTGGACAGCGAGACCTGTGCCGCAATCATTGCGCCGATAACGGTCATTCCGAGGACACCGGCAGCATGCGTCATGCGAGACATAAGGTTGTTCTCTTCGGACTGCTGCAGGAACTTGGTTCCCAGGTCGTAACCCAGATGGGCTGCGACGATACGCGTTGCAAAGTTAATCACGGAGTAGATGAGCGCATACACGATGGGGCCGAGCGGGTTGCCCGTCGAAGCGATGCCAATACCAATGCCGGCGGCGACCACGCGGAACGTACCCCAGTAGAACGAATCGCCAATGCCGGAAAGCGGTCCCATGAGGCCGACCTTCATGGCGTTAATCGAGGACGTGTCGAAGTTCTTATCGGCAGCCGCCTGCTCTTCCATCGAAACCGTTAGGCCGGCTACAAACGGAAGCACATGAGGCGTGATGTTAAAGAACTCGGTATGGCGATCAAGTGCCGCATAGTAATCGTCGTCGTTGGGATAGATCTTTCGCAGGGGCTTCTGAATGGTGTACATGAAGCCCATTGCCATCATCTTGTCGTACGACTGCGAGCACTGGCTCGTAAACTGGCGAAGGAACATGCTCCGATACATATCGGGAGTCATAATCGCGTCCTTCTTGGCCTCTTTGAGATCGGTGTTCTGGGTAGCCATTAGAAGTCCTCCTCTTCATCCTCGGCAACCGCCTGCGGACCGGCCGAGCCCTCGCGGAAGGCCAGGAGCAGCGCGACGCAGATAGCGGCAGCGGCAACACCGACAACGTCCATCTTGAGGTAGATGACCATAATGAATCCCAGGAACAGCCAGGGAAGAAGCTTGTTGTCGCCCATGGTCCTAATAAGAAGTGCGAAGCCGATGCAGACCATGACGCCGGATGCAACGTTGAGGCCGTCCATCACAAACTGCGGAATCGCGTTGAGCGCATTGTTGATGAGGTCGGCACCAAAGAACAGCGAGCAAAACACCAGCAGTGCAGACGGAATGCCAATCGACAGCGGCACGACGGTCAGATGGTACAGGTTCGCCTTGGCAAGATCGCGATTTGCCAGAGCGGTCTCAATCTTCTTGCAGGCAAAGGCACCCGGAACGGCGTAGCAGAAGTTGCGCCACACCTGAAGGAAGACGGAGACGGGAAGGGCGAGCGCGACGGCAGTTGCCGTGCCCGTACCCGTAATGACGGCAAACGCGCAGCCAAGCACGCCGGAGGCATAGACCTCGGGAGGAACCGCCGCGCCGACCATGATGGCGCCCATGAACATGGACTCCAAAGCAGCGCCGACGATAACGCCCTGCTGGACATCGCCAAGGATCAAGCCAACGAACAGGCTCGTAAACAGCGGACGACCAAGCATCGTAATGCCAAATAATTGCTCGTCCATGGACGCAATAAATGCGACCAGTGCAACTAGAAGATACTGGACAACCATTTCGATCAACCCCAGAAACAGGTCTGCAGGCGAGGCATTCTGCGCAGCTCGCCTGCAGACAACCGCAGCAATTTGAGAGGATTAGTAGTTCATCTGGTGATAGTAACGACGCGTGGTGAGCGGGTGGTTACGGACGTGCTCGAGATGGCAGCTCAGACGCTCGGTGATGGTGTAGGTGACCATCGGGGAGACGATCTTGCGGAACTCGGGGTCGCTGAACGGCAGCTCGACCTCGGCGGTGTCGAACTTGTTCACGCGGACATGGACGCCCTTCTCGTCAGCGAGCATATGAGTGAAGTTGTCCACGCGGTCCATGAGCTTACGGGTGTCGTCCTCGCCGTAGAGCATGATGAGGCTCGTGCCCTCCTCGCACAGCTCGATGGTGCCGTGGAAGAACTCGGCGGCGTGGATGGACTTGGTCTTGATCCACTGCATCTCCTCGAGGATGCACATAGCGTAGTCGTAGGCCTCACCCCAGAGCATGCCGGAGCCGATCACCATGTGGTAGTCGGTGTCCTTGAAGTCCTCGGCCATGGCGGCGCAGCGCTCGTCCTGAGCGTCCTTGGCCTTGATGAGGTACGGGGCGATGTTGCCGAACTCCTCCATGAAGGTGTCGTACTTGGGGAAGGCGCCGGCGTTCTTGAGGAAGCGGGCGACCAGCGTGATCTGGTAGGTGTAGATGGCCTCGCACAGAACGTCGTCCTCGGCGAAGCTGAAGAACTTGTAATCGGCGTACTCGGTGGCCGGGGTGTTGTCGTTGGAGACATACATCAGCGTGCGGGCACCCTGCTCCTGGCAGAACTTGGCGGCCTCGATGATCTCGGGGGTGGTGCCGGTACGGGTGGAGAAGACGCAGACCGAGTCCTTGTTGAAGGTCTTGGGCGGGCATGCGAGGAACTCAGCGGCAATCTCGCAGTGGACGTCGACGTCGGCCGTGGTGGTCTCGACCCAATACTTCATCGGGAGCGTGTGGGCCCAGGTGCCACCGCAGCCGATGAAGAAGATGTTGGAATAACCCTGCTCGCAGACCTTGTCCACGGCAGCCTCAATCTGAGGACGGAGAGCGAGGGCATCGCTCACAACCTTCTCGTAACGAGGCTCATCGAAATTGAACATCCCTTACTCCTAACTCACTTGGATGAACCCTTCATTCATCCCATGACGTTATAATACTTTATATAACTAACTATGCAAGAGCTATTTCAGATTTTTTTTGATTTTTCTTTAATAAAAAGCCCGCCGATTAAATGATCGACGGGCTTAAGAAAGGAGGACCTGGTTAATAAATGCTAGACAATGGCATGTTTCCAGCTAGAAAACGTCCTTGGCAAGTACCTTTGAGTCATTGGGAACCTGACGGATTTCGATAACCACGCCATCGTTCACAAGCTCTTGGATATGCTCGGCATCGGTTTCGGTCGCAAAGATCGCGGGGGTCGGATGAAGCGTGGTCTCGGGAGACTTTCGAGTTCCGCCCAGATTGATCTCCTTGATGTCTTTGCAACCCTTAGCAAGGCGATAGGCATCCTCGATCGTCTCGACAATGATAAACAGCGAATACTTGTCGGTGACGCCGCTGTTGAGCGCCTCGATAGCAGCGTTTACGTCTTTTATGACGAGCTTCACGCCGTTGGGACGAGCTAGCCTCAATGCGGCTTTTCTCATGTCGTCTTTTGCCACGGCGTCGCTGGCACACAGGATGCAATCGACATCCAGCGCATGTGTCCAAGACATGGCGACCTGGCCGTGAATCAATCGGTAATCAACTCTCGTAAGCTTAATCATCGTAATCATCTCCGCACGTAATAAAGGTAATGACAGGCGTGGCCCTTAGCTAGGGCTCGAACCAGAACTAACTAGAACTCTTCTTCTTCGACATCGGCAAGCATGTCCGCCGCCTCACAAAGCATGATAAACGAACGTGATCCCTCGACCGCAGCTTTGGCCTTGTCCGCATCCAGGGAGTCCAGCTGTGTAGCCATTTCCACCAGCAGCGGCAAGTTCATTCCGGTGATCAACGTAAACGATCCGGCGGTCTGCCTCTGAATGAATTCGTTGTTTACAGAGCCGCCAAAGATGTCAGTCACGACAAACCAAGAGTCGGCAGGGTCCTTCGACTCCATCCAAGCATCGATAAGCGCTGCGACATCCCTCGTGTCGTCATCGACATAGGCGCACAGACACTCGATTCGGTCGTTGGCGCCCATCAGGATCTCGAGAGAGCTCTTCATACCTTGGGCGAGATAACCATGACTCGCTAGCAATATCTTATTCATAGTTCTCCAATATCAATAAGACGTACTATATTGTCATAACAAAGTATATTAGCAATCTACCCTACGCGGTGTGTCTATTTTCCAAATCCGCGAACGGTAGCAATTGGTCGGTAAATTGACCAATCTATCTCTAATTTACAAATAGAACTTCAGTCGCTCGGTGCAGTACACCTGACGGGAGATGAAAAGCGGCTCGCCGCTTGGTGCATAGCGCCTGTCGACAAACAGAAGCAGCGGAGAATCCAGCTCCACGTTAAGGTATGCCGCCTCGAGCTCGCTCGCATAGCAGACCTCGAGCGTACGCGTGTTGGGGCCCATCTTGATCCCCTGGCGATCGAGTACCGCCATCAGCGAATCCTCGAGGGACTCATGCTCCAAAAAAGAAAGCGCAGCGGAATAGCTATTGGTTTCCAGCATCGTGGGCTTGTCATCCACAAGGCGCAGACGACGACTACGCAATACCTTTTGGGTATCGTCTACGCCCAGGAACTTCGCGTCTCGCAGGCTTGGGAAGTCCCAGCCCATTGCGAGAACCCTGGTAGACGCCTGCTTGCCCGCAAGCTGGCACGAATGGGTAAAGCTCTCACGGTCGTCCGCGGCATACATCTGTGTGTCCGACGAAACGAACGTGCCCTTGCCGCGGGCCCTCTCAACAAGCCCAGCATCTTCCATTTCTTTAATTGCGGAGCGAACCGTTATTCGGCTCACGCCAAATTGCTCGATGAGCTCCGCCTCGGTCGGGAGCTTATCTCCCGGGCGGTACGTGCCGTTGGCGATCGAATCAGAAAGCGCACGGACAATCTGTTTGTACAGGGGGACAACGCTATTTGCTTCAACCATATCAACCATACCTTTGCAAGGAATCAGCAGTTTATAGATAGATGTCTTATATCATATTAGAATTTTTTAGGAGTCCATATATTTCCTAAATGATTCGGTAAACGGGGTGTTATTTCACTTTAGCGGGGTGCAGCGGCTACCCGCGGCATTCGTTATCAACCTAGCTAGGCTAGTCCACCCACATCGTCTTCAGTTCGCCGCAGAGCCGCGGCCCCATATGGGTATACTCACGAGGATTCGACTCGATTCGCCCCCGCTGGGGCGTCAAAGGAGACTGCATATGCCCACCACCTCAACCGACCCGCGCGCCGTTGCCTCCACGCTGCTGGTGCCCGGCACCACTTGTCACGGCTTTACCGTCGAGCGCTGCGAGACCGTGCCCGAACTCGACTCGGACGCCTACGAGCTGCGCCACACCGCATCGGGCGCTCGCCTGCTGTACCTGGCGTGCGACGACGAAAACAAGGCCTTTGCCATTGGCTTTAAGACGCCGCCGGCCGATTCCACCGGCGTGTTCCATATTCTTGAGCACTCGGTGCTGTGCGGATCGGCTAAGTTCCCCGTCAAGGAGCCGTTTGTCGACCTGATCAAGAGCTCCATGCAGACGTTCCTCAACGCCATGACCTACCCCGACAAGACCATCTACCCCGTTGCCACCACCAACGAGCAGGATCTGTACAACCTGATGGACGTGTACCTGGACGCGGTGTTCAACCCGGCCATCTACACCAAGCCCACCATTTTTGAGCAGGAGGGCTGGCACTACGAGCTGGACCTGCCGGAGGGCGAGGACCGCGATGACGGTGGCAGCTCCGCAAGCCTGCGCGAGGGCACGCTGCGCTATAACGGCGTGGTGTTCAACGAGATGAAGGGCGCGCTGTCCGACCCCATGAGCGTGCTGGACGACGCCGTCAACGCCGCGCTCTATCCCGACACCGCCTATGCGCACGAGAGTGGCGGCGACCCGCGCGCAATTCCCGCGCTCACCTACGAGCAGTTCCTGGACACGCACGCGCGCCACTACAATCCTTCCAACTCCTACATCACGCTCTACGGCGACCTGGACGTGGACCGCGCGCTGGCCTTTTTGGACGAGCGCTATCTGTCGCAGCCGAGCGCCGCGAGCCGCCGCATGGACGCGGCCGTTGCCGCCGGCGAGGACCCGTCCGCGCTGGCGCCCAATCCGCTGGACGTGCAGGCGCCTGTGACCTGCGATTATAAGCGCGTCGAGATGGCCACCACGCCCGAAAACGCCCTGGTTGGCCTGGGCCTGGTGCTGGGCAGTGCGCTCGACCGCAAGCGCACGATCGCGGCGGACATCCTGTTCGAGGCGCTGCTGGGTTCCAACGAGGCACCAGTTAAGAAGGCCATTCTGGCCGCCGGCCTGGGCGGCAACGTGGTGAGCTACACCGCGGCCGAGAGCCTGCAGCCCTACGAGCTCATCATGCTGCAAAACGCGCAGCCCGGCGTAGCGCGCGAGCTGCGCCGCGTGTTCCAGGACGCCTGCCGCGACCTGTGCGAGCACGGCGTTCCGCGCGAGCGCCTAGAGGCCATCATCAGCAGCAACGAGTACGACCTGCGCCAGCGCGACTATGGCATCGCCGACGGCGTGGCCATTGCGTGCGACGCGCTGAGCACGTGGCTCTACGATGACGACGCTGCGACGCTGGCGCTCAAGTATGGCCCGGTGTACGAGGAGCTGCGCGGCGAGCTGAACGGTAGCTACTTTGAGGACCTGCTGCGCGAGCTCGTGCTCCAGAACGACCATATGGCGCTGGTCGAGCTGGTGCCGGTGGACGCCGCCGAGGGCGCGGAGGGTGCCGAGGCCGCCGAGCTGGCTGCAAAGCGCGATGCCATGACCGATGTCGAGCTGGCGGACGTGGTCGAGCGCACAGCCGCGCTGCGTGCCGCGCAGGAAGCCGAGGACACGCCCGAGGCCAAGGCCACGCTGCCGCGCCTGCACGTTTCCGACATTGGCGAGGCGCGCTCCGAGCCGCCGCTGGTCGTGGATACGACTGCGCCTATCCCCTGCCTGCGCCACGGCATCCCCACCAACCGTCTGGCCTACGCCATGCAGTATTTCGACCTGAGCTGCGTCGCATTTGAGGACCTGCCCTACGTAACGCTGCTCTGCCGCCTGCTTAAGCAGCTGCCCACGCGCGAGCACTCGGCCGAGGAACTCGACAACTTGCTCGCTGGCAAGCTCGGCTTTTTGAGCTTTACGACCGAGGTCATGACGCAGCCCGAAGTGGACGGCGTGCGCCCCTACCTGCTGGTGAGCGCCGGTGCCCTGTCCGAGAAGATCGATGCGCTGGCGAGTCTGCCGCGCGAGGTATGGTCGAGCACGCTTTTGGCAGATGCCGACGCCGACCGCGTGCGCGACGTGCTCACACAGATTCGCATTGGGCTTGAGCAGGGCTTTATCAACAACGGCCACTCGGCGGCGCTCGGTCGCGCGATGAGCTACAGCTCGCCTTCGGCCGTGGTGCGCGAGCAGCTTTCGGGCGTGGACTTCTATCTGTTCCTGCGCGACCTGCTCGACCACTTTGACGAGCGCGTGAACGGGTTGCGTACCAAGCTTGCCGAGCTGGCAGGCCGCATCTTTGTGGCCGATGGCTGCCTGGCGAGCTTTACCGGCAGCGACGAGGACTTTAACGCATACTGGGCCGCCGCGGGCGACCTGGAGCTGGGCGCTGGCGACGGCGCCGATGCCGGCCGCAACGCGCTCGTGGTGCCGACGCCGTGCGACCGCCACGAGGCCTTTGTCATCCCCAGCGACATCTGTTTTGCGGCAAGCGCGTGCGACCCGCGTCGCTTGGGCATCGACGTGACGGGCGCCTGGGCGGTTGCCGCCAACGCGCTCTCCTACGACTATCTGTGGAACGAGATCCGCGTTAAGGGCGGCGCGTACGGCTGCGGATTCCGCGCGGCCGGCGAGCGTCAGGCGGCGTTCTACACCTACCGCGACCCGGCAATCGACCCCTCGATTGAGCGCGTGGCGCGCGCGGGCGAATGGCTCGGCAGCTTTGATCCCGACGAGGCCGCCTTTGAGGGCTTTATCGTGAGCTGCGTGAGCGGCATGGACGCGCCGGTGAAGCCGTACGCGCTCACCAAGCGCCGCAACACGACCTACCTGGCCGGGTTCGATCCGCATGCGCGCGAGGAGCGCCGCGCCCAGATGCTCGCCGCCACGCCCGGTGAGCTTCGCTCGCTCGGCGCCGACGTAACGCGCATCGCAGCCGAGTCACCCACCTGCGTCTTTGGCGGCCGCGACGTCATCGCCAAGAGCAACGCCGGCTTCAACGTCATCGACCTGCTGGGCTAAGGCACGGCAAGCAAAACTACCACGAAGGGCGCAGTTCACAGGCGCCCTTCGTGGTAGTTCGAACACTTGTTCTATACGCACACATGTTCTATAGTAGAGGTGCTTGCATCGAACTGAAATTGCAACTAGAATATAGTTGCAGAATGTGAGGCGGGATGACTCGATCCGATAAACTCATCGCCCAGCTGCTTAGCTGTCCTTCAACGTATAGATTTGCTGACTTTCTTAAAGTTATGGCTTCATATGGCTTTGAAATGGACAGCAAAGGCAAGACGTCCGGATCGCGCGTTCGCTTCTACAGGCCATCAGATGGCAGGATGTTCGTAATGCACGCGCCTCATCCATCTGACGAATTGACAGCGGGGACCATTCGAAACATCGTTCGCTTTCTGCAAGATGTCGGAGGTAGTCATGAGTAACGTTTTGGCATACAAGGGTTATTTCGCCCCGGTCGAGTTCGATGCCGAACAGCATGTGCTAACAGGTATGGTCGCCGGCATTAGGGACGCAATCGTATTTGAAGGCTCCACGGCTGAAGAAGTGGAGCAATGCTTCCACGACGCCGTCGACGATTACCTTGAGTTTTGCGCCGAGAAGGGCAAGGAACCCGAGCGGGCTTTTAAGGGCTCGTTCAACGTAAGAACGGGCTCTGAGCTCCACAAGCAAGCAGCGCTGGCAGCGGCAAAGAAGGGTGAGTCACTCAATAAGTTTGTGACTGAAGCGATCGCTGCGGCGCTGTGAAGCCAACGTCGAGTCGAAGCCGCCACACAGGGCGCCTTTGTGGCGGCTTCGACGTTTGCCCAGATAAAACCTGCCAAAATAAACCTATCCCTTTTTGGCAGGTTTGCTAGAGGAGGTTGGGATGGACAAGGCTGAGTTGCGGCGGACGGCGCTTGCTCGGCGCGATGCAATTGATTTGGATGTGCGGGCGGCGAAGTCTGCCGTTATCTGTGCGCGACTTGTTGAGCTGTTGGATCGCTTGGGTGCCGCGGCACCGCGCACCGTTGCCGTCTATGCCGCGATGGGTTCCGAGGTCGACCCAGCCGCGTTTGCCGCAGCGGCCACCAAACGCGGCTGGCGCGTGGCCTATCCGTGCATGTTCTCGGCAACAGACGCCATGGCTTGTGGCCAGCGCATGTGTATGCGGGCAGTTGCTGCTGCCGATGCGTCCGCGGCTCCGTTTATCGCCCACCCCACGCGGGCCTTCGCGGCCACGGCCATCGACAGCAGCCGTTTCCCTATCGTACCTGCCGAAGAACTCGACATGGTCGTCGTGCCGCTTGTAGCCTTCGACCGCGCCGGCGCGCGCCTGGGTTACGGTGGCGGCTGCTACGACCGCTACCTACCCACGGTCTCGCCCGCATGCCGAATCATCGGCATCGCCTTTGACGAGCAACGCGTCGACGGCGTTCCCACCGATGCCCACGACCTGCCGCTACCCCACATCATCAGCGCCTGATCGCCGCTGTTTCGCACCCGCAAGACGAGCGTGGAAAATCTCCCACTTTGGGCCCCCTTACGAGCCAAAAGTGGGAGATTATCCACGCTCATTCAACAAGCGTCCAGATTTCCACGCTCGTCCGTCCGATTTTCCACGCTTGTGCAGCCAAACGCCCTGCAACTGCCTCAGCACGCACGCGGCACGCCGGCGACCTTGAGCTTGCGATCGAGCTTTGTCGGATCCCTTAGATCATCCCAGCACAAGCGCACGATCTTGCAGTTATCAAGCAGCGAAAGCCTCGACTCGCGCTGGCGCTCATCAAACTGCGCCTTCGCGAGCTTGCCCTCCTCCGCCGCCTTCTCGCTTTTAACGAATCCGTCGAACTCCCCGATAATCAGCCGGTCGCCCACACGCCACAAGTAGTCAACTCGATACGGCCGCCCCGGCTCAACCGGGTCGAACAGCTCAACTTGCAGCTCCGGCGTCTGCCAGCCGCGCTCAATCATCAGAGCACGCGCCTTGGACTCGCCACCGCTTTCCGATAGGCCATCGGCACACCGCGCAACACTTCGCGCCGTCACAACACCGCGACGATTTAAGCCAAGCTTGTTGATTGCCTCAACGAGATGCTCCTTCGACAACAGCTGCTCATGAAGCGCCGAGTCCGCAATGATCAGTCCCTCGACAAACGATGCATCGACCAGGCAATCCGTAATCGTTTGGTCGATATCGGTCACGGCAATATCCATCTAGATTGCCCGCGTTTGACGAGCATAACGATGGCGAATCACCCGAGAGCCCGGCGTCGTCGATTGCGCCGGCGCCGCGGCGATATGGATGTGCGTCAAATTGGCATGCGAAACCGAAAGGCCATAGATAACAGCCGCCGTATAGGAGCAAAACGTCCAGTCGGGATGCTTTTGCGCAAGGGCCCGCACCCGATGCAGATAACGTTGCCGAAACTTGAGCTCGGACCAATAATCCGGACGCGCATACAGCCCCGGCATGACCGCCTCTAGACTTCCCGCCGCCACACGCCGCTCAATCTGCTTTGCCTCCGCCGCCGTGCGTGCGTACACGCAGCTCATCTGCTGTTCGCACGCTTTAATGTGGCTTGTAAGTCTTTGATTCGCCGTCATGTTTCCCATGTCGCCTCCCAACTCTTGGAACGGCGCAAACGTACCAGACGGTTTCATGCGAAGTCTGACCAAATGCTGTCCGGGCGCTGACCAAATACTTGACGGTTTTGGACGTTTTAGGCTGATGGCTTATATCTGCAGGTAGGGTAGTTGTCGAGAGGTCCCTGTCTCCACAATTTGGCGCCTCTAAAGCCGTCGATTTCTTTTAAAGAAAATATGCTGTGGCTCAAAACTACCTTGTTTGCAACGTGGCCCGTATGCACTCGACGTGTAATGAGGCCGCCGGCATGACAGCTACAGAAAAATCGAGCGTGGAAAATCTCCCGTTTTTGGCCCCTTCCTCGGCCAAAAGTGGGAGATTATCCACGCTCGATTTGTAAACGTCCGAAAATCCACGCTCGTGTGTCCGAAAATCCACGTTCGTCACGCCGCGAGCACAGCAACGGCCGCAGCAGCAACCACAGCTACAGCCTAGTGCTCCTCGCCGGCGCGGGCCAGGTCGTAGGGCGTGGTCTGGTAGACATAGTAGTTGAGCCAGTTGGTGTAGAACAGCTGAGCCTGGCTGCGCCAGACGTTACGCGGCTCGGCGGTGGGGTCGTCACCCGGGAAGTAATGCGCCGGCACCTGAGGGTTGAGGCCGCGCTTCACGTCGCGCTCGTACTCCAGGCGCAACGTGTCGGTATCGTACTCGGGGTGGCCAAAGACAAAGAAGCGACGGCTGTCGGTCGACTTGACGATATACAGGCCCACCTCGTCGGACACGGCCACGACCTCAAGCTGCGGCTCGGCCTCCACGTCCTCGCGGCGCACATCGGTGTTGCGCGAATGCACGGCATAGAAACGGTCGTCGAAGCCGCGGACCAGCGGGCTTTGCGGCTTCACCAGATAATGCTCGAACACGCCGCTCGCCTTTGCCGGCAGGTCGTACTTCTGGATACCGTAATGATGGTAGAGCCCCGCCTGCGCGCCCCAACAAATGTGCAGCGTAGAGTGTACGTGTGTGGTAGACCAATCCATGATCTGGCAGAGCTCGGGCCAGTAGTCGACCTCCTCGAACGGCATCTGTTCCACCGGCGCGCCCGTGATGATCAGGCCGTCGTAGTGGATGTCACGGATGTCGTCGAACGTGCGGTAGAACGTCTCCAGGTGGCCGGCACTCACATGCGTGGCCTCGTGCGTTTTGGTGCGCAGCAGGTCTACCTCCACCTGCAACGGCGTGTTGGAGAGCTTGCGCATGATCTGCGTCTCAGTGGCGATCTTGGTGGGCATGAGGTTGAGGATGAGCACGCGCAGCGGACGGATGTCCTGGTGCAGCGCGCGGTACTCGGTCATGACAAAGATGTTCTCGCTCTCGAGCTGCGCGGCGGCAGGGAGGGCGTCGGGGATGCGAATGGGCATGGATGCTCCTTACGAGTCAGTTGCAGCTATGGTACAACGACCGGCCCCATCCGCGCGAGCATATCGCCCAGCGATGCCGTCAGCGGCCCAAATCACTCCAAAAGTAGAGATTAAGGCATGCCCAAAAATCTATGGCGCTTTAGCCTAGCAAAGTGGCAGCAGGACGCTACAATGGTTCGACGCGAAAAACTCGGCCGAAAGGATACATATATGTACCAGACGCGTAAGATCGGTGTGGTCGGCCAGGGCCACGTAGGAGCACATGTTGCCAACAGTCTGCTCATGCAGGGCATTGCCGATGAGCTGTACCTGTGCGATATCAACGAGGCCAAGGTGACGTCCGAGGTCCAGGACCTGCGCGACTCCCTTTCGTTTGTCCCGTACAACACCAAGATCGTCAACTGCTACGACCACTACGAGGAACTTGCCTGCTGCGACGTCATCGTCAACGCCGCCGGCAAGGTCGCGCTGGCCGCCGGCAACCGCGACGGCGAGCTGTTCTTTACCACCGACGCCGCCCGCACCTTTGCCAAGCGCATCGTCGACGCCGGCTTTGACGGCATCTTCGTGAGCATCTCCAACCCCTGCGACGTCGTGTGCACCGAGCTGTGGCACCTGACCGGCTACGACCCCAAGAAGATCATCGGCTCGGGCTGCGGCCTGGACTCCGCCCGCCTGCGCACCGAGATCTCCAAGAAGGTCGGCGTGAGCCCCAAGTCCATCGACGCCTACATGATCGGCGAGCACGGCTTTAGCCAGTTGGCCGCCTTTAAGGCCGCAACCATCGCCGGCAAGAGCCTTAACGAGCTTCAGGCCGAGAACCCCGACAAGTACGCCTTTGACCACATGGAGGTCGAGGAGCTCGCGCGCAAGGGCGGCTACGTAACCTACCAGGGCAAACAGTGCACCGAGTACGCCGTCGCCAACTCCGCCGCGCGCGTTTGCGCTGCCGTGCTGCATAACGAGCATGCCGTGCTTTCGGCCTCTACGCTTATGACCGGCCAGTATGGCGAGGAGGGCATCTTCACCTCCCTGCCGTGCGTGATCGGTGCCGAGGGCGTCGAGGAGGTCTACACGCTGGACCTGTCCGAGCACGAGCTCGAGGGCTTCCACAAGAGCTGCCAGCACATCCGCGACAACATCGCCCAGCTCGACTGGTGGGACGCCGAGGCCCACGACGCCAAGTAAGCCGCTGGCTGCCGCAACCTTGCGAATCTATGCGCGATACTAAGCGGGCCGCGCCGGAAACCCACCGGCGCGGCCCGCTTTTTACGCACGCTGTTCGCTTGCGAATCGAAGGTGAATACTTTTCCCGGTACCTAGTACTGCTCGATGCCCATGTAGCGACGAATCTCGGGGCTGTGGTCGAACACCTTGCCGCGGGCGGCACGCAGCTCGCAGCTCATCGCGTAGAAGAAGATCGGCTCCAGGTACGAACGCACGCTGGCAGGCACTTCACCCACGCCGTACTCGAGCGCATCGAGCACCATGACGGTATCGGTGTGCGTGTTGAGGAACGCAAGAGCGCGCTCCTCCATGGGGCGGCACTCGCCCGATCCGAGCTGCACAAAGTAGAACACGCCGGGCTCGGTGGCTTCGAACGGGCCATGGAAGTACTCGCCGGAGTGGATGTAGCAGCAGTGCTGCCACTGCATCTCCATGAGCGAGCAGATCGCCATGGCATAGGTCTGGCTAAAGTTGGGGCCGGAGCCCAGGATATAGAAGAACTTGTGCTGCTGGCAGAGCTCGGCAAAGCGGGCGCCCAGCTCGGCGTTGACCTTCTCACGGGCGGCGGGCAGCAGCGCATCCATCTGCTTGAGGCCCTCATACATGTCGGCGAGTGCCTCGTAGCCTTCCTGCTGGTCGAGCAACTCGGCGGCGATCAGAGCGCCGATGCCCTGCGGCACCTCAGCCTGCGACACACCCTCACCCCACGGATAGACCCAGGTAGTCCACTTGCCGTTGTCGATCTTTGAGCCCTCGCAGTCGGTAAGGGCAATGACCTCGGCACCGGCGGCCAGCGCCATCTCGCAGCCGTCGACGACCTCCTGCGTGTTGCCGCTGTGGCTGCAGGCGATGACGAGCGACTTCTCGCCAAGACTCTTGGGAGCCATCAGGCAAAACTCGCGCGCCGTGTAGACCGTCGAGGTAAACGTGGTGGCCTCACGCTTGAGCAGTTCGTTGGCCGGCATCAGGTCGATCATCGAACCGCCACAAGCGATCCAAAAGACGTTCTCGATCTTGCCCTTGCGCTCGATGATTTCCTGAACCAGATCATGTGCGTTCATGCTGATGCTCCTCCTTGTGGGGCGGCTTTGAACGACGACAGCTCGTACCTGCTGTCGTTCTATGTTGTCCTATTTATAGCACGTGTAACAACGCCCGTGAAGTCATCTCAGCAAATTTGTTCTATATTGTTCTATCTGTGGACGTTAGATGTCAAAGACGTAGCGCGAGCCCACGATCTTTTGGCGGCCGAGCAGTAGAGGGCGCCCGCCGGCGTCGGTAAAGTAGGCCTCCATATAGAAGAGCGGCTCGCCGACCGGCACCTCCAGCAGCGGGGCCGTCTGAGTATCGGCAAGCGCAATCTCCACGGTGCAGGGGTCGGACTTGAGCGGCACGCGACCCGAATGCTCGGCAACGAGCGCAAAGATCGAGTTATCGGTGAGGTCCTTATCGGCAAGTGTCTGCAGATAGGGATGGTCAGCCAGCACAAAGGCGTTGTTCTCGAGCATGACGGGGATGCCGTCGGCCGTGCGCACGCGCTCGACCACGATAAGCTCGCAGCCGGGCTCTACGCCAAAGAACGCCGCGTCCTCGCGCGTCGCCGCAACCACCGTGCGCGATACCAGGCGCGCACCCGGCACCATGTCGTTGGCAGCGCAACCCTCGGAAAAGCTCTGAACATCACCCTTCTGGACAATCTTGCGCTTGAGCTTGGGCGCGCACACGAACGTGCCCCTCCCCTGCTGGCGGTTGAGATACCCCGCGCGCGACAGCTCCTCGATGGCGCGGCGCACGGTGATGCGTCCCACGCCGTAGTACTTCGCGAGCTCCATCTCGGAAGGAATGCGCGAGCCGGATGCGTACACGCCACGCGCGATCTCGCCCTTTAGGTCGTCCATAACCTGCTGGTACAGCGGCACAGCGGACACCTCAGTGCGCTCGGTTTTATCATCGGATGCCATCGTTATGCTCCATTCCGTGCATGCTCGGACTCAAATTCTTCAATCGCCGCCATAAACTGCTCGCCAAAGGCGTCGGCTTTTTTCTCGCCAATGCCGTTGACCTGGATCAGCTCCTCGCGCGTCTGCGGACGCAGGCGGCACAGGCCGCGCAGGGCCTTGTCGGAAAAGACCATATACGGCGCCATCTCCAGCTCGGTCGAGATCTCCTTGCGGAGAGCACGCAGGCGCTCGAACAGCTCGGCATCGTCGCCAACGCGCGGGTGCTGGTCCAGCTCGGCCTCCTCGCGCAGCAGATCGACGGCGCGGCGGGCGCGGGCCGAGGCCTTGCGCTTGGACGCGCGGCGCTTAACGGTAAAGGCGAACGCCTCGTCCTCGACCTCGCCGGCACGCGGACCCAGTCCCACGACCGGGTACTGCCCCTGCGAGGTGGCCAAATAACCGCGACCGCACAGCTGGCCGATGATGTCCTTGATGCGCCCGATCGATTCACTCGACAGCTCACCGTAGCCGCGGTCCTCATCCAGATGCATCTGGCGAATGCGCTCGGTGTTGCCGCCGTGGAGCACGTCGGCGATCAGCGACTTGCCAAAGCGCATGGGGCGCATGGCCACATAGCGCACAACGGCGCGGGCCATTTCGGTGACGTCCTCGACCTCGAACTGCGTGAGGCAATTGCTACAGTTGCCGCAGCCCTCGACGTCATCCGTGGCGGTGCCGCCCGTACCGGCCGCGGCATGCTCGGCCGCGGCCTCGTCGCCAAAGTAGCGCAGCATGTATTCGCGCAGGCAACCGGTGGTATTGCAGTAGCCCTCCATCTGGCTGAGCAGACGATATCGATTCTGGAGCGCCCACGCGCGTTGCTCGTCGTCAAGTGCCTCGTCGGCAGCGTCGCCGCGATCGATCAGAAAACGGCGCATGCGAAAATCGTTGCCGTTCCACAGCAAGTGGCAGCTGGCCGGGTCGCCGTCACGACCGGCGCGGCCCGCCTCCTGGTAGTAGGCCTCGATACTCTCGGGCACGTTGTTGTGGATCACGTAGCGCACGTTGGGCTTGTCGATGCCCA
>CATYJA010000020.1:0-22044 GCA_958407545.1 uncultured Collinsella sp. | reverse complement strand
CGGGCGAGATGAAGTTCCAACAGCTCCATCTTGCCCGCCCGTTTTTGTTGCGTGGCGCCGCGGTACAACACAGAGAGGAATCTGCCCTTTATGCCTATCAACAAACGAGAGAGCCTGCTGTTCACCTTTATCATGTGCTTTTGCATGGTTCTCTGGATGAGCATCTACAACGTTGCCCTGCAGCACGGGGCCATCAACGGCGAGGCCGTTGCCACTGCGTGGCTCGGCTTCCCCGTTGCCTACATTTTTGCCATGTGCTGCGACTGGTTCGTCGCCAGCCCGCTCGCCAAGGGTTTCGCCTTTAAGTACTTGGTCACGCCGGGCAAGAGCTCGCCACTTGCCATGACGCTCGCCGTCAGCTCCTGCATGGTCGTTCCCATGGTCATCATCATGTCGCTGTACGGTGCCTGTGAGGGTCTGACGCACATGCCCGGCGGCATCCTTGCGAACCTGTATTCCGTGCCCGCGATCTGGATGATCAACATCCCGCATAATTTTGTGATGGCGCTGCCGTGGAACCTTTTGGTAGCCGGTCCGATTTCCCGCTTCGTCTTCCGTCGCGCCTTCCCTGTGGGGACGGTTTTCGAGGAGGAGCATGCCGAGCTCTTGGAGCAGGCTATGGCTCCTGAGTGCGAGTAGCTCGCTTAGGGATCTGCTGAGCGCGGGCGACTTGCTTGGTTGGAGCCCTAAGCGTGGATAGCTCTCTCGGCGACATCGCGGGCGTGAGCGGTGCACATGACCGGAGGGCCCGTGCTGCTCCGTTGCCCGACGTGCTAGCGCGCAGAACAATCTGTTGGTGCATTCGGCGGCTGCTGAAGCGTTTCGGCAGCCGCTTTTTATACGGAGTTTAAATACAACAGTCTGTTGTATTACGTAGAGTGGTATATCTCTAGCGGGAAAAATGCGAGAGACGGAGCATTATGGCGTTGCTAGTAGGACTGGACGTAGGGTCGACGACGACCAAAGTTTACGCGATGCACGAGGATATGACCGAGGCGTGGTGGGGATATCGCCGCCACGGGGCGTGTCAGACAGCGAGCGTGCGCGCCATGCTCGGCGAGCTCGCCGAGCGCTTTCCCCATGAGTCACTGCGCGTTGCGGTGACCGGCTCGGGTGCGCGCGATATCGCGACCGCGCTGGGCGCCTCGTACGTTCAGGAGGTGGTCGCCAACGCGCTCGCGATCAGCAGGTTCTATCCGCAGACGCGCTGCGCCATCGAGCTGGGCGGCCAAGACGCCAAGATGATCTTCTTCCGCACCAACGATAAGGGAGACATCGAGGTTGCCGACATGCGCATGAACGGCTCGTGCGCAGGCGGTACCGGTGCATTTATCGACGAGATGGCAAAGCTCATGGGGGTCGGCACCGAATCGGGCGAGTTCGAGCAGCTCGCAAGCCGGGGAACGACCGTCCACGAGGTCTCGGGCCGCTGCGGCGTGTACGCAAAGACCGATATCCAGCCGCTGCTCAACGAGGGCATTCCTACCACCGACCTGGCGCTTTCGGCGCTTCACGCGGTCGCCCGCCAAACGATCGGCGGTCTGGCCCAGGGTATCGACATCGAGCCGCCGGTAATCTTCGAGGGCGGTACGCTCGCCTACAACCCCACACTGGTCCGCGTGTTCCGGGAGCAACTGAATCTATCGGACGATCAGGTTATCGTCCCGCGCGATCCGCAGATCATGGTCGCGCGCGGTGCCGCCCTGTCGCTGACCGACATGTTCGCATCGTCCCAACCGATCGACCTTCCCGACGCTTTTGTCCGGCTGGATAAGCTCGAGACGGTCGCGCCCGCAAGCGGGGAGGGACGTCTTGCCCAGCCCTTTTTTGCCACACCTGCCGAGCAGGCGGATTTTACGGCACGCCATGGCAAAGAGACGCCGGCAAAGGGTCCGGATGCGTATGCGCCCGGAGAGACGGTGCGTGTGGCGCTCGGTATCGATTCGGGGAGCACGACGACCAAGTTCGCCCTGGTCGATGAGGCGGGTGAGCTTGTCGATTCGTTCTACGCGTCTAATAACGGCAGACCGCTCGACGTCGCCCAACAGGGTCTTGTCAGCTTGAAGAACCGCTGGGAGACAGCGGGAGTCACGCTTGCGATCGATGCCGTGGGCACCACGGGATACGGCGAGGAGCTTTTCGCGCGCGCGTTCCACGCCGACTACCATACGGTCGAGACGGTCGCGCACGCCCGCGCCGCGTGCGCATGCGTTCCCGATGCGACCTTCGTGCTCGACATCGGCGGACAGGATATGAAGGCCATCTGGCTCAACCACGGCGTGCTGACCGATATCGTCGTCAACGAGGCGTGCTCTGCGGGCTGCGGCTCGTTCCTCGAGGGTTTTGCCAAAAACCTCGGAATAGCCGTTGAGGATATCGCGACCGAGGCATTTTCGTCCAAAGCCCCCGCCGTTCTCGGCAGCCGCTGCACGGTGTTCATGAACAGCAGCGTCGTTTCCGAGCAGCGGCGCGGTAAGGGTCCGGGCGACATCATGGCCGGTCTCTGCCGTTCGATTATCGAGAACGTGTTCACCAAGGTCATTCGCGTTTCAAATCTCAACCGTCTGGGCGACAAAGTCGTCGTCCAGGGCGGCACGTTCCGAAACGACGCGGTGCTGCGCGCATTCGAGCAGTATCTGGGCAAACCCGTCACGCGTGCGCCCCACCCGGGGCTGATGGGCGCTATCGGTATCGCCCTGCTCGCGCGCGAGGAATGCCGCAAGGGCGACGCCGGCACGTCGTTTATCGGGCTCGATGCCGTGGAGCGCTTCGAGCATCGCGAGTTCGGCGGCGTTACCTGCCGTCGGTGCAACAACCGCTGCCAGCGCGCGGTCGTGGCATTTGGCGACGGCTCGCTTTACGTCACGGGCAATCGCTGCCCGCGCGGCGGCGCCATCTCATGGGATGAGCTCGTGCGCGAGGTTCCCGCGGCGGAGGAGCTGCGTCCGCAGGGTGCTTGCGAGGCACAGGCACCCGGCACGGGGCGCGACCGGACCGCGGCTGCCCCCAATCTCTTTGTCGACCGCGAGAAGCTGCTGTTCGAGTCGTGCCCCACGGTTCCCGTCTGCGGGGGGCGCGATGTCACGATCGGCATTCCCCGTGTGCTCGAGTTCTGGGACACCATGCCGTTCTGGTCGACGTTCTTCAGCACGCTCGGCTTTAAGGTGCGCGTCTCGGGACGCAGCACCAAGGCGATGTACGAGCGCGGTCTGGCGCACGTCACATCCGACACCGTGTGCTTCCCGGCCAAGCTCGTCCACGGGCACATCCGCAATCTCGTCGACGCCGGCGTCGACCGCATCTTCATGCCCATCATCACGACGGTGCCCACCGAAAACACCGCCTCTACCAGCGAGTGGATGTGCGCCGTCGTAAAGGGATACCCCTACGTGATGCGCAATTCCGATAACCCGGAGGAGCGTTTCGGCGTTCCGTTCGATACGCCGCTGTTCCACTGGTACGACGAGGGCGACCGAAACCGCCAGCTCAAGGCGTGGTGCAAGGAGACCTTCGATATCGATGCCGACCTGGTTGCCAAGGCGACCGAGCAGGCGGACCGCGCGCAGCAGACGTTTGAGAACCAGCTGCAGCTGCGCGGCAGGCAGGTGCTCGAGAACGTGCGCGAGGACGGCGGCTACGCGGTGGTGATCGCTTCGCGCCCGTACCACAACGACCCGCTGGTCAACCACGGGCTGCCCAAGCTCTTCTCTGAGCGCGGCATCCCCGTGCTGACGCCCGATGCGGTGCCGGGGGTCTACAACGTCGATCTTTCCAACAGCCGCATCGACATCGTGAACAACTACCATGCGCGCATGCTGTCGTGCGCGGTCATCGTCGCATCGACGCCCGAGCTCGAGCTCGTGCAGATGGGCAGCTTCGGCTGCGGCCACGATGCGTATCTCACCGACGAGATCGCGCGCATGATGGGCGAGATGGGCTCCAAGGTTCCGATGATGATCAAGCTCGATGAGAGCGACGTCGCCGGTCCCATGGGCATTCGCGTGCGTTCGTTTATCGAGTCGGTCAACCGTCGTCGCGCGGAGGAGCGTGCCGAGGGCGCCCGGGTGCACGCGGTCCATCCGCTCGACGACCCGTATAAGGTCAAGTACACCAAGCGCGACCGGCACGACAAGATCGCGCTGGTCCCCAACACCTCCCATGCGTTCTGCAGGCTCATGACCGCGGCGATGCGCAATCAGGGCGTGCGCGCCGAGGCCCTTGATATCGGGCGCGAGGATGCCATCCGCCTGGGCAAACGCTATGTGCACAACGACATCTGCTTCCCCGCGCAAATCGTGATCGGCGAGGCGCTCGCGGCACTCGAGAGCGGTAAGTACGACCCGCACGACGTCGCCGTGGTGACTGGCAAGTATATCGGCGACTGCCGCCTGACGCACTACATGCCCCTGCTGCGCCGCGCGCTCGACGACGCGGGATACGACTATGTCCCGGTGCTCACCAACGACGACGTCGATGCCCACAATGCGCATCCGGGCTTCAAGCTCGGCCTTGGCCCGAGCATCCAGATCGCCTACGGTCTTCCCATGATCGATGCCCTCGAGGCCATGCTTAGGCGCATCCGTCCCTACGAGCTCGAGAAGGGCGCGGCGGACGCTGCGTTCGACCGCGCGCTCGATGAGGTTATCGAGGGCATGGAGCGCTCCGGGCTGAGAGGCCAGGCGACGGGCTTCAAACGCGCGCTTGCGATCATGGACGCCGTTCCGTACGACCGCTCGAACCCGCATCCGACCGTTCTCATCGTGGGCGAGTACCTGCTCAATTTCCATCTCGGCGCCAACCACGAGATCGAGCGCTACCTCGAGGACAACGGGCTCGAGGTCATCGAGGCGCGCATGACCGACGTGATCCGCAAGACCTATTTCTACAAGCATGCGCAGTCACGCGAGTTCCACGTCGACCTGTCGCTGCCCGAAAAGGCCTGGTACGCCACGGCGGACAACCTGTTCGAGCTCGCGCACGACCGTTGCGACCGCCTGGGCGCGGCGAGCCCGCTCTACGAGCCGCCGACGCGCATGCCCGAGCTCGTGCGCGCGAGCGATAAGATCCTGCACCATACGTTCGATGCGGGCGAGGGCGTGCTGATTCCGGCGGAGATCCTCGAGCACGCCAAGCGCGGCTGCCGCAACTTCGTGATCCTGCAGCCGTTCGGGTGTCTGCCCAACCATGTCGTGGGGCGCGGGCTCATCCATGCGCTCAAGGAGCAGTATCCCACGGCGCAGTTCCTGCCGCTCGACTACGATCCCGACGTGAGCTTCGCCAACGTGGAGAACCGTCTTCAGATGCTCATCATGAACGCCAAGGCGCAGGGGTGCGGTGAGGCGCATGGCGAGACCGCGTAAGGACGCCGATGCGCCCGATGCACGCACCCGTATCATCGAGGCGTTTTGGGAGCTCATCGAGAACAACAGCATCTTCGAGCTGTCGGTTGGCGAGGTGACCCGCGCCGCCCGGTGCAATCGCGGAACGTTTTACTACTATTTTCACGATTTCAATGAACTCGTCGCCATCGCCATAGCCCAACTGCTACAGGATAACGAGCTCATCACCGATGCCCTCTGGCATTTTTCGAGCGAGGGCGACCTTTCGGCGTTCGACCGGCGCGACGTCCGCTGCCTGCTGCGGCGCATCGTCATCACCATGAGGGCGGGTGCCGCCGAGCAGGTCGTGCAGGGCATCCATACGATCATCATCGACCGCGTGAGAGAGATCGTCCACCCCGACGGAGAAGAGCTCAAGGCGGATTCGAGCTTTGCGGTGGGCTTTCTGGTCTCGGGCATCATGGACTTTGTGATGGCGGTCGGCTTTGCCCGGGAGGGCGGCGAGGAGATAGACCTCGAGCAGCTGGGGGACAGCGCGTGCGCGTACCTGAGGGCGGTCGCCATGCAGACGGTGGAAACGGTCGCGCAAGTCGAGGGCGTCGATACATCCGAGCTGCTCGAACGCGTCTCCAAGGAGGCCGATGCCTATCGCGCATCGCGTGCGACGAGTCCCGACGTGGTGAAAGACGCCTAGGGTTTCTCTTGCGGGGCGCCTGTCGCGCATCGCGCGGTGAGTCCCGCGATGCGGTCATAACCTGCATTCATGTGAGCCGGGTTTATAGATATTCCTCCAGCTGTTAACATAGACAACCTGTGGGTAAAGAGACAAAAGCGCCGCCGACGGGCGGGCGTTTTGATTTCGATGAACTCATGTAAGGAAACGAGCATGTTAGATAGATTTACCGATCGAGCGCGCAAGGTCATGTCGATGGCCAAACAGGAGGCGCTCGATCTTCATTCAAATAAGGTGGGCACCGAGCACCTGCTGCTCGCGCTTGCCAAGGAGGACGAGGGCATTGCCGCCGAGGCACTGCGCTCGCTTGATATCTCCTACGACGACATCATGGACACCCTCAAGGAGGTCCAGACCACGGTTCCCGAGCCCAGTGAGGAGACCGAGGCGGCTAAGCTCGCCTTTACGCCGCTCGTCATTAGCGTTATGGAGCGTTCATTCCGCGTGGCGCGTGAGAATAACCAGACCTACGTGTCGACCGAGCACTTGCTGATCGGCATCGTCGAAGAGGGCAACGGCATGGCCATGGACATCCTCATGCGCCTGGGTGTGTCGTCCGCCTCTATCAAAAAGGCTATCGAGAAACTCACTGCCAAGGACCAGGACAAGAAGCGTCCGCTCGCCGGCGCCGGTGCCGGGCGTCCCGGTGCGGGCCTGCCGTTCTTTAGCGGCTCGGATGCCTCTCAGCAAAAGGGGAGTGGCACCGATACGCTTAAGCAGTTCGCGACCAACCTCACGCAGAAGGCGCGCGATGGCGAGCTCGACCCTGTAATTGGTCGCGAAAAGGAAGTCCAGCGTATGATGGAAATTCTTTCGCGCCGCACCAAGAACAACCCGCTCATTCTGGGCGACCCCGGCGTGGGCAAGACGGCCATCGTCGAGGGCCTGGCTCAGCAGATTGCAGCCGGCAACGTGCCCGAGAACCTCATGAACCAGAATATCTGGACGCTCGACCTGCCGGGCCTCGTGGCGGGTGCCAAGTATCGCGGCGAGTTTGAGGAGCGCCTCAAGAACGTGATCCAGGAGGCCACCGAAGCCGACGACGTCATCCTGTTTATCGACGAGATGCACACCATCATCGGTGCCGGTTCTGCTGAGGGCTCCATCGACGCGAGCTCTATGCTCAAGCCCGTGCTCGCGCGCGGTGCCTTCCAGATTATCGGCGCCACCACGGCCGAGGAATTCCGCAAGTACCTCACCAAGGACCCGGCCTTCGAGCGTCGCTTCCAGACCATCGATGTCGAGGAGCCGAGCGTCGAGGACACGGTCAAGATCCTGACCGCGCTCAAGCCGCGCTACGAGGAGCACCACCATGTGCGCTATACGCAGGGTGCTATCGAGGCCGCCGCGAACCTTTCCAACCGCTACATCCAGGATCGCTTCCTGCCCGATAAGGCCATCGACCTCATTGACGAGGCCGGTGCCCGCGCTCGCATCGCCGCGAATCGCGCGCCCGAGCCGGTGCGCGAGGCCGAGCATCGCATAGAGGAGCTCAAGGCCGCCGCGCAGGAGGCCACCGAGAGCGACGACATGAACAAGGCCGCCGAGATTACCGAGCGGCAGAAGGCCGCCGAGATTGAGCTCGCCGAGGCCAAGGCCGCCTGGACCGCCGAGCTCGACGCCAGCCCGCTCACCATCGATGTGAGTCAGATCGCCGATATCGTGTCCGTGACTTCGGGCGTACCGGTGTCCTCGCTTACCGAGAGCGAGAGCCGTCGCCTGCTGCAGGCCGAAAGCGTGCTCAAGACGCGCATCATCGGTCAGGACGAGGCTGTCGAGGCAGTTGCCAAGGCCGTACGCCGCAGCCGCTCGCCGCTCAAGGATCCGCGTCGCCCCGGCGGCAGCTTTATCTTCCTGGGTCCCACCGGCACGGGCAAGACCGAGCTCGCCAAGACGCTCGCCGAGTACCTCTTTGGCAGCAAGGATGCGCTCATCAGCTTCGACATGTCCGAGTTCGGTAGCGAGTTCGAGGTCTCCAAGCTCATCGGTAGCCCTCCGGGTTACGTCGGTCACGACGAGGGCGGCCAGCTCACCAAGGCCGTTCGTCGTCACCCGTACTCGGTCGTGCTGTTTGACGAGATCGAGAAGGCGCACCCCGATATCTTCAACATCTTGCTGCAGGTGCTGGAGGAGGGCCGCCTGACCGATAGCCAGGGCAAGACGGTAGACTTCCGCAACACCGTGATCATCATGACGTCCAACGTGGGCGCCCGCGAGATTGCGCAGGATGCGAGCGTGGGCTTTGGCACCACCGGCGAGCAGGGTCTCACGTCGAGTGAGATCCGTGGTCGCGCGATGGGCGAGCTCAAGCGCCTGTTCCGCCCCGAGCTGCTCAACCGTATCGATGACATCGTGGTGTTCCAGAAGCTCTCGGGCGAGAATCTCACCAAGATCGCGCACCTGCTGGTGGACGACCTGCGTCAGCGTTTGATTGCCAACGGCATGAACATCAAGCTCACCGATGCGGCCTATGACAAGATCGTGGCCGAGGGCACCGACCTCACCAACGGTGCGCGTCCGCTGCGCCGTGCCATCCAAAAGCTCATCGAGGACCCGCTGTCCGAGGAGCTTCTGGCCGGCGAGTGGGGCGAGGGCGATACCGTCCTGTGCGACGTGGCCGATGGCAAGTTTGTCTTTAGCCACGGCACGGGCGAGATCCCGGCACCGCGTCCGGCGGGCACGCTCGGTGGCGATACCGCCCCGGCGGCACCGCACACCGGCAACGCCGCGCCTGTGAGCAGTGGCGTGAGCTCGGGTCCCGGCGGCATGATGCAAGCCGGTTCCGGCGCGCTGTAGGGATTAACATAGCTTTGCGAAGGGGCACTCCTGTCGGGGCGCCCCTTTTTATGAGTAAATGGTGCTATACTCGAAATACAAATATGTATAGCAGAAGGAGCTAGCATGCCTATATCGGTACTCGACTCACGGCCGGTCCAGATGAATGTACGCATGGATCGCCAACTCAAAGAGGCTGGGGACGCCGTGCTGGCGCATATCGGCATGACGCCGTCTCAAGCGGTGCGGACACTTTGGGAATATCTGGTCGTCAACGGACGCATGCCCTCGAGATCGGGGATTGCGGTACCGAGCTCTAACGTGCCAGCGACTGCGTCGGTGGAATCAAGGGTTACGCAAGGCAGCCACATCGTGCGCGATGCGTGCCTCAAATACGGCATCCCTGTTCCCGACCTCTCGGGTGACTACGATGACCTCTATGAGGAAGCAATGGCGGAGCGCTGTCCCGAGTGGGTGGAGCTATGAGTGCAGACGGCATTCTCAAGTTGCTCATCGACACCAACGTATGGATGGATTACTTTTCTGGAAGGTCGGACCGGACAGCGGATGTTGTCCGTCTATTCGAGACTGCCGATGTCTCGGAGCAGATTGCCCTGTTTGCCTCGTCTCTTTCGGTCAAAGATGTCTCGTATCTTGTCTCGGCGGCGATTAAGAGGGAGTGCCGAAGGAAGAATGGTTCGCTGAGCGATAACGCCATTGCGGCGGCGGACGAAACGGCCTGGGCATGCGTTCGGCAGATGCGCGAGCTCGCCCTCATCGCGCCGGTCGGTGCAGACGAGGTCTTCGACTCCTTTGTGTTCAAGTATCATCACAATGACTTTGAGGATGACCTGATGCTGGGCGTTGCCAATCGCATCGACGTCGATTACGTCGTGACGGAGGACAAAAATCTCATTAAGCATACCAATGGTGTATGCATAAACGTTGATCAGGCGTTGAGGTTGGTTGAAGGGTCCAGCGTCCCTTCGGCACGGCCCGTCTAACATGCTTTATCTTGATAAAGTGGTGTTTCCCCGCCGTTAGCCGATGATGCGGGGGCGCTCGGCGTTTTCGACTGGTTTATGCACGCAAAGTCTGGGAATATACAAGGCGCATGTCTTATTGTCTAACCAGTTGCGCCAAGGAGGCACCATGGACTACAAGATTACTGGCTACGAGCCCGCCCAGCTGTTCCATTTCTTTGAGGAGATCAGCGCGATCCCCCGTGGGTCTGGCAACGAGAAGGGCATCAGCGATTTCTTGGTTGCGTTTGCCAAGGAGCGCGGCCTCGACGTGTATCAGGACGAGGTCTACAACGTCATCATTCGTAAGCCCGCATCTGCCGGCGCCGAGAATGCCCCGACCGTGATGCTGCAGGGCCACATCGACATGGTGTGCGACAAGCTTGGCTCCGTTGAGCACGACTTTACGACCGATGGTATCGACCTGGTCGTCAAGGACGGCGTCCTCACCGCTAACGGCACCACCCTGGGCGCCGACAACGGCATTGCTGTCGCTCTGATGCTCACCGTGCTCAACGACGATTCGATTGCTCATCCGGCCCTCGAGTGCGTGTTCACCACCGACGAGGAGACTGGCCTGGTTGGCGCCGAGACGCTCGACAAGTCCCAGATTAGCGCCCGCACCATGATCAACCTCGATTCCGAGGAGGAGGGCGTGGCCACCGTCAGCTGCGCCGGCGGTGTCGTCGTTACCTACACCTGCCCGATCGTGCGCGAGCACAAGACCGGCAGCACCCTTACGCTCGAGATCTCCGGCCTGCTGGGTGGTCACTCCGGCGCCGACATCCACCTGGAGCGCGGCAACGGCAACCTCATCATGGCCCGCATCATCGACCGCCTGATGGTCGCCGGCGAGCCCGCCATCGTCAGCTTTAACGGCGGCACTAAGGACAACGCCATCAACCGTGAGTGCAAGGCCGAGCTGGTCTACACTGATCACGCTGCCGCCGAGGCCGCGGCCCAGATCGCAAAGGGCATCATTGCCGACGTCACTGCCGAGCTCGAGGTCTTTGACCCCGGCTTTACCTGCACCGTCGAGATTGCCGACGACGCCGAGGTCGAGGCCATGGATCAGAAGTCCGCGCTTGCCCTCATCCGCGCCCTGCGTCTTGCCCCTAACGGCGTGATTCGCCGCAACGTCGCCACCGACGGCTCCGTCGAGGTTTCCTCCAACATCGGTGTGGTTGCCACTTCTGACGACCAGGTCAAGATCATGCTGTCCCCGCGCTCCTCGATCACCTCGCTGCAGAACGAGTTCAAGGACCGCCTGCAGACGCTTGCCGATGTCCTGGGCTTCGACGCCAAGTTTGAGTTCGAGTATCCCGGCTGGAGCTATGCCGAGCATTCGCCGGTCCGCGACATCTTTGTCGAGAGCTATCGCGAGCTCTTTGGCTCCGAGCTGCGCATCGAGTCCATTCACGCCGGCCTTGAGTGCGGCCTGTTTGCCGAGGCCCTGCACGGCCTGGACGCCATCGCCGTGGGTCCGACGCTCTCCGATGTCCACACCCCGGACGAGAGCATGGAGCTCGCTTCTGCCGAGCGCTTCTACGAGCTGCTCATCGACGTGCTCAAGCGCCTCGCTGCGTAAAGGTTGCGCTAGCAGCAGTCCGAGCCACGTGCTAGCGGATTGCAAATGACATTACGAGAGGGGGCACCCGAGCTTTTGCGACGGGTGTCCCCTCTCTTCTTTTGGGAAATGGGAGATTACGGACACCTAGCCCATATCCGCCTTGATGAGGTCGAGGGTGCGCTGACAGTTTTCGCAGACGGGGCCGAGCATATGCTCGCGCAGGTCCGCCATGCCGGGCAGGTCGGCGTATTCGTCCATGACCTCTTCCATGCAAATGGGCACCTCGTAGGCGAGGTCCATCATGGTCGCAAAGCAAAACTTCTCGGATAGCCCGGCATCGGTGAGCGTCGCCTCCAGCGCGGGGTCTCCCATACCGTGGTATCGGCGGATAGCACCTGGACCGATGCGCCCCACACGATTTTCGCCGCCAACGCTCATGGCAAGGCGCGCCCGGCGGCGCATGCGCTCGTATGCCAGCCCCGATGCGACATCGTACATTCGAGCCATCATGGCTGCGCCGTCGTTTCCAAGGAGCAGGGAATAGTTTTTCGCATGCGCATCCGGTGCGCCGATAATGGCGTTGAAGAACAGTATCTGCGTAAACAGATACAGGTTAAGTTGATGGTGGCTCGTATTTACGAGGAGCTCTTGAATGTCGCGTGTGGTCGGGCCGCCGTCTGCCGTGTACTTTTGGGCGGGCATCACCCCAAGTGCCTGACAGAGGTCTTCTTGATGTAGGCGCCTGATCGTTCCGTCTTTGACTTTCACGCGGTCATAGCGCTCAACAATGAGGGCAGGTTCGTCCTCAAACATACGATATTCGACGTTTGCCGTTGCGATGCCGGCGCGCTGGGCGCTTTTCATGCAGACAAACTCATTGAGAGCCTCGAGTTTAAAACCGATAACGCCATTTTTGAAAATATGCGTCGTGGGCGAGGACCCCATGCATTCGCACCAGCGACCGTCCATGAGTGCGAGAGCGAACTTGCCCTGATTGCCTCCAAGTGACCAACTTTCATCTAGACCCATCCACGATGCATCGCGGTCATCTCTGATCGACTTGAGACGGAGGGCAATATCGTGGTCGTCTATAGGGCGGTATTCGCCGTCGCGATGCAGGACGGCGTCGACGTCTTCTTCGACACAAAACTGTACTCCGCCCGGACAGTCGAGTCCGATATGGCTGAGCAGCGCAACGGGATTGTTGGGCCTGGTGTCGAATTCGACGGCGATCGCTTTTCGCTGGTCCTCGCTGTCAGGCAGAAGACCAAACAAGTACGGATTCATGACCTGTTGGCCGTATATGCGATTTGATACGGGTATGTTTGTCGATAGGGCTGGCCCGTCATAGTCATGATCGTAGGCAAAGTTGACAAGACCGTTCTCATCTTGCGTGAGCGTTCCCGCAGGTACGCCGCAAATAATGGTCCGAAGCGTTTTGCTGGCCATTGGCTACCTCCCTTTGGGCCTTGTTTGGGCAGATGGGTTTGTGGCAATCGAGACTCCGAGATTGGACATGGCGAAATCGGCGAAGGCCTTGTCGTAGAGCTCGGACGTAAAGGGGACATCTGCGAGAGCCGGAATGGCTGCGCTGCGACGGTTGCGATGGTGAAAACGTTGAGCGTGATGGCGCCTGGGGGTGCTATGAGGTTGCAAATCAGCATGCGGGGCGTCGACTGGTTGCTCGTTTTTCGATTCGTCGATATCCCCTTGAGCGGCGAGCACCAGTCCAAGAGCACCGAAAACCGCCAACAGCTTGTCGAGCCGAATGCCCGTGGCATCTCCCAGCTCGAGCGATGCGAGCAGGCGTTCCGAAACACCGGCCTTTTTAGCGAGGGCGGCACGGGTGAGACCCTGAGTCTCGCGTGCCTGGCGCACGTAGATGCCAGCTTGGCGCGGTGTGGTGATGGGAAGGGTATCCACGGCGATCTCCTAACGTGCAGACTTTTGCATCCTAGTATGACATGCAAAAGTCTGCATGAAAAGGCCTCATGCAAAACTCTGCATGAGGCCTTGTACTGGCGTTTAGTTTTGAGCGATTGTGTTTGGCACTACAGCGCCAAAATCCCCAAATGCTCAAGCAAGATCTTAAGCCCGATGAGGACGAGTACGACGCCACCCACGATGGTGGCGGGCTTTTCGTAGCGCGCGCCAAAGGTGTGGCCGATCGCTACGCCGGCAACGGAGAAGACAAAGGTCGTGATGCCAATGAGCGACACGGCGGGAACGATATCGACCGAGAGCGCGGCAAACGAGATGCCCACGGCAAGCGCGTCAATCGAGGTGGCGATGGCAAGGATTAGATATTCGCCCAGGTCGATCTTTTCGGCATCCTTGCCGTCGCCTTCGTTCTCGTCCTCAGTAAAGGCTTCCCACAGCATCTTGCCGCCGATAAAGGCGAGCAGGATAAAGGCGATCCAATGGTCGATGGGTCCGATGATGCTCATGAATTGACTGCCGAGCGCCCATCCGATTACGGGCATGCCGGCCTGGAAGCCGCCAAAGAACAGGCCGAGCACTACGGCGACCTTAAGGTTGATCTTCTTCATGCCAAGGCCCTTGCAGATGGATACGGCAAAGGCGTCCATCGAAAGGCCGATAGCGAGCAATACGAGCTCTGCGAGTCCCATAGTCTGGCTCCCTCTCTGCGGGCGGGCCCGCGTGTACCTCTTGGGGGAGTAACAAAAAAGACCCGTGGCGTACGCGTTGTGCGCACAGCCACGAGTCTCGTTCATTAAGGCAAGCCAGACCGCATCGGCCAGTATGTTGACTTGCCGCGCCACCGGAGGCGAACCCGGTCACGCGACTACTCCCTCATTTATGCGAATCCCGATGCTACCACATAAGCAGCTCATTTGGATTGGGGCTCTCAGCTGTGTTCGCTCATTCTGTAAGCATCGGATTTTGCGGGCGTCACAGGGGCAAACCGTGAGAAACTTATTGACGTTTATGGAGCGTATACGATGGGAGCGATGCCTTGGATAAGAACGAGCTGCAAAAGCGTATGGAACAGGCCATTCGCCTGACGGCACCTGGCCAGCCGATCCGCACCGCCCTCGACATGATCATTGCCGGTCACCTGGGTGCCCTTATCTGCGTCGGCGACACCGAAAACGTGCTCGCTGCCGGTAACGACGGCTTCCCGCTCAACATTTCGTTTACCTCGAACCGCCTGTTCGAGCTTTCCAAGATGGACGGTGCCATCGTTATCGATGGCGACCTCACCCAGATCCTGCGCGCCAACTTCCACCTCAATCCCGATCCCTCGCTCGCCACGAGCGAGACGGGCATGCGTCACCGCACCGCCGCTCGCATGTCGGTGCTCACCGACGCCATCGTGATCTCGGTCTCGGCCCGTCGCGCCGTCGTCAACGTGTACGTCCACGGCAAGAGCTACGAGATCCAGCCCGTCACTACCATCATGAGCTCGGTCAACCAGCTCGTCGCCACGCTCCAGACTACCCGTCAGTCGCTCGATCGCTCCCTGCTGCGCCTGACGGCCCTCGAGCTCGACGACTACGTCACGCTCGCCGACATCACCGGCATCTTCTCGAGTTTCGAGATCATGCAACAGGCAAAGACCGAGCTTAAGGATTGCATCGTCAAGCTGGGTAACCAGGGCAAGCTCGTGCAGATGCAGCTCGAGCAGCTCGCGGGCTCCAGCATGGATACCGAATACGATCTGATGATCCGCGACTACGCGAGCGATTCCTCCGAGGCCAACGCCGAGAAGATCCGCGCCGAGCTGAGCCGGATGACGCCTAAGGACCTGTCCGACCCGCAGCACGTGGCGGCAGTTCTGGGCTATGACGACCTGGACGAGGACTCCGTCATGACACCGCTTGGCCTGCGCACGCTTTCGCGTGTGTCCGTCGTGCGCGACGGCGTGGCCGAGAAGATCGTCGACGAGTACGGCTCGCTGCAGGAGCTCATGGATGACATCAGCGAGGATCCGGAGCGCCTGGGCGACTTTGGCGTCAACAACCCTGCCATTCTTGCGGACTCTCTGTACCGCATGAAGGGCACCAAACAGGGGAACGCATAATGGCGCCCGTATGCGCCGTGGTCGTTGCCGGCGGCAGCGGCCAGCGCTTTGGTAACCCCGGTGGCAAGCAGCTCGTTAACGTGGCGGGCCGTCCGCTCATGAGCTGGTCCATCCGCGCGTTCGATCGGAGCGATAAGGTCGGCCACATCGTCGTGGTTTGCCCTGCCGAGCGTCGTGCCGAGATGCGCCGCCTGGCCATCGACCCGTTTGACTATGACACGCCCATCAGCTTTGCCGATGCCGGCGATACCCGCCAGGACTCCACCCGTGCCGGCGTGCACGCGGTGCCGGCGGGCTTTGAATACGTCGCCATTCACGATGGCGCTCGTCCGCTCATTACGACCGAGGCCATCGACCACGCTATCGACGTGCTCGTGAGCGACCGTGCTCTCGACGGTGTCGTGTGCGGCCAGCCCGCGATCGACACGCTCAAGATCGTTGACGGCGATAATATCGTCGAGACGCCGCCGCGCGAGCTCTATTGGGCTGCACAGACGCCGCAGATCTTTAGCGTCGATGCTATGAAGCGCGCCCACGCTGCAGCCATTGCCGAGGGCTTTATCGGCACCGATGATTCGTCGCTGGTCGAGCGCATGGGTGGGCGCGTCCGCTGCGTCCAGAGCCCGCGCGATAACCTTAAGGTGACGGTGCCCGAGGACTTGCGTCCCGTAACCGCGATTCTGCTTGGCCGCATGGCCGAGGGAGAGGACCTTCCCCATGTTCAGTAACCTGCGCATTGGCCATGGCTACGACGTCCACCGTCTGGTGGAGGGGCGTCGATGTATCATCGGCGGTGTCGACATTCCCTACGAGCGCGGCCTGCTGGGCCACTCGGATGCCGATGTGCTCGCGCACGCCTTGGCCGACGCCATTCTGGGCGCCTGCCGCGGGGGAGACATCGGCAAGCTATTCCCCGACACCGATCCCGCCTACGAGGGTGCCGATTCGATGGTGCTGCTTGCCCGCGTGATGGACTATGCGCGCGAGCTGGGCTTTGAGTTTGTCGATGCCGATTGCACCATTGCCTGTCAGCAACCCAAGATCACCCCGCACCGCGATGCCATGCGCGCCAACCTCGCCCATGCCCTGGGCGTCGATGTCGAAAACGTGGGCGTCGCCGCCACTACGACCGAAAGGCTCGGTTGGGAAGGCCAGGGCGAGGGAATCGGCGCCTGGGCCGTCTGCCTGCTACAGAAAACCGTTAAGGAGTAACGAATGCGTATCTACAACAGCGCTACCCATAAAAAGGAAGAGTTCCAGCCCATCGAGTCCGGCAAGGTCCGCATGTACGTGTGCGGCCCCACGGTCTATGACAACATTCACATCGGCAATGCCCGCACGTTCATTAGCTTTGACGTGATTCGTCGCTGGCTCATCGCGAGCGGCTACGAGGTCACGTTTGCCCAGAACCTCACCGATGTCGATGACAAGATCATCAAGCGCGCCAACGAGCAGGGCCGCACTGCCGCCGAGGTCGCGACAGAGTTCTCCGACAAGTTCATCGGCGTCATGCGCGCCGCCAACGTGCTCGATCCCGATGTGCGCCCCCGCGCCACCAAGGAGATCGGCCCCATGATCGCCATGATCAAGACGCTTATCGAGCAGGGCCACGCTTACGCAGCCGATAACGGCGATGTGTACTTTGCCGTGCGCAGCGATCCCAACTATGGTCAGGTCTCGGGCCGCAACATCGACGACCTTATGGTTGGCGCACGCATTGAGGAGAACGAGGACAAGAACGACCCGCTCGACTTTGCCCTGTGGAAGGCCGCCAAGCCCGGCGAGCCCAGCTGGCCGAGCCCCTGGGGCGAGGGCCGTCCCGGTTGGCACACCGAGTGCGCCGCCATGGTGCATCGCTACCTGGGCACTCCGATCGACATCCACGGCGGCGGCTCCGACCTTGCCTTCCCGCATCACGAGAACGAGTGCGCTCAGGCCACCTGCGCCTGGCACCAGGGCTTCTCCAACACCTGGATGCACACGGGCATGCTGCTGGTAGACGGCGAGAAGATGTCCAAGTCGCTCGGCAACTTCTTTACGCTGGCCGAGGTCCTCGAGCAGCACTCCGCTGCCGCCCTGCGCCTGCTGATGCTGCAGACGAGCTATCGCTCGCCGCTCGACTTTTCTTGGGAGCGCCTGGAGGGTGCCGAGAACTCGCTCACGCGTATCGCCGGTACGGTCGAGAACCTGCGCTGGGCCGCGAACCATGCGACGGCCGATGCCGATGTGGCTGCCGCCGAGGCATTTGCCGCCAAGGCCGCTGAGACTCGTGCCGCCTTTAAGGAGTGCATGGACGACGACTTTAACACCGCTGGCGCCATGGGTGCCGTCTTTGGCTTTGTGACCGAGTGCAACCAGTACCTGGAGCAGGCGGGCGACGCTGCCGACAAGGCCGCCGCGCTTGCCGCCGCCGACACGCTGGCCGAGCTGCTCGATACGCTTGGCGTTGAGCTCCCCGAGCCCAAGGTCGAGCTGCCGCTGGGTCTGCTAGGCGTTGCCGCCGGGCTGGTCGCCTACGCGGGCGACGACGTGGACGAGGCCGCTGCCAAGATTCTCGAGGCCCGCGCCGAGGCCCGCGCCGCCAAGAACTGGGATCTGGCCGACGCCATCCGCGACCAGCTCAAGGACCTCGGGCTGACGATCGAGGATACCGCCGCCGGCACTCGTATTAAGAGTCTCTAGTATTTGTCGACCGTTCGAGGTGCGGCAGATTGCCTTGAAAGAGGAGGGCATAGACCTGGTGGTCATGCCCGACGATTGAAAGGCAAGGTGCCGTGGCTCGGACGGTCGATTCTTGTTCGTTATCTATTTAAGGAGGCCGTTTTATGGCCGACAATCGCAAGCGTGCGCCTCGTGGCGGCAAGCAGGCCGCTTCTGGCTCGCGTCCGATTCGCCGCAATGACCGTGCTGCCGCTCCCAAGGGCCAGCGTGATCGCACTCAGGCCGCACGTCCGCAGCGCGATCGCAACCGCGACGCTGTCCAGGCTCCCAAGGGCGAGTTTATCGAAGGTCGTCGTGCTGCCGCCGAGGCGCTACGCACTGGTTTTCCCATCAAGTGCGCGCTCATTGCCGAGGGCGGGGAGCGCGATGCCGCCTTGTCGCGCCTGGTCGACGACCTCAACGCCGCGGGTGTCCGCATTAAGTATGTGCCGCGCGCGCAGCTCGACGCGCTGTCGAGCCATGGCGCCCACCAGGGCATCGCGCTCGAGGTTGGCAACTTCCCCTATGCCGATGTCGCCGATATTCTCGACCGCGCAGGCGAGGGCCCGGCACTTGTCGTGGTGCTCGACCACGTGACTGACGACGGCAACTTTGGCGCCATCGTGCGCTCCGCCGAGGTTGTGGGCGCGGCCGGCGTCATCATCGCCAACAAGCGTGCCGCCGGCGTGACCGTGGGCAGCTACAAGACTTCAGCCGGCGCCGTCATGCATCTGCCTATCGCGCAGGTGCCTAACATCGCCCGTGCGCTCGATGACCTCAAGGCCGCTGGCTTTTGGGTGGGCGGTGCCTCTGAGCACGCCGAAGGCAGTTGCTGGGATGCTCCCTTCGAGGGTCGCGTGGCGCTCGTCATGGGCTCCGAGGGCGACGGCATCTCGCGTCTAGTGCTCGAGAAATGCGACTTTTTGACCAAGCTTCCCCAGCGCGGCATGACCGAGAGCCTCAATGTTGCCCAGGCGACTACGGCCCTCTGCTTTGAGTGGCTGCGCCGCAACGCCGGCGAGCTCATGGGGGAGGAGTAGCGCATGTCCAAGAAGAACCGTGCCAAGTCCAAGGCCAAGCGCTTTGGCGAGGGCTCGGCCAAGCCGATTGTTTCGGCCGCGACCTACGGCGTGGGCGGCAATGCGTTTGCGCAGGCTATCGCCGACCCAGTCTCGACGGTGCACTCCAACAAGCCCGAGCTGCTGGTGGTCGACGGTTACAACGTGATCCACTGCACGCCGCGCTACGAAAAGCTCGTGTACGACCATTCCGACGATCCGTATTCCAGCGACGTCCACGATATGGCGCGCACCGCCCTCATCAACGACGTTGCTGCCTTTGCCCAGGGCCGTTACGAGGCCGTGATCGTGTTTGACGGCGCGGGCAATATCTCCAGTGAACGTCCCAACCTGCCGGCCCGCGGCGTGCGCATCGAGTTCTCGCCGACGGGTGTTTCAGCCGATACCGTGGTGCAAAAGCTCTGCATCGAGGCGCGCGAGGAAGGCCGCGCATGCTCCGTGGTATCGAGCGACGGCACAATCCAGGCCGTCGTCATGGGCAAGGGCGTTACGCGCATCTCGAGCCGCATGCTGGTGGACGAGATCAAACAGATCGATAACGACGTTCACGAGGCAGAGGAAGCTCCGCAGATCAAGATGACCCTGGGCAGCCGCCTGAGCCCCGATGCCCTGGCCAAGCTCAAAGCTCTGCGCGGGAGGTAGGGGAGTTGGCGGGGCGATGCTGTCTCGCTAACTCCATTCAGCGATGTCGATCATTCTTTCGAGGCGCCATGTTAGCGCCTCTTTTAGATAAGGCAGTCTCGCTGTAAGAGCGTCGTTTTTGGATAGGATTTCGATTGCCTCGTCAACGAAACCCTCGAGTTTGTCGCCGTCAAACCAGCCCATGTCCTCGACGAGCAACATTTGTTTGGCGGGGCTTGAATGAAATTGTGCGCTGGTAAAACTGTGCTCTCCCGCCCTAAGCTCCTCTAGTGATATGTTGCACCAGAGTGATGAGCCCGAATCGAAGATGGGGGCTGGTCTGCAGACCAGTGAGTTGACGTTTCGCACGAGGCCAAAGTTGCGCCAATGGCGATCATAGTTGGCAATGATGTCATCGCATACGATCATGCGGTCAAGGGCGTCTTTTATATCCGTCGCTCCAAGCTCCTCGCAGTTTGCTACATACCGTTCGTAATCGGTTAGTCGCTCGTCTGCATTTGCATGCTGGTTTACATAGAACGCAGGGACATACTCTTCTTCATCAGTTAAGAAGACATCGCATATGCTCAGGGCGGAAGTGCCCGTGCCCTCGAGCGAGTAAGGCACATAATCGCAAGCGTTTAGGATGCGACGGTGAAGTGCAGTCGCCACCAGCTCGTTATAAGGTTCCTGGTTTAGATGTGCACCTGCCTTGTGGAGGATTCGACGGTCATCCTCGCATGTCCAGTACTTTTGAAGATTGCCGTCCGAGGTGTTATCGGGCTTTGCGGCAGCTGCCTTGCCCTCTGGGGCGAAGGGCGCGATGCTGAGAGAGACGTCGTCAAAAGCATTATTGAAGAAATTGATATCTTCCCACGCGAGACCGGAGTCTTGGGGCCTGATCCAATACTGGTCGGATAAGGAGAGACCAAGATTTCGCTGTACGAGTTCATCGGGAACATCGACTGCGGCTTCTGCAAGCAGGGAGGCTAGTCCAATGCGTGCGAGCGGGATACCGCGGCCGCGCCACCAGATGCGGAAGGAGTCGAGCGATATGGGGCTATTAGGGCCAAATACTCCAATAGGGGCGTGGGCGTAATCGATGTCGGCACCGATGTGGGTAAAGTCTTTTCGCGATGTGTTGTAGACCAGCTGAGCGACTTCGTACGTGCGGTTCATGAGGGTGAACGCGATCTCGCTCTTACCGTGGCCGCGGCGGGGACGTCCCCCCGTTTTGGTCACGGAGCGGAGTCGCGTGTCGACGCTGTCTTTGTCGATGAGCCATACACCAGAAGCCTTGCGGGCGGTCAGCGCGCCGTTCTTAATGAGCTCCTGTACCCTGCGTGGGGTGATGTCGAGTAGCTCTGCAGCTTCCTTCGTGGTCAACATCGCGAAACCCTTCGCCAGAACGAATAGTTTTATATAGCCAATTGTAATTAAAACTATTCGTTCTGACGAATGGTTTTGAGATGTGGTCGGTCGAAGGGTCTGTTGCGCCCTGTCCGCAATTCCTTTATTCTTAACAGGCTTCGCGCGAAAGCGCCAAGTGTGCCAGTGTGGCGCAACGGTAGCGCAACTGATTTGTAATCAGTGGGTTGCAGGTTCGATTCCTGTCACTGGCTCCATGAGAGTTTCGGGCTCTGTTCCCTTGTGGGACAGGGCCCGTTTCTATTTATGTCGATAAGTCAGCGGGTTTGGCACCGGCCAAGCTTCAGATTTGTCTCGATCTGTAACACGAAGGGGCGGAAAACCGTTCGTACTGTTACAGAATGAGACGTAAGCTGGGGTCTCTGCGTAATATCTCAACCTGTAACAGATAGGGGAGAAAATGTTCTCTATATGTTACAGATCGAGACAAAAGCCGTGTCGAGCTCGGTTGCCCCCCTGAGCGTGGATTATCGGATGAACGAACGTGGATAATCTGCCACTTTGGCCATGGGGACACGCCAAAAGTGGCAGATTATCCACGCTCGATTTCAAACGGAAGAAAATCCACGCTCGATTTTGCCTGGGAAGAGCAATCTTCTGTCTGGGAAGCCCCGATCTCGACCTATATATAGGTGCAAATAAGCCGGTATCGAAGTTCGATACTGAAGGTGTACTCCACTACACCAAAGTGTTACCTCGGGAAACGTCACCTCAGTATCCAAAACCACCGTC
>CATYJA010000019.1:0-22347 GCA_958407545.1 uncultured Collinsella sp. | reverse complement strand
TGCATGATCATCGCCGCCGTTATCGCCGCCGGCATTCCACTGCCCAAGCCGCTGCGCAAGTAGTACGGTGGCGTACGCCGGGGACATGCCGTTTGCCACGGATTTGCAGGGAGGGGCGGCGATCGCGTCCTTCGCGGATTGAGACTCGCGTGGCTACAGGTCGCGTACTCGATAAACCTTGGTGCTGACGGTGCAGCTGATTGCGCATAGCGCGAGGGCCAGCACGGCAATTCCTGCACACAGGCAGCCCAGAACGGCAGGATCGGGATTTGCTCCGGCAATCGACATGAGCCAGTTGCTGATGGGGTTGGAGGAGCTCAACGTGGCCATGGTGCCGCAGCCAAACAGGGCAAACAAGCCAAGGGATAGGCGCAGCGCCTCCATGTGCCCAAAGCGAAAGAACAGCGGCTGTGCCAAGAATACCATCATGAGGGAGATGAGCATCGATGCCGCCGAGGCGGTTGCGATTTCAAAGACCGTCTGGCATGTCGAAGGGATGCCCATGGGGTCGAAGAGCGGAAGGGCGAGGATGTTCAGAAGCGTAGCCGCGCATGCCATGACGACCGAGAAGACAATGATGCTCAGGTAGCGTGCGCAGATGATGTCTTTACGCGAGAGAGGCAGCGTTGCTCGATAACGCTCCCAGCCGTTTTGGTTATCGTAGCCAGCTAGCGAGTTCATGATTATGATGGGCGACATTGCGCTGACCGCACAGGCGCCGGCGCTCATGCCGGAATCGCCGTCTGTCGCGTTGGCAAGGGTCAATACGACGAATATAAACAGGCCGACGCCCGCGATGCTCGGGAGAAACGAGCGCATGATGGCGGTCTCGGACATAAAGGCGCGTTTCATTTCGAAGCCCCTTTCAGCGTGAGGCGTAGATAGTCGTCAATGGTTGCCCGATCGCAGGGAATCTCGGGGAAGGCCTCGAGCGTTTCGCGACGGTTGGGCACGAGCACGTCCACGCTATAGGCGTGGTGGACGGCACGGGCGCCTTCGACGCAAGCCATAAGCTCGGCGGCCTGCGCTTGGGTGCAGTGGGCGATGCCGGCGCGGTCGGTAATGTCCTCGCGCGGCAGGTCAAACACAATCGAGCCGTTATCGATGCAGATGACGCGGTCGGCGGTGCGATCGAGGTCGGACGTAATGTGGCTCGAGAGCAGCACGCTGCGCTGGCCGTCGGCGACAAAGGCAAGCAGCTCGTCGAGCAGTTCCTCGCGTGCCATGGGATCGAGGCCCGCGGTGGCTTCGTCCAAAACGAGCAGCTTGGCATTGTGGCTGAGTGCACAGGCAAGCTGCAGTTTCATGCCCATGCCGCGGGAGAGGTCCTTGACCTTTGCCTTGGGATCCAAGCCAAATCGGTTGATGAGGCTAGCGAAGGTGTCGTGGCTCCAGGTGGGGTATGCCGGGCTTACGAGTGCCTCAACTTCGGTAACCTTGAGCGTGGAAGGGAAGGGGCACGTGTCCAGGACAAGGCCGACGCGGGAGTGCAGGTGGCGTTGCGACTCATCGGGCGCGTCGGCGCCGCAGCGCTGCCCAAACAGGCGCACTTCGCCGGCGTCGAGCTTTATAAGCCCGAGAACGGCTCGAATCGTCGTTGTTTTGCCAGCACCGTTGGCACCAACAAAGCCAACGATCTGGCCAGGCTCCACGGCAAGCGTGACATCACGCAGTGAAAAGCGGTCGCTTACAGTGCGTGAGATGCCTTTGAGTTCAAGCAAGTTTTGCATGGTATAGCCTTTCTTGCAGATGACTACTGCATGGTTTCGGGGGCTACAAGGTCGAGCATCTCGTGCAGTTTGTCGCACGTGACGCCCAAGGCTTCGGCTTGGCTTGCCGCTTTCGCAAGTAGCTCTTCGATATGGCAGAGTTGGTTTTCGCGCAAAAGCTCCTGGTTGCCCTCGGCGACAAAACAGCCCTTGCCCTGCACGGTGCAGATAAAGCCAAGCTGCTCCAGGTCGGCGTAGGCGCGCTTGGTGGTGATGACGCTCACGCCAAGATCGCTCGCGAGCGCACGGATGCTGGGGAGTTTGGCTCCCGCAGTGAGTGTGCCCGAAAGGATTTGAGCTTTGACCTGCGAGGATATCTGTCCGTAGATGGGCTTATCGCTTGAATTGGATAGGATGATGTCCACAGCGGCTCCTTAGCTGTTTGGCTACACGTGTATATAACCGGTAAGCACAGTATATATACACTATGCACAGTTACGCAAGAGGTAAATACGGATTGTCCGCTCGTTCATTCATCTCAATCTGTAACATCTGGAACCGATTTGGACGGCTACCTGTTACAGATTGAGATTTTGCTGGCGGGCCCCACCTGGTTGTCTAAATCTGTAACAACTGGAGAAGATTTTGGCTGCTAGATGTTACAGATCGAGACGTTGGTCACCCGTCTATCCTTATATCTCAATCTGTAACAGATTGACCCGTTTTGAGTGGCTAGATGTTACAGATTAAGATCTTTCTGGGACGCCCACCTGTTTGTCTAAATCTGTAACAGGTAGAGGTTCAAAAACCGTCTAGATGTTACAGATCGAGACAAACTGCTGCGGAGTGTCGCCATCGACTGCTACCCTAGGCCCCAACTGATGAATTTGTCCTGATAGGCGCTCTAAAACGGAATTTCGCGGCTACAATAGTGCGGTTACATCGACGTAATGCACTCAATGCAAGAAAGGATCCGCATGGCAAGCCTGTCGGATGAAATCTCGTCGCGCCGCACATTCGCGATCATCAGCCACCCGGACGCCGGTAAGACCACGCTTACCGAGAAGCTGCTGCTCTATACCGGCAGTATCCAGACCGCCGGCTCGGTCAAGGGCAAGAGCTCGGCCAAGCATGCCGTCTCGGACTGGATGGACATCGAGAAGGAGCGCGGTATCTCCGTTACCTCCTCGGTGCTGCAGTTCACCTATAACGGCGCCTGCGTCAACATCCTCGATACCCCCGGACACCAGGACTTCTCGGAGGATACCTACCGTACCCTTATGGCCGCCGACGCCGCTGTCATGGTCATCGACGGCGCCAAGGGCGTCGAGGCCCAGACCAAAAAGCTCTTTAAGGTCTGTACGCTGCGCCACATTCCCATCTTCACCTTTGTGAACAAGCTCGACCACGAGGCTCGCGATCCGTTTGAGCTCATGGAAGAGATCGAGAACGTCCTGGGCATCAATACGTATCCCATGAACTGGCCGATCGGCAGCGGCCGCAACTTCCGCGGCGTGTTCGATCGTCAGACCCGTCGCGTCATTGCCTTTGAGGGCGACGGCCACGCCAACGCCACCAAGAAGGTCGCCGAGGTCGAGGCCGAGCTGGGCGATCCTTCCATGGATGAGCTCATCGGCGAGGAAAACCATAAGAACCTGATGGACGACATCGAGCTGCTCGATGGCGCCGGCGACGAGCTCGACTTGGATGCCGTGGCCTGCGGCAAGCTGAGCCCGGCGTTCTTTGGCTCGGCGCTCACCAACTTTGGCGTGGAGCCCTTCCTTAAGGAGTTCCTGCGCCTGGCCCCGACGCCGCGCGCCTACACCGACACGCTCACCAGTGAGCCGGTCGATCCCTGCCGCGACGACTTTAGCGGCTTTGTGTTTAAGATCCAGGCCAACATGGACAAGAACCACCGCGACCGCATCGCCTTTGTGCGCATTTGCTCGGGCAAGTTCGAGCGCGGCATGGATGCCTTCCACGTGCAGGGCAACCGCAAACTTAAGCTTGCCACGGGCACGTCGATGATGGCCGATGACCGCGCCATCGTGGACGAGGCGTACGCGGGCGATATCGTGGGCCTGTTCGACCCGGGTATCTTTAGCATCGGCGACACCGTGTGCTCCGGCAAGCGCCACGTGCAGTATCCGCAGATCCCGACGTTTGCCCCCGAGATGTTCGCTCGCATTACGCAGGTCGACACGCTCAAGCGAAAGCAGTTCGTCAAGGGTATGGAGGAGCTTGCCCAGGAGGGTGCCATCCAGATCTTCCGCGAGCTGGGCGCTGGCATGGAGAGCGTCATCGTGGGCGTGGTCGGCGTGCTGCAGTTTGAGGTACTCGAGCGCCGCCTCAAGGCCGAGTACCGTGTTGAGGTTCGTCGCCAGCCGCTGCCCTATACGGACATCCGCTGGATCCAGAACGACCCCGACACCATCGATATCCCGGGCCTTTCGCTCACGCGCGACACGCTGCGTGTCGAGGACATGCGCGGCGGCAAGCTGCTGCTGTTCACGAGCCCGTGGAACGTGGATTGGGCAACCGACCACAATCCCGACCTTATCCTGTCGGAGTTTGGCAACGTAGCCTTTTAACGCATCGGCGCGGTGGTCCTGCGGGGCTTCCGCGCCGTTTGCTTGCTTGATGCCGTGTGAGCGGCTATCATACCCACCGTCGTCTCAAGACCGAGACGTTCGAGCAGTTCGGGTCCGATATCCTGCTCGTTAAACCTAAAACCAAAGGAGTACATAATGATCAAGAAGGTCATGGAGGACTACAAGGTCCTGTTGCGGAGCATTCCCGCGGCAACGGTTTCGCTGTTTTTCGTGAGCGTCATCATGATGAACCTGCTGGCCAACAAAGAGCTCATCAGCTTGCCGTATCTGGCACTCGATTGCGGCTTTGTGGTGAGCTGGGTTTCGTTTTTGTGCCAGGACATGATCTGCAAGCGCTTTGGCGCCAAGGCATCCATCAAAATTTCTATCCTCGCGCTGCTGGTCAACCTGGCCGTGAGCCTGTGCTTTTGGGCATGCTCGCTCACGCCCGGTATGTGGGGCGCCTACTATGACACCGGCATGATCGAGGTCAACACCGCCCTTAACGCCACCATCGGCGGCACCTGGTACGTGGTGCTGGGCTCTTCGCTTGCCATGCTCGTTTCTGCCGTGGTTAACTCCACGCTCAACCAGTCGCTCGGCCGTATGCTCAAAAAGAATAATTTTGCGAGCTTCGCCTTCCGCTCCTATGTGTCCACGGGTGTTGGCCAGTTTGTCGACAACCTGGTCTTTGCCATTGTGGTGAGCCACACGTTCTTTGGTTGGACCTGGGTGCAGGTCCTTATGTGCTCGCTGACGGGTGCCGTTGCCGAGCTGCTGTGTGAGGTCTTCCTGAGCCCCGTGGGCTACAAGGTCGTGCGCGGCTGGGAGCGTGAGAACGTGGGCTCCGAGTACCTCGAGCGCCACGCTACCGCCTAAGGAGCAAGTATGCGGGTTTTGGTCACGGGTGCTTCTGGCGGTATCGGAGCCGCGTGCGTGCAGCGCTTTTTGGACGAGGGCCACGAGGTCGTGGGCTTTGATCTGCTGCCGGCGGCGGTCGAACACGAGCGCTACCGCCATCTGATCGTTGATGTTCGCGAGCCGGGCTCGTTTCCAGACGATCTCGAACCCCAGGTAATTGTGAACGTTGCCGGTACGCAGGATTCGGCGGACGACATCGCCGCCAACCTGTGCGGCACCATCAACGTGACCGAGCGCTACGCCTTTGTGGGGGAGGGGCTCGTCGCCAAGCCGGCGCCGGCTATCAAATCCGTGGTCAATGTGGGGTCGGCGAGTGGGCATACGGGATCGGAGTTTCCCGCCTATGCCGCCAGTAAGGGCGGCGTTATCGCCTACACCAAGAACCTTGCAAACCGTCTGGCGCCGCAGGCCATCGCCAATAGTGTGGACCCGGGCGGCGTTATCACGCCGCTCAACCGTTGCGTGATGGAAGACGAACGCCTGTGGAACCAGATTATGGAGCTCACGCCGCTTAAGCGCTGGGCCACCGCCCAAGAGATCGCCGAGTGGATCTACTTTGTGGGCGTGACCAACCGGTTTATGACCGGGCAGAGCCTGCTGATCGATGGCGGCGAGGCCGGCCGCACGCAATTTATTTGGCCCGAATAGGAAACGCGCCCGATGGAAAGCCGTCGGGCGCGTTTTTGATGTATCGATTTTTAGCCGAGGCAAGTCCAGTTGACGGGGGTCGAGCCGTGCTGTTCGAGTAGCCGATTGGCAGCGGAGAAGGGGCGCGACCCCATAAAGGCAGGGAGTTCTGCCGTGGCACGATTGGCCGAAAGCGGCGAGGGGTGCGTGGAGGCCAGGCAGAACTTGTCGGTTGCCTTGCCCGCGCCAGTTGCGACGAGCTTGCCCTCAACCATCTGTTGGGCAAAGCGGCCCCATGCCAAAAAGACGACCGGTTGGGGCAGCTGGCAGCAGCGTTCGATAACGTAGTCGGTGAGCGTGCTCCAGCCCAGTTTGGCGTGCGAGTTGGCGGCATGCTCGCGCACGGTGAGCGTAGTGTTGAGGAGCAGGACGCCCTGCTGTGCCCATGGGGTTAGGTCTCCCGTGGCGGGAATGGGGCAACCCAGATCGGCGTTGAGTTCCTTGTAAATGTTACGCAGGCTCGGCGGTAGCTTGGTTTGCGTCGCGGGGACCGAGAACGACAGCCCCATGGCCTGGTTGGGTCCGTGATAGGGGTCTTGACCCAAGATGACAACCTTGACCTGCTCGGCCGGCGTGTAGGCGAGGGCATTGAGGATGTCGTCTTGTGCCGGGTAGATGGTCTGCTCGGCACGCAAAAGGGCGATGCGCTCGAGCAGCTGGTTCGTAGTGTCACGTACCGGCTGCGGCTCATCGCCCAACCAAGTTGCTATGTTGCGGTCGCGAGTTGCGGTGTCCATGGTGCTCCTTTATGGCAGATGCTCTGTTGGCATCTATTGTAAAGGCGCGCCGGAGACCCTTATGCCACGGCTGCATAAGGAGTGGGGACTACGAGACGTGCTCGGGCGCTCCTGCCATGCGAGCCTGTCCATGTGCGCGGAGGCGCGGAAGCTCGACGGTTGCCACCATGACGCCGGTGAGAATGAGGGCGGCACCAAAGAAGGCGATGGGGCTCAGGACCTCGCCAACCAGGAAGAACGAAAAGACGGCGGAGCATACCGGCTCGAGCGAGAAGGCGAAGCCGGTGGTCTCGGCGGGCACGTGGGGCTGCACGAGCGTCTGGGTGATAAAGCCGTAGGCAGAGCAGATGAGTGCGAGGGCAACGACGACCACGATCTCGCTGGGCGTACTGGGAAGTGTGAAACCGCCAAAGACGCATGCGGCAATGCCCGAGAACAGGCCGCCAAAGCCCAGCTGCCAAACGCCCAGGGACAGCGGATCGACTTCTTCGACAAACCGCTTGGCGACAATGATGTGTCCGGCGTAGATAAAGGCGGAGAGCAGCATGATGAGCGCGCCCGGGTTCAGGCTGGTGAAGTCGGCGCCCGAGAGCAGCAACATACCGCAGGTGACGATGGCCGTGCCGATGAGCACCTTGCGCTCGGGGGCGCGACGCAGCAGGGCTGCGTTGGCAAACGGCACGATCACGACCGTCAGGCTCTGCAAAAAGCCGGCAGTGGAGGCGGAGGTGAGGCTGGAGCCCAGGCACATGCAGGTGAGCTCGGTTGCCATAATGGCGCCGATGATGGCGGCGCGGACCATAAGGTCGCGGTTGATGCGCAACGCGCGCTTGTGGAAGAGCAAAAGGCAGGCCGCGAAGGCGATGATACAGCGCAGCGCAACGATGCTCGTGGCGTTCATGCTGTCCATGCCGATCTTCATGAGGGGGTACGAAAAGCCCCATGCGACGGGAACGGAAAATGAGAGCGCGATTGCTTTTTTGCGATCCATGGGACTCCTTTTGTTACAGAACGGTTTCGCAAAAAGGATTCTGCTCCCAGATTTGGATGTAGTAAAGCGAATGTATCTTCAGTATGATTAAGAAACGCTAAAGTTGGTGCGAAAAGCGCTGGCAAAACGTTTTACGGCTGCATTGATGTGGAGGCACGATGGCATCGCGGTACCAGATTGCGTGTATGGTGGTCGACTGCGGCAGCCTTAAAGGCGCGGCGGACGAGCTGGGCTATACGCAAAGTGCGGTGAGCCAGGCCGTCAAGGCGCTCGAGCGCGAGCTGGGTACCACGCTTATCGAGCGCGGAAAACAGGGCGTTTCGCTTACGCGCGACGGTAAACAATATCTGCCGTACCTGCGCCAGATCGTGACTGCCGAGGCCGAGCTCGAGGGCAAGCGCCAGGAGCTGCTGGGCCTTTCGTCGACCGATATTCGCATCGCGACGTTTACCAACGTGAGCCGAACCGTGTTGCCGCGTGTGATCCGCGACTTTGGGGCGCTGCACCCGGGCGTACGCTTTACCCTCAAGCAGGGCGACTACACGCGCAACGCCCAGTGGGTGCACGACGGCGTAGTGGATTTTTGCTTTACGGCACGTGGGTTTACCGCGGGGCTCGAGAAGCGCGTGGTCTATCACGACGAGTTGGTAGCGCTGTTGCCTGTCGCGCATCCGCTGACGGCAAAGGAAAAGGTGACGCTCGCCGACCTGGCGTCCGAGCCGTTTGTGCTGCTGGATGAGGGCGAACAGAGTCTGGTGCTCGATGCATTCGCAACGCACGGGCTGTCGCCGCACGTGACGAGCGAGGTGACCGATGACTACACCATTATGGCGATGGTGGAGGAGGGCCTAGGCGTGAGCATGCTCTACCGTCGTACTGTGGAGGGCATGCAAGCCGATATTTGTGTGCGGCCCATCGTGCATGCCCCCTCGCGCGACGTGGTGGCCGCCTGGCGCAGCTGGGACACCATGCCCATCGCCACGAGGCGCTTTATCGACTATATGAGCTCGCATATTGTCAATTAATGACTGGCGTGGTGTTGAGTGCGGTGTTTAGCGGGTTGTCGCTTTGGCTTGGGTGACGCGATAGGTGCGTGCCGGATGGCAGAGTAGTACCGCCACGACCATAAAGAACGCCGTGGTGCCCAGGCTGATGGGGTAGACCATCATGATGTTCGCAAAGGTGCGGAAGTGCGGGAACACGTAGAACACCCAATAGAAGCGGATGCCGCAGACGCAGATCATGGTGATGAGGGCGGGCGTGAGCGAGATACCAAAGCCGCGCAGGTAGCCTGACATATTTTCGTAGAACATGCTAAAGGCGTACGCCGGGAAGATCGAGCACACGCGGATATAGCCGATCGAGACGATGTTGGGGTCGCTGTTGAACAGCGACAAAATCTCGCGTTCCAGGCCGACAATAACGATAATCGTGGTGAGTGCAACGATGCCGCCTTCGACCAGGCAGACCTTGAGCGTTTTGGTGCAGCGGTCGATCTGGCGGGCGCCGTGGTTTTGTCCCACAAAGGTGGTGCAAGCTTGGCTAAAGCTGTTGAGCAGGTTGTAACACACGTACTCAAGGCTCATGGCGGCGCTCGAGGCTGCCATGACCTCGGTGCCCAGGCTGTTGATGGCAGACTGGATGATGATGTTGGCGACGGCAAAGACGGCGCTTTGGATGCCGGCGGGCAGGCCGATCTTGACGATGCGCTTGAGGGCGACGGGGTCGATAGCCAGGTCGCGCAGGGTGACGCGGACGACGGAGTCGGTCTTGAGCAGGCGGATAAAGAGCGTAGCGGCGCTGACGGTGTAGGCGATGGCGGTGGCGATGGCGACGCCCGCGACGCCCCAATGGAGTATGGGGACAAAGATGAGGTCCAGGCCAATGTTGAGGACGGTGGACACGGCAAGCGCCTGCAGCGGCATGCGGGTGATGCCGACGGAGCGGAAGATCGCGGCCTCAAAGTTGTAGAGCAAAATCGAGGGCATGCTGAGCAAAAAGACGCGTAGGTAGAGCGAAGCGAGCGGCATGGTTTCGGCGGGAACGTTGAGCGCGGCGAGCATGGGCTCGGCAAAGATCTCGCCCAGGGCGATGACGACAAAGCCCACGAGTGCCATTAAAATCGAGGTATGGACGGCGCGTTTGACCATGTTCTGATCGTTGCGGCCGATAGCGTTGGCGATGACCACGTTGGAGCCAAGCGACATGCCGATAAACAGGTTGAGCATAAGACTGGTAAGCGGAACATTGGAGCCGACCGCCGCCATGGCGAGGGTTCCCTGGTCGCCCGAGAAGTTGCCGATGATGACCGTGGCGATGAGGTTCGACAGCTGCTCCAAGATGCTCGTGGCGGCCACGGGGAAGGCGAACAGGGGAATATTGCGCCACAGCGACCCGGTGGTCATGTCAATGTGCTTAGATGCGGTATCGGCCATACGCTCTCAATCTCTAATATGCTCATTCGTGCTTATTTGCGCAGACGATGATACTCCTAATCGACTAGTCATTGGGGACGTTCTAAAACGACTAGTCATTCAAGAACGTCCCCAATGACTAGGCGGGGAAGGCGTGCGACAATGGTGGGCGTTGTGTTGTTCGCGCTAAGGAGTTGCCATGTTGTTGTGTCCCGTTTGCCATGAGCCGTTGGTGGACAATGAGCGCGGTGCTGCATGCGCGGGCGGACACCGGTTTGACCGTGCGCGCGAGGGCTATCTGTATCTTCTGCGCTCGTCCAAGAGCGGCGACTCCATGGGCGATCCCAAGTCGCAGGCGCGCAGCCGTCGCGACTTTCTGAACCGAGGTTACTATGCGCCGTTGCGCGATGCGATGGTTGAGCTGGTGCGCAAGCAGGTGTCTGGGCGCGCCGCGTCTACGAACGGCCCCATGACGCTGCTCGATATTTGCTGCGGCGAGGGCTACTACACCAGCGCCATGGGCGCGGTGCCGGGCGTGGACGCTTACGGGTTCGACTTGGGCAAAGAGATGGTGCGCCTGGCCGCCAAACGCGGCGATGCGACCTATTTTGTGGCCAACATGAAGGATATTCCCGTGGCCGATGGCGCCTTCGATATGGTGACTGAACTCTTTGCTCCCTTTAACGAGCGCGAGTTCGCCCGCGTGCTGGCGCCCGAGGGCTCGCTCTACACCGTGGTGCCAGGTGCCCGTCATCTCTTTGGGCTCAAGGAGGTGCTCTACGACACGCCGTACCTTAACGATGAGAAGCTGCCGAAGACCACCGAGCTCGAGTTGGTCGGAACGCAGCGGGTGTCTGCGAATATTACGCTTAAGACCCAGGCCGACATCGAGGCGGTGTTCCAGATGACGCCGTACTACTACCGCACGCGCCCTGCCGACAAAGAGCGTCTGGCAAACCTGGACACGCTCCAGACCGACATCGACTTCATCATCGCCGAGTACCGTCACAGCTAACAACTTGCCAAAAAGGGACAGGTTTATTTTGGCAGGTTTTATCTGGCCAAACGTAAAGGGCCGACCGCGGAGATGCGCGATCGGCCCTTTTTAGTTGCTTGGCTGCAGAGGTTATGAGAAGCGAGTGCTTACAGGCGGTCCTTGTTCTCGGTCTTAACGGCGTGCGCCTGCTGAACAAAGAACAGGTCGTACACCACGATGACAAAGGCGACGATATTGACGGAGCTGCCGCCGAGCGCGGGAAGCGTGAGCACGGCTTGGAGGAGCGTAGCTGCCGCGGCAACGATACCGAGCTTAAATGCGCCGTCTACCTGCGAGGGCTTGTTGGCGCCCTTGATACCGGCGACGCCTGCCGCAAAGTCGACAAGGCCTTTAATAATCACAACGACAGCAGCGAGCATGGCGTTCGATCCGTAGACGGATTCAAATTTGCCGGTCGCGATGCCGGCGATTCCGATGACGAGGCTGGCGATGCCCAGAACAAAATAGATGAGGGCAAGGATTTTGAGTGTCTTGCGCGCGGCGCTCATAGGTAGTCCTTTCGATGCGGGCGCTGCCAGTCTGGCGCGTCCCATATGCTGCACATAACGTGAAGCACATTGTAGTTCAACGTGACGGCGTGTGTGTCAGAAAGCGCTTCTCGTCTGTGCAGGGCAATCTTTCAAAAAGGAAAGCCAGCTGTAAGGCAAATCGATGGCAGTTCATGTGCGGCGCTGCGATGATGGGGCCATGGTAAGAGCTGGTCTCAAGGAGGAGCCATGATGTACGGAACAGGTCAAGTGCGTGAGCCGCGGTCGTTGGGGAGGCGCATGAGTGATTCCGTGATCGCTGCCGTGTGCACGGGATTGATGGCGGTGCTTTGCGTTGGGATGCTGTGGACCATGTCGCATGTGGGACAATAGCGGATGGTTGGGCGTCGTCATGAACGGCGCTCGCGCATTCGTTTTGCTTGTTAAGGAGTGCTCATGGGCGTCGTTGATCCCTTTTCTGTTGCTCGGGCGGCAGGACTCGAGTTAACCAGGACACCCGAGGGCCTCACGCTCACCGACGGCACGATGGAGCTGCGTGCCGATTTTACCCGCATGCTTCCGCGGCTCAAGCAGGGCCGTCTGCAGCAAGAGCTGTTGGTAAAGGCTGCGCGCACAAAAGGCATCGAGCGCCCATGGGCGATTGACGCCACGGCAGGCTTTGGCGAGGACTCGCTGCTGCTGGCGGCCGCGGGCTTTACCGTCGATCTGTATGAGCAGGATTGCGTGATCGCGGCGCTCCTCAAGGATGCCTTGGATCGTGCGGCAGATGATCCGGCGCTTGCGGCTGCCGTGTCACGCATGCGTTTACATGCGAGCGAGGACAGTATTGCCGGCCTTCGCCATGTAGCTGAGCTGATCGGTCAGGGCGAGCTTGCTGCTCCCGACGTGGTGTATCTGGATCCCATGTTTCCCGGGCGCACCAAGAGCGCGGCGGTTAAAAAGAAGTTCCAACTCTTGCACCATCTGGAACAGCCGTGTGCCGATGAGAAGACGCTGGTCGAAGCCGCGCTTGCGGTGCTCCCGCGCAAGGTCGTTATCAAACGGCCGGCGAAGGGACCACTGCTTGCCGGCGTTAAGCCGAGCTATCAGCTTGCGGGCAAGGCCGTCCGCTACGATGTTTTGGTGCCGCCGCGCCCGTAGCTTGCGTGCGATGGCTGGCACTCCGCCAGCGCCGTGCCGATGCGTGGCCTATTTCCAGGGGTGCGACGTTAGATGCCATCCGCCGCAGTATTCGCATTTGTAGCAGGCCAAACCGCGCCGTCCGCGGTTTTCGCAGTCGGCCATGACTGCCTCGGCCTCGGCGCGCGTGTCGTAACGGTTTTTGCACTCGCACGACTTGTAGCGCCAGGCTTCATCGCGCTCGGCGTCTAGTGCGTCGCGGCGCTCGTCTTCGCGTGCAAACAGGTCGCTCATATCGCCGCCCGTGGCAGCGCCCAAAAACTCGCTTTTGGCTTTTGACCAGGCGGCTCGCTTTCTGCTCCCCATCTGCTTCGCGCCCCTCTCCAAACGTTGGTATCATTGCTCAATCAAAGTGATACCAATAAACGTGAGGTCGCCGCGTGATGATCAGAAAAACCCTCGATACCGACATTCCCGCCATCATGGCTATCTATGACGCGGCCCGCGCCTTTATGCGTGCGCATGGCAACGCCACGCAGTGGCCCGAGGGCACGCCTTCTGCCGAGCAGCTGGCTGCCGATATCGCCGCCGGTGGCAGCTATGTGTGCGAAGTCGACGGCCGCGTGGTGGCGACGTTTGCCTTTTTACCGGGCCCGGACGAGTGCTATGACGTAATTGAGGACGGTCAATGGCGTAGCGACACTCCGTACGCCGTGCTGCACCGTGTGGCATCCGACGGCACCGTGCACGGTATCGCGGCTGCGATGTTTGCCTTTGCCAAGGAGCGTGCCGATCACCTGCGCATCGACACACATCAGGACAACCTGCCCATGCAGGGTGCGAGTATTAAGGCGGGGTTTGAGCGTGCCGGCGTCGTCTATGTATCCGACGGCACGGCGCGTGTTGCGTTTGATTGGCTGCGCGAGGTGTAAAAGCCGGGCCTCACGGCAACAAGTCATTCGAACGAAAAATGGCCCCAAACGGGGCCAAATTAAGTTGATTGCGGCGTCTGGGGTGCTTGCCGTGTGGTTGAAAGTGCTGCGCCTACGCGACTATTCCTTGGGCAGCTCACTTCCGCAGTGGCAGCACTTGGTCGCGCCTTCGTGCACCTCTTCCAGACAATACGGGCAGACGGGTGCCGGCGCGGCTTCCTCGGCGGTGGTGCCGGCCAGCTTATCGCCAATCTCCTGCGCCTTGTTAAACGCCTTGACGATGGCAAAGACGATGGCAGCGACAATTAAAAAGTTGATGCACGCGCCAATGAACGCTCCAAAGTCGATATTGGTTCCCGGCACCACCAGCCCCGAGATCTCGGTGGCGCTGCCGCCGGCAATCACGGAGATAAGCGGGTTAATGATGTTATCGGTAAGCGAGGTCACGATGGCAGTGAATGCGCCGCCGATAATCACGCCGACGGCCATGTCTATCACGTTGCCGCGATTAATGAATTCCTTGAACTCGTTGAGCAATGCCTTCATGGTGACTCCTCGCTGTTGTGAGGCTCGCGTTGTTACTGCCCCAGATGAACCCGGGCAGACAAAAAGGGGAGGTGCCGGCTTTCGCAAGGCGCGAACCTACGAAAATCGCCGCGCGGCAACGCAGGGCGATGAGCTCGGTCGGGGGATAGGGCCCGCTTCGCCCGCCGGCCCGTAAATTGTATCATCCAGTGTGGAACGAGGGTGCCCGTTGCCGCGTGCGATGGGCTTGCAATAAGAGGAGAGCCATGTCGAAGCAAGCGGTCGTTGGAATCTTGGCACATGTCGATGCCGGCAAGACCACGCTGGCCGAGGCCATGTTGTTCAACGCGGGCCGCATTCGCAAGCGCGGACGCGTGGACGATGGCGATTCGCACCTGGACACTGACGCGATTGAGCGCGAGCGCGGTATCACGATCTTCTCGTCGCAGGCCGTGCTCGATCACGGCGATACCCATGTCATGCTCGTGGATGCGCCGGGGCATGTCGATTTTTCAGCCGAGGCGGAGCGCACGCTGCGCGCACTCGACTACGCGATTTTGGTTGTGGGTGCCAACGATGGCGTGCAGGGACACACCGAAACCCTGTGGCGCCTGCTTGCGCGCTATGACATTCCGACGTTCATCTATATCAACAAAATCGATTTGGAGAATCCCGGCCGCGATGTTTTGCTGGCACAGCTTGGGCAGCGTCTTTCCGAGGGCTGCCTGGATGCCAACGAACTGCTGGCGGGCGGCGCCGTTCAGGAGGACGCTGCTGCGTTGGACGAGGCGGCGCTCGAGGAGTTTTTTGAAGCGGGCGAGCTTTCTGTCGCAACGCTGTCGCGCATGGTTGCCGAGCGCAAGCTCTTTCCCTGCTTTGCCGGCTCGGCGCTCAGGGACCAGGGCGTGGACGAACTGCTGGATGGCATATGTGCGCTGATGCGCGAACAGGCGTGGCTCCCGGAGTTTGCCGCGCGCGTCTATCGTGTCAGCCGCGGGGATCGCGGCGAGCGTTTGGCTTGGGTTAAAGTGACCGGCGGCACGCTGCACGCAAAACAGATGATTGGCGGACGTTCCGGTGCCGAGGCATGGGAGCAAAAGATCGATCAGGTGCGCATCTATAACGGCGAGAAATACGAGCTTGCACAGAAAGTTGCCGCTGGCGGCATCTGCGCCGTGACGGGTCTTGCACACGTTCGCCCAGGGGACGCCCTGGGCGCGGAGCCCGCGGGCGATGCGCCCGTCATTGCGCCAGTCCTTACCTATACGGTGCTTCCGGGCGAACACGATGTCCACGCGGTGTTCAAAGCACTGACTGAGTTGGCGGACGAAGATCCTATGCTCGGCATAAGCTGGAATACGCATCTTGAGCAGATTCATTTGCAGTTGATGGGCGCCGTGCATCTCGAGGTCGTGCAGCGGGTGTTGGCCGATCGCTTTGGCCTTTCGATTGATTTTGAGTCTGGCGGCATTCTCTATAAGGAGACTATTTCGCAGCCGGTCGAGGGCGTGGGCCACTTTGAGCCACTGCGCCACTATGCCGAGGTACATCTGCGCCTGGAGCCATTGCCGGCGGGTTCGGGCGTGCAGTTTGGCACCGTTACCTCGACCGACGAGCTCGATCTTAACTGGCAGCGTCTGGCGCTCACCAACGCCATGGAGCGCGATCACCTGGGCGTGCTGACCGGCTCTCCCATCACCGATGTGCGCATTACGCTCACGGGCGGCCGTGCGCATGCCAAACACACCGAGGGCGGCGATTTTCGCCAGGCCACGTACCGCGCGATTCGTCAGGGTTTGATGCAGGCGCGTGAGGCCGGCGCGGCGGTGCTGTTGGAGCCGTGGTATCGCTTTGAACTCGAGGTGCCGGGGGAGTGCGTGGGCCGGGCGCTCTCGGATGCCACACGCATGGGTGCCGAGTACGAGCCGCCGACGATGGCGGGAGACCGGGCGAAGCTTGTGGGTCGTGTGCCGGCATCTGAGGTGCAGGATTACGCGCTGGAGGTGGCCGCCTACACGAGTGGTCGCGGTCATCTGTACCTGGAGTTCGCCGGCTATGCGGCTTGCCATGATGCCGAGCGCGTCATCGGGGCGGCCGCCTATGAGCCCGAGGCCGATCTGCCCAACACGCCCGATTCGGTCTTTTGCTCTCACGGCGCCGGTTACACGGTCAAATGGTACGACGTACCCGCCGCAGCCCACGTAAAGGTCGATCCCGCCACATTCCGCCCCTGGCGAGCATCAGATGCCGCCTTCTTCTGCCATTAGGGGACGGGGTAGAAATGGTAGATTTTTGAACCCTCTGATTCTTGACTAATTGATTTTGGCGTCGACGCTGCAAGATGGACAGTCCCTTTGTCCCATTTAGATGGTATAACTCGGTATAAGTTGGTATAACTGTAGCCAACGTCTGCCAATCCGAGGAGGCCGACATGAATCCAAATCCCTTTAAGCCAACGGCAGGCAAGCGGCCTCCGATGCTCATCGGTCGCGAGTCGGTCATCGAAGATTTCGAAGAAGGGCTCGATAACGGCGCCGGAGCGCCGGGCAGGCTCATGCTCATTACGGGAAACCGCGGCTGCGGCAAGACGGTTCTCCTGCGGGAGCTGCAACGTCTAGCCAGCGAGCGCGGATGGGCGGTTGTCTCCGAATCCGCTTCGCTTGGCTTGTGCGACCGCCTGGCCGATGCGCTTCGCTCGAATAAACCCGTTGTGACGTCAATGGAGTTCGGTCCGTCGTTTGGCCGGATGTCGGTCGAGGCGGCGCGAGCAAAGGGTGAAACGTTACGAGGGCTGGTCAACGAGCGCCTCAAGAAGCTCGGTCCAGGCAAGGGCATACTGTTTGCGATTGACGAGGCGCAATCGGCGTCTATCGAGGAACTGGCGGCTCTCGCCGTTCTCTATCAGCAGGTGCTCGGAGACCAGGATGCCACGGGCTTGCCCGATAGCGACCAGCGCGGTCTTGCGCTGGTGTTCGCCGGCTTGCCCAGTATGGTTGACGATCTGCTCGAAGAGCCGAGCGTGACGTTTTTGCGGCGTGCCCAGCAGCGTACGCTGGGGGCGATTTCTTTGCCCAAGGTGCGTGATTCATATATCCAGACGGTCAAAGGCGCTGGTCTTTGCGTTGATGCGGAGACGGCGGACCTTGCGGCACACAAGAGCATGGGACATCCCTATATGGTTCAGCTCGTGGGATATTACATGTGGCGATCTGCTGTCCGGCGTGATTCGCGGGTCATTGAAGAATGCGATGTTGAGGCTGGGCACGTGGATGCCGTCTCCGAGTTCTATGAAGCGGTCGACGCGCCCCTGTATTATGGGCTGCGCAGTCCACAGCGCCTCTTTATCGAGGCCATGGCTGCTGACGAGGATAAGCCGACGCGCATGGCAGACATCATTGAGCGTTGCGAGCGTACCCAGAGCTGGGCAAGTAAATATCGCGCAAGCCTGATTCGCGAGCGCGTCATCGAGGCTGCCGGATACGGCCTCGTCCGGTTTACCGTGCCCATGCTGGGCGCGTACATTCGCGATCGAGTTTTATGGCATGAGTAGGGTGATAAAGGTGACGGAGCAGAAGATGAGCCCGCAGGCTATCGAGGTACGTGGCGCGCGTGTACACAACCTCAAGGACATCGATATCGATATTCCGCTGGGAAAGCTTGTGGGCATTGCCGGCGTGTCGGGTTCGGGCAAGAGCTCGCTGGCGCTGGGGGTTCTTTATGCCGAGGGCTCGCGCCGTTACCTGGAGGCGCTCAGCACCTATACTCGCCGTCGTCTGACGCAGGCCGAACATGCCCAGGTGGATGAGGTCTTGCACGTGCCGGCGGCGCTCGCGCTGCACCAGCGTCCGAGCGTGCCGGGCGTACGCTCGACCTTTGGCACCATGACCGAGCTCAACAATAGCCTGCGCCTGCTCTTTAGCCGTTGCGCCCATCATGTGTGCCCGCATTGCGGGGCGCGTGTGGAGCCGAGCCTTAACGTTGCCGCAGGCCTGTCGCTCGCGTGCCCTGCATGCGGTCGCGAGTTCTACGCGCCGAGCGCCGAGGACCTTGCGTTTAACAGCGGTGGTGCGTGTCCCACCTGCGGCGGCACCGGTGTCATGCGCGAGGTGGACGAGGCGAGCTTGGTGCCCGACGAGTCGAAGACTATCAACGAGGGCGCGGTGCTTCCTTGGGGCACGCTCATGTGGGATCTGATGAAGCAGGTAGCCGGCGAGATGGGCGTGCGCACCGACGTGCCGTTTAACCAGCTCACGCCTCAAGAGCGCGATATCGTGTTCCACGGTCCGGCGGTTAAGAAGCACATTCTCTACGTTCCCAAAAACGGCGAGGGCGCCACGCCGCTCGACTTTACCTATTACAACGCCGTCTATACCGTCGAGAATGCGCTCGCCAAGGTTAAGGACGACAAGGGCTTAAAACGCGTTGCGCGCTTTTTGCGCGAGGGAGCATGCCGCGATTGCGGCGGCACGCGTCTCTCCGAGGCTGCGCGCCAGCCCCAGGTGTGCGGTATCAATCTGGCGCAGGCCGCGGCCATGACGCTGGGTGAGGCGATTGAGTGGGTGCGCGGGGTGCCCGCATCCTTGCCGCCCGAGATGCGGCCCATGGCAGCGGATATCTGCGATTCATTTTTGGGCACGGCCCGTCGCCTGGTCGACCTGGGTCTTGATTACCTTTCACTCGATCGTGCCGGTGCCACGCTCTCCACGGGTGAGCGCCAGCGCGTGCAACTTGCTCGCGTGGTGCGCAACCGATCGACAGGCGTGCTTTATGTGTTGGACGAGCCCTCGATTGGCCTGCATCCGGCAAATGTCGACGGCCTGGTTGGTGTGATGCGCGACCTGGTAGGCGACGGCAACACCGTGGTCGTTGTCGACCACGATACGCGCGTACTGGCGGAAGCCGACTACCTGGTCGAGATGGGCCCCGTTGCTGGAGCAGGCGGCGGCAACGTGATCGCTGCCGGTACAGTAGACGAGGTCGAGCAATCGCAGGGCAGCCGCATCGCCCCGTTTTTGCGCGCCGAGCCCAAGCGCTTGCGTCCGCAGGTGACTGACGAGGAAATGTTCGACCAGGGCCACATCCGTATGGCAACCGATACCATCCATACCGTCAAACCGCTCGAAGTCGATATCCCGCGCGGCCGCTTGGTCGCGGTTACGGGCGTTTCGGGTTCGGGCAAGACGACGTTGGTGCTCGAGACGCTCATTCCGGCGCTTAAGGCCCAGGCAGCTGGCGAGCGCCTGCCAAGACACGTGCGTTGGGTCGATGCCGAAGGCATTGTCCGTGCCAACCTGATTGACGCCACGCCCATCGGCGCCAACGTGCGCTCGACGGTCGCAACTTATGCCGACATCCATGACGAGCTGCGCCGCGCCTTCGCCCGTACGTCCGAGGCCAAGGCAGCCGGCTACAAGGCGGGTGCCTTTAGCTACAACACCGGCGCCTTGCGCTGCCCTACGTGCGACGGCACGGGCTCGATATCGCTCGATGTGCAGTTTTTGCCCGATGTCGAGATCGTCTGCCCGGCATGTCGCGGTTCGCGTTATGCGGACGCGGCTTCGCGTATCCATCGTGAGGGCAAGGACGGGAGCTTGCTGACGTTGCCGCAGCTCATGGACATGAGTGTGGACGAGGCCCTCGATGCCACGGTGGGACTCAAGAAGGTTCAGGCGCGCTTGCAGACCTTGCACGACCTGGGCCTGGGCTATCTCACACTCGGTGAGCCCACACCGGCGCTCTCGGGCGGCGAGGCGCAGCGTCTTAAGCTTGCGAGCGAGATGGGTCGCGTGCAGGATGATGCCGTATTCGTATTCGACGAGCCCACGATCGGACTGCATCCGCTCGATGTTCAGGTGTTGCTGAGTGTGTTCGACGGCCTTGTTGCCAAGGGCGCCACGGTTATCGTGATCGAGCACGACCTCGACCTTATCCGTAACGCCGATTACGTGATCGACATGGGCCCGGGCGGTGGCGACGCGGGCGGGCAAATCGTCTGCGCCGGCACGCCGGGCGACATCGCTGCCTGCTCCGCAAGCATCACCGGCCGCTATCTATAACCGAATGTGACAAAGGGGCTGTCCCTTTGTCACATTCCGGCAAAGACTGTCGGCATCACGGTTTTCTGTTTCGGTTAATTCTGGTTAAAAGCAGTTAATTTCAGTTAAAAGCAGTTAATTCTGGTTAAAAACAGTTAATTACAGTTAAAAGCGAGCGCGTTGTCGGCACGGCGCTTGAATAGCTTGTGCCTGAGGGCCAAAATGGCCTCAGCCCATTCGCGGAATTTGCACGCCCTATAGTGAGTGGGCTCTCGTTTGAGCCGATGCTGCCAGGAGGCGGCCGATAGGGGCAATTATGGACAATCGAATCTTTGGGTATGCGCGTGTCTCATCTGCGGATCAGAACTTGGACCGCCAGTTAGACGCATTGGGAAGGTTTCCCGTTCAACGGGACCAGATTTACGCTGACAAGGCAAGCGGTAAGGACTTTAAGCGTCCTCAGTACCAGCGGCTTCTTCGCAGGTTGCGCGAGGGCGACGTTCTCGTGATCAAAAGTATCGATCGTTTGGGTCGTAATTATCGTGAAGTCCTCGATGAATGGCGACGCATCACGGTGGATAGGCATGCTGCCATCGTGGTGCTTGATATGCCTCTGCTCGATACACGCGAGCAACTCGACGGCATCACGGGAACATTCATGGCGGACCTTGTCCTCCAGATCTTGAGCTACGTGGCGCAGCTGGAGCGTGAAAACATCAAGCAGCGCCAGGCGGAGGGTATCGCATCGGCGCGTCTGCGGGGTGTGAGATTTGGAAGGCCGGCGCTTGAACGCCCGGATAGCTATAGCGATGTCATCAAATCATTCGAAGGAGGTGAGGTTACGAGGCAAGAGGCCGCAACGCTACTGAACGTCAGCACATCGACATTCGATCGTTGGAGGCGGGCGGACACGACCGGTTTTGACCGTTCGCCGTCCGTCCGTCCTCTTTAGCTAGACATTTTGACGAGGGGAGTTTATTGTACAGAGCTCACTCCTTCCCTCGATGTTTATCCAGTTCACGCCCTTGAACCAAATAGTGCCACCGCGTTGCCAATTCGTCTGCTTTTTGGCGAGGGGCTATAAGTCTTAACGTCAATCGAAGGGAAATAGTCGTGAAACGAAATACTACTAAAAAGCAGCCTATGATGGGCTTGCTTGTCCTACTTATCTGTTCTCTAGGATTCATCTCGGCCTGTTCACAGAATGATGCAAACGCTGCAAAGTCGAAATATGTCGACGATAAGGCGATGAATGTTATCGCCGCCGGGTTTGAGAGAAGGTCCGACGTCATTGAATCTAATGCAAACGATGATGATCCTCATTCAACCGAGAATATCCAGGAAGCTATTGAGGCCGAAATCAAGAACGACAAGGAACTCAAGAACGCTAGGTTTAAGGATTCCAAGATGCAACAGGACGTAATCACGTATCTGAATCTGCTTGATGACCAGCTTAAAGTGACCGAGGATTACTCGCAATCGTCTTCGGATTATTACGAAGAGTGGAATAAGGTCTACGATAAGCGGTCTGCGCAGCTCAAAAAGCTTGTTGATAATTACGGGCTGGAAGTCGGGGAGAAATACAAGGATGATTTCAACGACTTAATTAAGAATGGAAAGTCCGTAGCAGAGAAGACCCGCTATGAGGATGCCATCAACAGTTTGATTCAGGGAGCAAATTTCGAAAAATCGGATGACGGTTACGGCCTGTATACGTATACGGCGGTAGTTGAGAACACCTCTGGTATATCGTTCTCTAACGTCAGCCTGACAGTTGCTCTCTATGATGCAGATGACATCAAAGCGGAGGAGACCTATGCGGACACTTCTTCGTGGGCGCCGGGTGAGAAAGTCAAGTTCGAGGCAATGTCCGATGTTGACGCTGCGCGCGTTGTCGCATCTGTTTCCAGCTACGATGTAAATAAATAAGTTCTGCACGGAAGGGGCGGGTTAATCGGCAATGAATGGTTGACCTGCCCGTTTTATGCCAATTATTGAACAACAAGTGCCACGAACGAATGTGTATTATATCGGATTGCAAACAACTGCCCTCGTCTAAAGACATGCTGAAAACGACAATTAAGGCACCTTGATTCTCATTTTCATTGCAACAGCCTCAGGACTCAGCGCAACGCGTTGCG
>CATYJA010000018.1:0-23377 GCA_958407545.1 uncultured Collinsella sp. | reverse complement strand
CGTCCGAGGTCTGCGTGCTGGCCGATGCCACGGCCAAGCCCATGGTGGTCGCGGCAGACCTGATGGCCCAGGCCGAGCACGATCCGCTGGCAGCCTGCTATCTGGTGACTTGCGACGAGCAGTTTGCGCGCGAGGTCGAGGCCGGCATCGACATTCTGGTGGCGCAGTCGCCGCGTGCCGAGATCACGCGTGCCTCGCTCGATAACGAGGGCACTATCGTGGTGGCCGCCGACATGGCTGCCGCCGTCGAGGCCGTGAACACCGTGGCGCCCGAGCACCTGGAGCTGCACTGCAAGGATGCGATGGGCCTGCTTGGCGGCATTCGCAACGCTGGCGCCATCTTTGTAGGCGCCTGGAGCTCCGAGCCGCTTGGCGATTATGTTGCCGGCCCCAACCACACACTGCCGACCGGCGGCACGGCCATGTTCTCCAACCCGCTTTCGGTCGAAGAGTTCGTTAAGCGCTCGAGCGTCATTTGCTATACACCCGAGGGCCTGCTCTCCGACGCTCCCGCCACGCAGCGCCTGGCCGAGGCCGAGGGCCTGTGGGCGCATGCGCTATCCGCCGCCCTGCGTCGCCGTGTGCTGGAGCAGGGCGAGGATGCCGTGAGTGTCGAGTCTCTGGCCGCGGCCGACCTGACCAAGGTCGCCTGGCCGGGCGATGCGACCGCGACGGTCGCCGAGGGTGTGGACCTGGCGGCTGCGGGCGCGGATGGCGCTGGCGCGACCGGCGAGGAGGTCTAACATGGCCGAACTCACGCCGCGCATGAAGGAGCTCGTCCAGCCCTACTTGACCGGCATCGAGCCCTACGATCCCAACTTTACGCCCACGCGCATCAATCTTTCGGCCAACGAGAACACCTATCCCGTGCCGGCCGGCGTGCGCGAGGCGGTTGATGCGGCCTTGGCTGCCGCACCGCTCAACCGCTATCCCGATCCCATGTCCAACGACCTGCGCGACGAGCTTGCTGCCTGGCATGGCGTGACGCGCGAGAACATCTGCGTGGGCAACGGCGGCGACGAGCTACTCTATAACTTCCTGCTGGCGTTTGGCGGCGCAGGGCGGATCCTGCTCAACTGCCCGCCGTGCTTTAGCGAGTACGCGTTCTTTGCGTCGCTCTGTCAGACCGAGGTGCGCGACGTGTGGCGCGACCCGGCAACTTTTGAGCTCGACCAGGCGGCTGTGTTCGCGGCCGCACCCGAGTGCAACCTGGCGATCGTGACCTCGCCCAACAATCCCACGGGCGACGTGGCGCCGCTCGACTTTGTCGCGGCGCTGTGCGATGCGTGCCCCGGCATGGTCATGGTCGACGAGGCCTACGTGGAGTTTGCCGACGATTCGTTTGGCGCGGTAACTACGGCGCAAGGCCTTATTGCCGAGCATCCTAACCTGGTGATTCTGCATACACTGTCCAAGGCGTTCGGCGCCGCCGGCACGCGCCTGGGCTATGTGATCGCGGTGCCCGAGGTCATCGACGTGTTCGCGGCGATTCGCCAGATCTATTCGGTCAACGTGTTGAGCCAGGCGGCAGCACTTGCCTGCGTGCGTGCCCGCGATGCGTACGCGCCCGTGGTGGCACAGGTCGCATCCGAGCGCGAGCGCGAGTTGTGTGCCCTGCGCGCAGTGGCTGCCGAGGGTCTGCCCGTGGAGGCGTGGCCGAGCGCGGCGAACTTTGTGCTTGTGCGCACGCCGCATGCCACGCGCGTGCGCGAGCGTCTGCGCGACGAGTATTCAATTTTGGTGCGCGACTTTAGTTACGCGCCGGGGCTCGCGGACTGTCTGCGCATTACCGTAGGCACCCCGCAGGAAAACGACGAGGTGCTGGCCGCGTTTGCCGCGCTGGTGAAGGAGGAGATGTAGATGGACCGCTATGCCGAGGTGACCCGCAAGACGGGCGAGACCGACATTGTCGTAAAGCTCGACCTGGACGGATCTGGCGTGTGCGATATCTCGACCGGCGTGCCGTTTTTCGACCACATGCTCAACGCTTTTGGCCGCCATGGTCTGTTCGATCTGACGGTGCACGCGGTGGGCGACGTCGAGGTCGATGCGCATCACACCGTCGAGGACACAGGTATTGTGCTGGGCGAGGCGTTTTGCCGGGCGCTGGGCGACAAGGCGGGCATTACGCGCTTTGCCGACGCGGCGATCGCCATGGACGAGACGCTCGTGATGGCTGCTGTTGATATTTCGGGCCGCGGGCAGGCCTACTGCGAGCTGCCCGTGCCGACCGAGCGCGTGGGCAGCTTCGATACCGAGCTGGCCGTCGAGTTCTTCTACGCCTTTGCGCGCGATGCCAAGCTCACGCTGCACGTGCGCGAGCTGGTGGGCGGCAACTCGCATCACATTATCGAGGCCGCCTTTAAGGCCGTGGGCCGCACGATGCGCCGCGCCTGCGAGCTGGACCCCCGCGTGCAGGGCATTCCCAGCACCAAGGGCTCGCTGTAACCGCCACAAAGGCAAAAACCACCACGAAAGTGCCTGTCCCCTTTGTGGTGGTTTTGGATGATGGGAAGAGGAGGGTCGCGTGGGCGAACCGAAGATCGTGGTGGTCGACTACCACAAGGGCAACTTGTCGAGCGTTGTGCGCGGGCTTGCGCGCGCCGGTGCCGCCGCCTGCACATCGGACGATCCGGAGCAGATCCGCCGCGCCGACGGCCTGGTCATCCCGGGCGTGGGCGCGTTCTATGACGCGATTGCCTTTATGCGCCAAAGCGGCGAGGCGGCGGCCGTGCTCGACGCCGTTGCCGCCGGAACTCCGTTGCTCGGCATCTGCCTGGGCCTTCAGTTGTTTTTTGAGCGCGGCAACGAGGGCGTTCCTGCGAGCGAGAGCGCGGTCGCCGACGGCAACGCCTCCGAGCGGGCCGGTGCCCTCTGGGTCGATGGCCTGGGTATTATGCGCGGTTCGTGCACGCGCCTGGAGTCGAGCCGCCTGAAGGTGCCGCACGTGGGCTGGGACCAGGTGCACATGACGCCCGCCGGTGCGGCCGATCCGCTGCTTACTGGTTTTGCCGAGGGTGCCAACATGTACTTTACCCACAGCTACGCAGTGGCCGACGACGCCGATGCCGCCGATGTGCTGGCGCGCACGCACTATACGCGGAGCTTCCCGTGCATCGTGCGTCACGGCAACGTGTGGGGCTGTCAGTTCCACCCCGAGAAATCCTCTGCGCTGGGTCAGCGCATCCTTAAGAACTTCGTCAACATCGTCGAGGAGGCTGGCCGATGATCCTGTTTCCCGCAATCGATCTGATCGGCGGCAAGGTCGTGCGCCTGGAGCGTGGCGACCGCAGCCGCTGCAAGGTATATTCCGACGACCCCGTGGCCGTTGCTCGCTCGTTTGCCGAGCAGGGCGCAAGCTGGGTGCACGTCGTCGACCTGTCCGCTGCCTTTGGCGAGGACGAGGACACATGCGCTGCCAACTCGGCGGCGATTAAGGCCATCTGCGGCGTCGACGGTCTGTCCGTGGACGTGGGCGGCGGCGTCCGCTCGCTCGCGCGTATCGACGAGTTGGCCGGCTACGGTGCGCGCCGCATCGCGCTGGGCACGGTGCTGGTGACCGAGCCGGGTTTTGCTGAGGTGGCAGCCCAAGGCTTTGGCGAGCTGCTGGTCGCCGACATTGCCGCACGCGACGGCCAGGTTAAGGTGAACGGCTGGCGCGACGGCGCGGGCGTGGTGCTCGACGATGCCGTGGCGCAGCTTACCGAGCTGGGCTTTAAGCATCTGGTGTATACCGACATCGCGCGCGATGGCATGCAGACGGGCATCGATGTGGCGGCGTATCGCCATGTGGCCGAGGTCGCGGGCTTTCCCGTCGTGGCTTCGGGCGGTATCTCGACGCTCGACGACATCCGCGCACTGGCCGCGGTGGGCGAGGTCGCGATTGAAGGCGCCATTACCGGCCGTGCGCTCTACGAAGGCAACTTTACGCTGGCACGGGCGCTGGCCGCCGCCCGAGGGGAGGAGTAGCCCATGCTTACCAAGCGCGTGATTCCCTGCCTGGACGTCAAGGACGGTCGTGTGGTCAAGGGCGTCAACTTTGTGAGCTTACGCGATGCGGGCGATCCGGTGGAGCTGGCGCGTGCCTATGACCGCGAGGGTGCGGACGAGGTCGTCTTCCTGGACATTACCGCCACGAGCGACAACCGTGCGACGACTATCGAGATGGCGGCGCATGCGGCCGAGGAGCTCGCTATTCCCTATACCGTGGGTGGCGGTTTCCGCGACTTGGCGGGCATGCGGACCATGGTTGCCGCCGGTGCCGATAAGGTGTCGCTCAACTCTGCCGCCGTGCGTGACCCGTCGCTGATCAGCCAGGCTGCCGCGGCGTTTGGCAGCCAGGCCGTGGTCGTGGCGATCGATGCCAAGCGCGTCGGTTTGCCCGGAGAGCCGGGTGCCGATAGGTGGGAGGTCTTTACCGCGGGAGGCCGCAACGCCACGGGTATCGACGCGGTGGCGTGGGCCGAGGAAGCGGCTCGTCGCGGCGCCGGCGAGATTTTGCTCACCAGTATGGACCGCGACGGCACCAAGGCCGGCTTTGACCTGGCGCTCACCCGCGCCGTGGCGCGCGCGGTGCCGATTCCGGTGATCGCAAGCGGCGGCGTGGGTACGCTCGAGCATTTTGCCGAGGGCGTGATCGAGGGCGAAGCCGATGCCGTGCTGGCGGCCAGCGTCTTTCACTTTGGGACGTTCAGCATTCGCGAAGTCAAAGAGTATATGGCCTCTCAAGGTATTCCTGTGAGGTTGGACTTCTAATGCTGCGGGCTTCGCTGCGGCTTGCCCAGGCACCGCATCTTGCCGCTTAAACCGTCGCTCGCGTACCAAAGTACGCGTCGCTCCTCTTTCGCGGCAACCTGCGGCACCTGGACAACCCTCGCCGACCTGCGAAGTTTGAATTTGGGGAGAGAAATGGAAGAGATAACCGATCCTTCAAAGCTTACATACGACGCCAAGGGGCTGATTCCTTGTGTTGTTCAGCAGTATGACACCGGCGAGGTGCTTATGGTTGCTTGGATGAACGAGGAATCGGTGGGGCTGACGCTCAAGACCGGTACCACGTGGTTTTGGAGCCGCAGCCGCCAGGAGCTCTGGAACAAGGGCGCGACGAGCGGCAACATGCAGGAGGTCAAGGAGCTTTGGGCCGACTGCGATAGCGATACGCTGCTGGTCAAGGTTGACTCGCCGGGTCCGGCCTGCCATACCGGCAACCGTACCTGCTTCTTTAAGAAACTCGCGTAGGGCGGGCGCTCGATTAGACGCTCGGCCAACCAGAAAGGATTGAACTATGGGTGTGCGCACCGCAAACGTTCAGGATGGAAATATCGGTGAGACGCTGACGGGGCTCGCCGAGGTGATTCACGGCCGTCGCGACGCATCGCCGCAGGAGAGCTATACCGCTCGCCTGCTGACCGACGTCGAGGACGAGCTGCTCAAGAAGCTTGCCGAGGAGGCGAGCGAGGTGATCATGGCCTGCAAGGATAACGATCACGATCACATCCGCTACGAGGCTGGCGACCTGGTCTACCACTTGCTCGTGACGCTTGAGCGCTACGGCATTACCCTCGACGAGCTGGCCGGCGAACTCAACGCCCGCCGCCACTAGTCGTTTGGGACAGTCTTTGTTGGTGTAACGGGGTCATGGAAGTTGCGGTGAAATAGGGACTGTTTAAGCGCTTCATCAGGCAAAACAATCCCTATTCCACCGCAACTTATGAAGGGATGGCTAGTCGAGGGGTGTGGGTTCCCATTCGCCGGTGGGGTGGGGGATGTCGAAGGTTCGGTAGCCGCAGTCGTAGGCGTGGGCTTGTGCCTCGCGGATATTCCAGCAGATGTCGCAGGCGCGGTGCGCGTCCGAGCCAAAGGTGATGGGTACCTCGGCGTGGGCAAAGCAACGCAACAGCCCCGTCGAGGGGTAATAGTCGTCGAGGCCCTTGCGCGGCGCGGCGGTCGAAACTTCAACGCGGCGGCCTGTATCGTGTGCGCACTCTGCCATCTGCTCCCAAAACGGTGCCGTATCAAAATCGGGCGCAAAGCCTTCCTTCGAAAAGCGCATGAACAGGTCGGGGTGAGCCATCACATCAAAGTTAAGCGGGCTTTCGCAAGCGCGGCACCAGTCGTCGACGTAGCGCTCCCATACGCCGCGTACCCCCAGGTTTTCCCAAACGTGCAGGTCGGTGTCATCGTCGATCCAACCGCAAAGGGAATCGGGTGTATCGGGGCGAGCGACGTTTTCCGTTCCCGCCATACCCGCGGCACCGGCCATGATATCGCCTGGGTTGCCAATCCAATGCACGCTGCCCGGGCGTACCACGGCGCTCTGGGACCAGCGCTCAACCAAAGGCTCGCAGCCCTCGTACCAATCGCATTCAAAGCCATAGATAAGCTCGAGCTCCGGCGCAATCTGCGCGGCGAGTTTGCGGGCGTCCTCAAAGGCCAGACGATGTGCCGGCAGGTCGCCCTCAGTAACCTGCACTTCGCAGTTGGCATCCATGCTGGCGGGCAGGGTGAGATGGTCGGTCGAGACCATGACGCGGCAGCCGGCCGCAGCAGCGGCGCGAACGTTGTCCTCAAACGAGGCATGTCCGTCCGAAAACGAGGTGTGGGTATGGCAATCGACCAGCGGGCAGGCAGACATGGCGACTCCTTTGCATTTGGCGAATCCGCTCCATTGTAATGGTGCAGCTTTCAACACGCCGGGCATGCCGGAGCTCGAAATCGATTGGAAAGGCTGCGCGGCGCGTGGTGCGGCCTCGCTTGCGCTTTCAAAACATGTACATCAGCCTCCAAAAGCTGCAAAAAATGACATGTTTGGAGGCTGACGTACACGTTTGAGTGGAGCGGGCCGTCGTTGGAGCGCGCCAGCACTTGCGCCCAGCAAAAGTCGCACCTATCCCATGACGCCGCCCCTGCGCCGCCTGCGATGTGCTAGCGTTTGGATGAACAAAACGAGCCCGCGCGGAAAGGATCCGGACCGTATGCAATGCGATAGCACATCCCCACTGTCCCGCGAGACCGATGCACCCGAAACCATCGTCAAGCTGGAATGCGACATCGACGACGCGTCGCCCGAGGTGCTCGCCTACGCTGCCGACCGCCTGCGCGAGGCGGGTGCGCGCGAGGTGCATTGGCTGCCCCTCTATTGCAAGAAAGGCCGCCCCAGCTGGCAGCTACAGGTAATCTGTGCTCACGAGGATATCGAGCGTCTGCAGACGATCATCTTTTTGGAAACCACGACCAATGGTATCCGTCGCCAGGTTATGGAGCGCGTTTGCCTGCCACGCCGCTTTGAGCGCGTAACGACGCCATGGGGCGAGGTGTCCGTCAAGGTGGCCACCCTGCCCGACGGCAGTGAGCGTGCGGCACCCGAGTACGAGGACTGCGCCCGCCTTGCCCGTGAGCACAACGTGCCGCTCCAGCGCGTGATGCAGGCGGCGCAAGCCGTGGCACTGCGATTTGAGTAACGCGGCCGGTGGCGACATCCTGCGCCCAGCCATATCAACCCCATTCGAAAGGATCTCCCCATGAAATACCTCATCGCTTCCGATATCCACGGCTCGGCATACTGGACCGAGCGCCTGTGCGCCGCCATCGAGCGCGAGAACCCCGACCGCATCGTGCTGCTGGGCGACCTGCTCTACCACGGTCCGCGCAACGACCTGCCGCGCGATTACGCCCCCAAGCGCGTAATCCCGCTGCTCAACGCCCTGGCCGACCGCATCATCGCGGTGCGCGGCAACTGCGACGCCGAGGTCGACCAGATGGTGCTCGACTTCCCCATCATGGCCGACTACGCCACGCTGTTCGACGAGACCGGCCGCGAGCTGTTCCTGACGCACGGCCATGTCTTTGGCGCCGGCATGCACAACAGCGTCGACCACGCGCCCGCGCTGCCCGAGGGCTCCGCGCTCGTCTACGGCCATACGCACATCAAGGTCAACGAGGAAAGCGCCGCACACCCGGGCCTGTGGCTCTTCAACCCCGGCAGCGTGAGCATCCCCAAGGACGGCACGCATAGCTACGGCATCTACGAGGGCGGAGCGTTCCGCCACGTGATCCTGGAGGAGGACTAACCATGGCGCAGCACATGGCTCAGCAAAATGCCGAGGGCTCGCGCGATTTGTCCACGCTGGTCGACGCGTCGGCCGAGCTACAACATCTGGTGCAGACCGTCTGGCGCTTGCGTCAGCCCGACGGCTGCCCGTGGGACCGCGAGCAGACGCACCGCAGCATTGGCAAGAACATGATCGAGGAGGCCTACGAGGCGCTCGACTGCATCGAGGCGGACGACGCGGTTCACCTGCGCGAGGAGCTGGGTGACGTGCTCATGCAGGTCGTGCTGCATGCGCAGATCGCGGCGGACGCCGGCGAGTTTACGCTGGCCGACGTGGCGCGCGATATCGACGCCAAACTCATTCGCCGCCACCCACACGTATTTGGCGATGCGGATGCCGAGAGCTCCGACGAGGTGCTCAAGATCTGGGACGAGGTCAAGCTTGCCGAGAAGGCCGCCAAGGACAAGGCTGTGGCAGCAGGCGAGACCGCGCCCGAGGGTCTGCTCGATGGCGTGCCCACGCATCTGCCGGCGCTGATGCAGGCCCAGAAGGTGTCGCGCAAGGCGGCTGCCGTGGGCTTTGAGTGGGAGACGGTCCAGGATGTGTGGGACGAGGTCGCCGAGGAGCGTGCCGAGTTTGAGGCCGAGGCCCCTGGCTCGCCCGAGCGCGAAATGGAGTTTGGCGACCTGCTCTTTGCCTTGGTCAACGTCGCGCGCAAGGAGGGCATTGACGCCGAGAGCGCCCTTCGTGCCAGCACGGCAAAGTTCCGCCGTCGCTGGGCCGCGATGGAGCAGATGGCGGCCGATGCTCACGTGGATCTTGCCGAGCTTTCGACCCACGGCCTCAACGACCTGTGGGATGCCGCAAAGGCGGAGGAGTAAGGCTGCGGGAACGACGGGCTGACACGCCTCATCGTTCCCGCTAAATTTTTCGAAAATCAAGTGTATCCCTCGGCTAACTTAGGGCATAATGCAAAAAGTGCGACATGGCTAACTTACGGAGACGCACCGACGGTGCACGGTCAGCCGGTCGCTTGCATCCACTACGTTTCCAAGTGAGAGGGAGACAACATGAGCGATATTTTGGACGTCTACGGTCGCGAGGTGCTCGACAGCCGCGGCAATCCCACCGTCGAGGTCGAGGTCGTGCTCGAGGACGGCAGCTTTGGCCGCGCGATGGTGCCTTCGGGTGCTTCGACCGGCGCCTTTGAGGCCTGCGAGCTGCGCGATGGCGACAAGGGCCGCTACCTGGGCAAGGGCGTTTCGCAGGCCGTCGAGCACGTCAACAACGAGTGCGCTAACGCCGTCGTGGGCCTCGACGCTTTCGATCAGCGCGCCGTCGATGCCGCGCTGATTGCCGCGGACGGTACCCCCAACAAGACCAAGCTCGGTGCCAACGCCATCCTGGGCGTGTCGCTGGCCGTTGCCCGCGCCGCTGCCGAGTCGGCGAGCCTGTCGCTGTACCAGTATCTGGGCGGCGTCAATGCCCACCTGCTGCCCACGCCCATGATGAACATCCTCAACGGCGGTGTGCATGCCGACAATAACGTCGACTTCCAGGAGTTCATGATCATGCCGGTGGGCGCCCCGAGCTTTGCCGAGGGCCTGCGTTGGTGCGCCGAGGTCTACCACACCCTCAAGGGCGTGCTGCACGAGGCCGGCCTGGGCGGCGGCGTGGGCGACGAGGGCGGCTTTGCCCCCAACCTTAAGACCAATGCCGAGCCGTTCGAGTACATCACCAAGGCCGTCGAGAAGGCTGGCTTTAAGCCCGGCGTCGACTTTATGTACGCCATGGACCCGGCCTCGACCGAGTTCTACAACGCTGAGACCGGTATGTACGAGCTCAAGGGCGAGGGCGTTGAGTACACGAGCGCCCAGATGGTCGATTACTGGGAGAAGCTCGTCGACACTTATCCCATCATCTCCATCGAGGACGGCATGGCCGAGGAGGACTGGGACGGCTGGGTCGAGCTTACCCGCCGCATTGGCAATAAGGTGCAGCTCGTAGGCGACGACCTGTTCGTCACCAACACCGAGCGCCTCAAGAAGGGCATCGAGCTTGGTGCCGCCAACGCGATCCTGGTCAAGGTCAACCAGATCGGTACGCTCACCGAGTCGCTCGAGGCCATCGAGACCGCCAAGGAGGCCGGCTACGCCTGCATCGTGAGTCACCGCTCCGGCGAGACCGAGGACTCCACGATCGCCGACCTGGTCGTGGGCGTCAACGCCGGCCAGATCAAGTCGGGCGCCCCGTGCCGCAGCGATCGCATCGCCAAGTACAACCAGCTCATCCGCATCGAGGACGAGCTCGAGGGCAGTGCGCGCTACGCCGGCAAGGCCGCGTTCTACAACATTCGCTAAACAGGCGAATTTGGCGAGGGGGAGGCTGACTCGGTTCCGCCCCCGCCTTGGCTGGACGCCGCAAAGCGCTGTGGGCGCTGGGCCATATGGCTCAGCGCCTTTTTTATGTCGAGCAAAGGCTGTCGAAGGCGGTGTGCGCGCTCGTGCTATAACTAAAGGACTTAGCGCAAACAAACCTCAACCGCACAAGGCGCACATGGATCAGATTTACGACAACAGGTACTATTCCGCCGGTTCGCGTGAGCCGTTGCCTCGCCGTGCGCGCACGGTGCAGCTCGGTGGGTCCGCCTACGCCGGCGCCGACCGCTCCATGCAGCGCCCGACAAGTACCTCGCGCCCCAATGCTCAAGTGAATACTTCGACAGATGGACCAGTGCGCCCGGCACGTTCGTCGCATGCTCAGCGCTCGTCGGCTCAAACGCACGATAGGTCGAGCAGGCCCTCGAACCGTCTTTCGGGCTCGGACTTTATGCACTACGCCAACGACAACGCGGTGGTCAAGGCGATCTACGACTTTACCCACGGTCCTCAGCGAGGGCTATTCATCGGCATCGTCGTTGCCCTGGTGCTCGTGAGCCTGTATTTCCCCGTGCGCGACCTGTACGTGGCAAAGCGTTCGAGCGATATCTTGGCCAAGCAGGTCGAGATTCGCCAGCAATACAATGATGAGCTGCAAAAAAGCGTCGACAAGCTGCTCTCGGAGGAGGGTATCAAGGACGCGGCATCCGAGGACCTGGGCCTGGTGATGCCCGGCGAGAAGAGGATTGAAGTGCAGGGCCTGGACGGCGATTCGGACTCGTCGTCGGCTGAAAAGAAGTCGTCGAACGCCAAGAAGGCCAGCGAGGTGGCCAAGGAGATCGAAGAAGTCGGCAAGGACGCGCCATGGTACATCCGGACGCTTGACATGCTGTTTGGATTTAACGGCGTCGAGGGCCAGACGGTCGTGTCCAACGGCAAATAGCGCCCGGAGGGGAGCCCGCAATGACAAATTGCAAACGATATAAGGTGGCCGCGATTGACCTGGGAACGGTGTCGTCGCGACTAGTGCTAGCGCAGGTCGAGGGCGGGGCGATCGTGGAATCGTCCAAGCATACCGAGATTACCGATCTGGGCGAGGGCGTGGACGCGACGGGCCGCTTTTGCGAGGCGGCGGTCGAGCGTGTACTCGCTGCGTGCCGTATGTTTGTGGACGAGGCGCGTACCTTTGGCGCCGCGTGCATCTGCACCACGTGCACGAGCGCCGCGCGCGATGCGTCCAACGCCGCCCTGCTGCTGGACGGCCTGCACGAGCTGGGGCTTGAGCCGCAGGTGATTCCGGGTGAGGTCGAGGCACGCCTGACGTTTTTTGGCGTGGCGCACGACTTTGCCGGCGAGCGCATCATTGTTGCCGATTCGGGCGGCGGATCCACGGAGCTCGCGACGGGCGTCTATGCGCCGGAGCGTGGCGTCTTTGCGCTAGAAGGGACGCGCTCGCTGGACATTGGCTGCCGCCGCGTGACGGAGCGGTTTTTCTCGACGCTGCCATCCGCACGCGGCGAGCTTGCTGCCGCTGCCGCGTGGGCAGGCGAGCAGTTCGCCGCCTATTTTGAGGGCCTGCCTGTCGACTTTGAGCGCGCCGAGCGCCTCGTCGCGGTGGGCGGTACCGTTACCACGCTCGTGGCGCTGGTCCACGAACTGGAGCCGTACGACTCGAACTTTGTGCACCTGCGCGAGCTTTCGATGGAGCAGATTTCGGCCGCTATCGAGCGCATGTCTGCGTTGGATGTTGCAGGCATTGCCGCGTTGCCGGGCGTGCAGCCCAAGCGCGCGAACGTGATCTTGGCAGGTGCCGTGGTGATTCGCGAGCTCATGCGAGCCGGCGGCTACAAGACGCTCACCGTAAGCGAGAACAGCCTACTCGCTGGCATGGCCGCCACCATCAACGAGGTTCTCGACGGCGCGACTCCCACCATCGCCTGGACCCCCACTCTCAGCACCCTCTAAATAATTTGCGGTGAAATACGGACTACAATCGCCCTTTCGGGCACCAAACAGTCCCTATTCCACCGCAACTCAACAGCCGGCACCTGGGGACAGTCCTTGCGGGGCGTCCCCAGGTGCCTATGCCAGCTTGTCGATCTGCCCAATCTCCCAAAGCGGAATATTGATGAGCATGCCCTCGTCTCTATATGCCGCCAGGGAGCTCCTCACGCAACGCTCGAGTTTGAATTTTTCGCAGGCTATTTTCAGACTCTTCGCTTTAAGGTTCTCTGCCGCCTTGACCTCAAGCGGAAGCACGGTTCCCGCATGGTCGATGGCAAAGTCGGTTTCGGCATTGCCGGAGGTAGAGGACCAATACGCGGGAGTTTTGTCCTGGAGCAAAAGCTCCTGCGCGACGTATTGTTCGGTCAGCGAACCTTTGAACTCGGTAAAAACAGCGGATCCGTTAAGAACGATGGCCGGAGAGAGACCGGAGAGCGCTCCGAGGATACCGGTGTCGATGCAGAACAGTTTGAAGCCCGAGAGGTCTTCATAGCTCGAGAGCGGCACCTTTAGAGCGGAAACACGTGGCACCTTATGAACGATTCCGTAGTCCGTGAGCCACTGGAGGCTTTCCTCGAAATCGCGTGCGCGCGCTCCGGGACGAAGGGCGCCATAGACAAACTTCTTGTTCTCCTTTGCAAGCTGGCCGGGAAGGGATTTCCAAACCAACCTCATGCGCTCGACGATGCGGGCGGGTGCATGTTTGCCAAAATCGGATTCGTAAGCCTCGATGATTTGCTGTTGAAGCCTTCGGGCTTCGATGAAGTCGCGTGTCTCGGCGAAAGTGGAGACAACTTCGGGCATACCGCCGACAACAAGGTATTCCTTGAGCAAGTGCTCGAGCTTTTCGGTAACGTTTGCTAGAAGGTTCATGTCTGCGGCAAGGATGGCGTCGGCGAGCGGGTTGCCGTCGACGGCACGAACGAACTCAGCAAACCCCATGGGACGCATGGTGAGCTGGTCGATTTTGCCAACGGGAAATGACTCGTTTTCGCGTCGGAGCGCGAGGCCCATATAGGAACCGGCTGCCACGATGTGGTATTCGGGTGCAAGTTCGTTGAAGTACTTGAGCGCGGTGATCCCGCGTGGCGCCTCTTGGATTTCGTCGAAGATGATGAGCGTGTCTTCCGGCGTTACGGTTTGGCCACGTAGGAGTTCTATCTGGGAGATGATGCGCTTGGGGTCGAGGTCCCCATCGAACAGCGAGCGTGTGCTCGGCTCGAGCATAAAGTCAAAACGAATGACGTTTCGATACTGCTGGCTTGCGAATTCGTTAAGAAGCCAAGTCTTTCCTGTCTGGCGGGCTCCCTTAAGCAAGAGAGGTTTGCGATTCGCCCTTGATTTCCAAGCGATAAGTTCACTCATAAGCTGTCGCTGCATATTGCCTCCCAACCCTCTCGGCTAGTATAAGGCCATTTGGGAGTTTCCATCGGAAAATGTGGGAGACAACCACGTTTTTCCATCGGAAAATGTGGGATACAACCACGTTTTTCCATCGGAAAATGTGGGAACACCAACCTAAGTCGCGGTGGAATAGTTCCTAAATGGGCTGGTAAACTACCAAAACAGGAACTATTCCACCGCAACTTAGAGCCCCGCCGGCGTGTAAAAGAAACGAGCCCGCATCCCTTGGGGACACGGGCTCGAAAGCTCAATATGGTAGGGGCGGTGGGACTCGAACCCACAATCCTTGCGGCGAGAGATTTTAAGTCTCCTGCGTATGCCAATTCCGCCACGCCCCCGTGAGACTAGAAGTCTAGCACAAGCCGTTCGTTACGCGTTGACGGCCATCGAGTGTTGGCCCGACTTCTCCAGGAACTCCTGGAACTTGGCTTCGTCGCCCTTGTTCTGGTACTGCAGGGCCAGCAGGTACTCCAGTCGGCAGCGCTTGACCGGGTCGTCGCCGACATCCTCGAGCATACGCTCCAGCTCGGGAATGTCGTTGTGGCGCTTGAGGATCATCGTGTCGTACATCAGCTGGCATTCGTGTGCGACCGCCTCGGCCTGACCGCCCTCAAAGCCCTTGATCTCGTGCAGAAGCTCCTTGGACTTTTTGCGGTCCTCCTGGCCAACGTAGTAGTTAAAGGCTTTGATCACCAGGTCGACGCGCTGCATCTTGGGCAGATTGAGCCCCAGCAGCAAATCGAACATCTCATCGGCGCGCTTGTGGTCCTCGCGCAGCAGATAGGAGTTCAGGCGCAGGTAGTCGCGGTTGTAGCGCGGGTACAGCATGCTGGTGAGTTTGCCGTCGAGCAAACGATCGAACTCGTCCCACTGCTTGGCAGTCATAAGCTGCTGTAGACGCTTGAACGTGGTGCGTTTTTTGACGCTAAAGAACACCGACACGGCGATGCAGATGATGACGACGGCGGTCCAGAGTGTGCGGGAATCGGGCATATTGGGATCCTTAGTCGCTCATAAAGCGAGCGGTATGACAACACGTACTAGATGTATTATACGCAGCGCGCAAGCAAACTAGCATAAAAGCTCATCGAGGCTGAGTGCCATCGCTCGCTGCGGTACACTTACCTAAAGTAAACCATGAAGGGAGACATTACCTATGAAGAAGATTGTTTTGGCTTGCGGTGCTGGCGCTGCTACTTCCACGCTTGTTGCCCAGAAGGTCGCCACCATGCTCGACGCCAACGGTTATGCCGGCAAGTATGAGATCGTGCAGTGTGCCATCTCCGAGGCCAAGGACTACTGCGACGAGGGCGCCGACCTGCTGATCGCCACCACCGTTGCCCCCGAGGGCCTCACCTGCCCGTACGTGAGCGGCGTGCCCTTCATGACTGGCATGAACCGCGTCGCTGCCGAGAAGGCCGTTCTCGACGTCATGGCTCAGTAGGCGCTGACTGTATGAATGAGCAGAACGCCAATCCGGTCGAGCTCTTTGGCATGCGCGTTGCCCATGTGGGCATTAACGCCACCGACCCGGCAGACGCCCTGGAGATCGCGGAGCTGTTCTCGACGATGATGGGCCTGCCCGTCATCGAGACCCCGGTTTCGTACTTCAACGATTCGCTGGTCGAGATCATGAAGCAGAACGGTCGTGGCACCAAAGGCCACATCGGCTTTGCCGTTAACGACATCGATGCAGCTGAGAAGTGGTTTGCCGAGCGCGGGCTCGAGGTCAACGAGGAGTCGCGCGTGCTGCTGCCCGACGGCGGCACCAAGCTCGTGTACTTTAAGCGCGAGTTCGCCGGCTTTGCCGTGCATCTGTGCCGCGAGTAGCGCACAGGCTGCTATAGCTAGCAAAAAGGGATAGGGCCGCATGGCCTTATCCCTTTTTTACGCCGAGGGGCTTCCTACCGCGGCAGGCGAATCGTAAAGCGGCTGCCGACGCCCTCGACTGAGGTCACGCCAATGACACCACCATGGCTATCGACGATCCACTTGGCAATGGCGAGCCCCAGGCCCGAACCCTGCGTGCCGGCATCGCGCGCGTTGTCGGCACGGTAGAACCGCTCGAACGCGTGAGCTGCGGATTCCTGATTCATGCCGATGCCCTCGTCCTCAACGCTTATGTCGATCGTGCCCGCGCCCGCATCCGGCGTCATGTCAAACGAGATGGATGTGCCCGCGTCCGAATACTTGGCGGCGTTCTGCACGATCACGCGCAGGGCCTGCTTTACGAGTGCCACGTCGACAGGCGCGTCGCAGCGCGGGTCGCTGGCGAGCGCGGCGTCAAACGCCAGCCGATACGTGTGCGCGGCATCGATCATCTGCGATTCCTCGCAAACCTCGCCGACCAGCGCGGCCAGGTTGGTATTCGCGCGCCGCAGTACGGTGCGTCCGACATCGCCGCGTGCCAAAAACAGCAGCTGCTCCACAAGCTCTTGCATGTGCTCGCTTTCGGCTTTAAGGGACGCGATGGATTCCGCCAGCACGTCCGGGTCGTCCTTACCCCAGCGGTCGAGCATGTTCACGTAGCCCTGAATCACCGCGATGGGCGTGCGCAGCTCGTGGCTCGCATCGTTGACAAAGCGCATCTGCTGCAGCTTGGCCTCTTGCATCTGGCGCAGCAGGCGGTTGAGCGCGACCTCGATACTCGCCAGATCGGCGTCGCCGGTGGTGACGCTCGGCGAGTCGACACTTGCGCGCTCGATGGCCTGCTCCAGCGTTTCCATTTTGCCGTCGGCGAGTTGCATGCGGCCGAGCTCATCCACGCGCAGTGCCAGATCGTTGAGCGGTGCCATGGTACGGCGCACGCGTCGGGCGCCGCCGAGCATGTTGAGCACGCCGATGACCTGCCAACCTGCAACGACTAGGTAGAGAGGCCACAGTGCGACGAGGTCCTGCGCGAGGGGAAAGCTCTTGGTGGTGCGCGCAAGCTCGATGGTATAGGTAAGCGTGGTCAGGTCCCAGCCGCGTGTGGGTGTCAGCGACATGCCGTGAACGGCGGCGCCGGGGATCCATCTTGCGGTAAACGCGCCGTCGGGCAGCGTCTGGTTGTATCCATAGACGAGTACCGCCGCCGCGACAACCACCAGTAACAGATCGAGCCAGACGTAGCTCATCAGGCGGCGCCACATGTAGCTCCAGTTGATGGCACGGGCGATGGAGGTGACGCGCTTGGCCTCGGCGCTACGCACGGCAGACATAGCCCACCCCGCGCACGGTCTGGATGATGCGGACACCGCCGGCGTCCTCGATCTTGGCGCGCAAATGTGCGATGTGCACATCGACGTTGTTGGTGTCGCCCACGTAGTCGTAGCCCAGCGCCTCATGCGCGATGCGCTCGCGCGTGAGCACGGTGCCGGCATGTGCCATAAGCAGGGCGAGGACGTCGAACTCGCGGGCAGTGAGCGCGATGGGCGAGTCGCCGACCGTGACTTCGCGGCGGTCGGGATCGAGCGCGACCGAACCCACGGTGAGCGCGGCGGGGGAGGGCACGGCGGCTTGGGCTGAGCCGCCAGCTGGGGGCTCAGCAGCGGCGCCGACACCCGCGCCGCCCGCCATACCCGCTCTGGCCCCGGCGCCGCCAACGCCCGAAGCCGTCCGCACGGCCTCCGAGCGCTTCAGCGCAACGCGGATCCGTGCGAACAGTTCCTCAATGGCAAACGGCTTGGTTAGGTAATCGTCAGCACCGGCATCGAGCCCGGCCACCTTGTCCATCACGGCATCTCGCGCGGTGACCATAATCACCGGCACATCCTTGTGCTTGCGGACACGCCGCAGCACCTCCATGCCGTTGAGCTGCGGCAACAGCACATCGAGCAGAATCAGATCGTAGTCGCGCTCCAGCGCCAGGTCCACGGCGGTGCGCCCGTCGGCGGCGTGCTCTACCTGGTAGCCCTCGTGCTCCAGCTCGAGCGTCACAAAGCGGGCGATTTTCTCCTCGTCCTCTACGATCAGGATTCGTGCCATGCGTGCCCCCGTCTGCGATTACTTGTCGTCGTTGAGATTTTGCTTGATGTCGTCCGCGGCGTCGGCGGCGTGATTCATAAGATTGTTGATGCTGCCGGGCACGTCGCCGTCGCTATCGATGCGGTAACGCATGCCAAAGAACAGGCCGATCAGCATCAGCCATATCGTGGCGCCCCAGGCAAACAGGGCGATGATGGGGATCAGGATGGGGATGTTGAGGATGATTGCATCGCGGCGCGTGGCGATAAACTTGGTGTCCAGGCTCAGGCGGAAGAGCTTTTTGAGGTACTCCCACACGCTGTCCATCTTCTTGGAGAAGTCGGTCTTTTCGCTCGACTTCTCGTAGGCTGCCTGCGCGGCGACCATCTCGGCCGAGGGCTCATCGACCGGCGCGGACTCGGTGGCGGCGTGCGCCGATGTGGTCTGCGTCTTGCCCTGCGACTCGAGCCAAATGATGGCGTCCAAAACGTTGCCGTCGGCGGCGTCGAGCGCGGCCTTGGCATCGGTGTAGCTCACGTTGCACTTGGTGCGGATGGTTTCAACTTTTTCGAGGTCGTCCATGACCTGTCCTTTCGTTCGATGGGCGCGAGCGTTGCGTTCGGCGGCCTGCGTTGCGCGGCGCCGCCCCGCCCCTTGTTCGAACTCTATAGTGCAGGTTATAGATTAAGCGATTCTTGAGCCAAGATTAATGTTGGATGAGTTTTTGGGTAGCGGTGGGAAAAGTATTAGACCTCGATAGCGGGGGATGTGGTGCCGGTGCAAAACGGCGTCAAAGGTTGGTCGAGCAGGCGGTTTCTCCATTGATGTCCGCACGGCATGGGACACTTACCCTGCCGCCCTGCTCTGCCGCGGCGGTATGTACCCAAACAACGACCCTCTAAGGAGTTCGATACCAATGAGCGATAACACCAAGCATCTCGCAAAGAAGTGCGTCAAGGACGCGGGGCCGTGCCTCGCGTTGTGCCTTGCCGGCGCAGCGGTCGCGCTGCTGGCTGTTCTGGGGCCATTCGACGTGCTCCGAAGTGCCAGTTCTCTGCACGTTTGCATGGCCCTTGCCGGCGCCATGATGACCGGCGGCGTGCTCGATCTGGTTTTTTGGGTGCTTGACCCGTTTGGATGGAAGAACGAAGGGTAAGCCCTAAGGGATGGAAGGGCTGGAACGGTTGGCTTAGTGATCGTGCAGAATGTGGGCTAGCGACTTACAGGGAAGTGGTAATCCGATGACGGTCTATGTAACAGGCGATATTCATGGCGGCGCTGACATGCAAAAGCTCCGCGATTGGGAGCTTGGGGATAGCCTGGCGAGCGACGACTATCTCATCATCGCGGGCGACTTTGGCTTTCCCTGGGACTTTTCTACCGAGGAATGTGCCGATATTGCTTGGCTGGAGTCGCGCCCCTACACCGTGCTGTTTGTCGACGGCAACCACGAGCGTTTCGATCACTGGGCGGAACGCCCCATGGAGTTGTGGCACGGTGGGCTGACGCAGCGCCTGTCGGATACCTCGCCCATACGGCGCCTGACGCGCGGCGAGGTTTTTGAGCTCGACGGCTCAACGGTCTTTACCATGGGCGGCGCCACGAGCGTGGACAAGGAATACCGCATTCCGTATTCCAGCTGGTGGCCGCAGGAGCTGCCGGACGAGCGCAACTTTGAGGAGGCGCGGGCAAAGCTCGACAGCGTGGGCTGGACGGTCGACTACGTGATCACTCACACCTGCTCTACGCGCATGCTTTCGTCCACGCTTTATCCAGCGTCCGGCTGGAATTGCCCCTCCGTTGATCGGCTTACGGCATTTTTCGATGAGCTGGAAGACCGCTTGGACTACAAGCGCTGGTACTACGGGCATTTTCATCGGGATACCAACCCGGCCGAGCGTCACACCGTGCTCTACGACTGCATCGTTCGCTTGGGCGACGAACTCCAGCCCTGGGATGTTGCGTAGAGGCGGGGTGGCTGGCTACTCGACCGTTACAGTGATGTTCTCCCGATGCGCGCGGATGACGTCCCAGCTAAAGTGCTCGACCAGCTGCTCGGCGGTACGCGGCGTGGTGTCCGGCGCGATGCCTGTTTGCCCGGCGAGCCATCCCAACAGTGCCTCGGGTGTGCCAAAGCGGGTGCGGAGCTCGCCCAGGTCCAGATCGCGATCGCGCTTGGAAAGGCGGCGGCCGTCCGGTGACATGAGCAGCGGAATGTGCGCGTAGTGCGGCGTGGGCAGTCCCAGCAGATGTTGCAGATAGATCTGGCGCGGCGTGGAACCAAGCAGGTCGCATCCGCGTACGATCTCGGTGACGCCCATGGCAGCGTCGTCGACCACCACGGCCAGCTGATAGGCAAACACGCCGTCGCTGCGGCGCACCAAAAAGTCACCGCACTCGGTGGCGAGTGCTTCGCATTGGGCTCCGTACGTGCGGTCCACGAATTCGATCACGTCGCTGGCGAGGTCGTCGACGGTGGGCACGCGCAGGCGCGTGGCCGGAGCACGCAGGGCACTGCGGCGGGTGATTTCATCAGCAGAAAGACCTCTGCAGGCGCCGCGGTAGATGGGCGTGCCGTCGCTGGCGTGCGGCGCGCTCGCGGCGTGGAGTTCGGCACGCGTGCAAAAACAGGGATAGGTGAGGCCGGCGTCTTGCAGCTGGCGCAGGGCGTCCTCGTACAGATCCAGGCGATCGTGCTGGTAGTAGGGGCCTTCGTCCCACTCGAGCCCCAGCCAGGTCAGATCGTCAATCAGTTGAGCGGCAAGTTCCGGGCGCTTGCAGCGATCGTCCAGGTCCTCGATACGCAACACGATGCTGCCGCCCTGGCTGCGGGCCGAAAGCCATGCGCACAGGCAGCTGAACACGTTGCCCAAGTGCATGCGGCCCGAGGGCGACGGGGCAAAGCGGCCCACGACGGGGGTGGGCACTGCCGTTGCTGGTGCGTCCGCGGCGGGCGTTGCTATGTTGCGTGTTTTGATATCCATGCGGATGAGTATAGCGCGGGGCTTGGCAGGGAAGGCGTTGCCGCGCTCACAAGTTGGCGGCGGTGCGCATTGCGCACGGTGGGTTTGCGGCTCAAGGTCTCGATCGCTGCGTACCGACTTAGCCTCACAAACGACAGAAACCCCGGCAGCTCTTCGCAACTGCCGGGGTTTCCGCGGAAAAGGGGGACATGATCCTCGAGCGAACGGCAAAGGGGCAAACCGTTTTCGCTCAACTGCTTTATGCCCCTCGGCTGGCGGCTCAGTCAGCGCATGCCGCGCCCACACAAAGCCGCTACACCTGTGACGGAGCTGTGAAGTGGTATCTATTGCTGGCGCAGGCCATGCCAAGGGTGTCCCTAATGACTGGTCATTTAAGAACGTCCCCAATGACTGGCTGTTGGGGTGCGGGTGTGACTTTCATCCCGTTTGGCGCTCCGGTCGCCTAGATGTTCGTCATGCGTACCCGCAAACGTGGGACAATGGCGCTGTTGGTTTTACAGACAAAGGATGTGCCTATGAACACCCTCGCCGCCAAAGTCAGCCGGCAGCGCCACCTGTTTGCGCGATTCGCTTCCGTCTGCGTGCTCGTCGCGCTTGCGTTGTTGCTGCCGCCTGTCGCCGCGCACGCCGACGGCTACTCCATGACCCAGACCTATATCAGTGCCACGGTCGAGGCCGATGGATCGCTGACCGTTGTCGAGGGACGCCAGTTTGATTTCGACGACGACATCAACGGCGTGTTTTGGGAGATCAATACGGGCTCCAACCAGCAGGGCGGCACGGCGGGCGTCGACGTGCTGAGTGTCGAGGAAGAGGACACCGCGTTTAACAAAGTCGATAGCGCGAACAAGGGCGACTCTGGCGTCTACACGGTCGAGCAGACCGGTGACGGCGTAAGGATTAAGGTGTTCAGCCCTCACGAGAGCGGCGACAGCGCAATCTACTACGTGAGCTACACCATGACCGGTGCGGTTATGAACTGGGCCGATACCGCCGAGCTCTACTGGAAGTTCGTAGGTGACGGCTGGTCTGCGGATTCCGATGACGTCGAGATGGAAGTGTGCTTCGCGAATGCCGCTGCCGGGACGGCGGCCGTCAAGGGCGATAACTTCCGCGCATGGGGCCATGGTCCGCTGACGGGCGACGTGTCGCTCGATGAGGACGAGCCCATGGTCACCTATACCATTCCCTGCGTGCACCAGGGCGAATTCGCCGAGGCACGCATCGCCTTCCCTAGCGACTGGGTGCCGCAGCTTGCCGCTTCGGGCGAAGAGCGCATGTCAACGATCCTGAGCGAAGAGAAGGAATGGGCCGACGAAGCTAACGCCCGCCGCGCTCACGCTCGCATGATTGCCAATGCACTTGCCGTGCTAAGTGTTGTTGCGGCGGTGGCCTTTACCGGCACAATCGTTATGCTCAAGCTGCGCAAGCGCAAGCCCAAGCCGCTTTTCCAGGACGAATATTTCCGCGATGTGCCTTCGGCCGACCATCCCGCCGTGCTTTCGGCCCTCATGAGCTGGAACGAGGTGCCCGATCAGGCATATATCGCCACGCTCATGAAGCTCACTGACGACCGTGTGATCAAGCTGGAGCAGGCGACCGTGACCAAGGCCAAGAAGGGTCTGTTGGGGCGTGAAAAAGAAGAGCAGACGTATCGCGTGACGGTGAGTGATGCGGGCTGGAAGTCGGCCAAGGGCATTGACCACATGGTGCTCAAGGTCTTCTTTGCCGGTACTAAGCCTGACGAGAACGGCGATCGCTCGCGCACGTTCGACGAGCTGCAGCACTACGTCAAGCAGCACGCTACACCCGTGGGCGACAAGCTCGAGGACTATCAGAACACCGTTAAGGGCAAGCTGGCCGATAGCGAGTACGTTGCCTCAGACGGCATTGTTGCAATGGTGTTTTGCCTGGTTCTTGGTATCCTGATTGCCTTTGTTCCCGTGGGATCCATCTTCTTTACCGATGGCGCACAGGCGAACATTACCGCCGCGGTTATCTCGGTGCCGATTGTGCTGGTGGGTATCGGCGTGGGCCTTACGTTCCGCCGCTTTACGCCGGAGGGCGCCGAGGTGGCGGCTCGCTGCAAGGCGCTCAAGCATTGGCTCGAGGATTTCACACGCCTAAAGGAAGCCGTCCCGGGCGATTTGGTGCTGTGGAACAAGCTGCTGGTGATGGGCGTTGCCCTGGGCGTTTCGAAAGAAGTGCTGCGACAGCTGGCCGAGGCCGTGCCTGCGGACCTGCGCAACAGCGACGATTTCTACGACAACTACCCCTGCTACTGGTGGTATTACCATCACTACGGCAACGAGTCTCCGCTCGATTCGTTCAACGATGTGTATCACGAGACCATCCGCGAGCTGGCTTCGAGCTCCGATAGCTCGAGCGGCGGCAGCGGCGGCGGCTTCTCTGGCGGCGGTGGTGGCGGCGTCGGCGGAGGCGGCGGCGGAACGTTCTAACGGTCGTAAATTATGGGATGGGCTTTTCTCGACAGCCGTCGGGGAAAGCCCATCCCCTTTTTACGCGCTACCTACGAAGACTGTCCCCAGCGACTAATCATTTAAGAACGTCCATTACAGTCGAAATTGTCAGCCCGGGACCGTCTCGGGCT
>CATYJA010000017.1:0-24598 GCA_958407545.1 uncultured Collinsella sp. | reverse complement strand
TAGGCAGGTATCATCACGATTTTCTCAAGATGTTCGTAATCCAGAGCAAAAGCGCAGTCCGAGAATCGGCCGAACCCTTGAGCGCGAGCTCTACATCGACCGCCCCCTCGAGCGCTGCGACGAGCTCTGCCATCGAAAAGCGACGTGCCCAGGTCAGGTGATTCTTGACCTGCCAGGACTGGAGCTTGAGCGTTGCGGCCAGCTCACGACCCTGTCCGCGCGCATCGAGCGCCTTGGCGACGATAAGCTCGCGGATGCGGCCGCACAGCAACGTGTAAGTCCACACGTAGCTCTTGGCGGGCAATAGATTGAAAAGCTCAAGCGAGCGTCGCATGTCACGGGCCGAGACCGCATTGAGAAAGTCCCAGGGCTGGACCTCGGCCGTACGTACAATCCAGCGCTCCACATCGGCAAGCTCAATTTGGGGCGCCTCGACCATCTGGGCAAGCTTAACCAAGTCGTTATCGAGCATGCGAGTGTTTTCACCCGAACGCGAGACGAGTTCCTCGGCGGCCGCCGTCGAGATCGACTTGCCGTGCTGCGTCGCCATCTGCTGCACGCGACGCGGCAGCTCCCAGCGCTTGGTGCCGGAGCAATCGATCACGGCCTTCTTGTCGATTTTGGCGATCGCCTTATACAGGCGCGTGTTCTTGGCAAGCGAGTCGGCGATGATGAGGCAGACCGTTGTGGGGCTGGGACTCGCCAGATACTCAACGAGCGGCTCCGAGACCGCCTTAGCGAGCTTTGAGCAGCCATCAAGGATTACCAGGCGAAACTCGCTGCCCATCGGAAAGGTGTTAAGCGATCCGATAATGGACTCGATATCGGGGTCCTTGGTCATGTCGCGCTCGTCGATGTTGAACTCGACCATGCCCGTCTTTTCCAGACGCGCTTTCATGCGCGAGACGGCGTGATCGCGCTTGACTCCGTCGGTACCGACGATCAGATATGCCGGCAGCAGACCGATTTCGGACATTGCGCTCCCCTCCCGCAGGCCTTCGTATTCGTTCCGTGCCATTCTAGCCCAGGGGCCCACCACACGCCAACGACGTCGTCACGGTCGCTGGCATCGCATCGCAAAGCCATTCGCAGTTGGCGTGACGGTAATGTCGCCGTGTTCGATGGTGCACGCGAACACGCCGCCCGCTTCCTTAACGGCATCGATGCAGGCATCGGACGGATGGCCGTATCGATTCCCCTCGCCCGCGCTCGCGAGGGAAAGCTCGGGCTTCAGGACGTCCAGCAACTCACCATCGACTGAAACCTTAGAGCCGTGATGCCCAAGTTTAAGTACATCGATATCTCCCACCTCCTGCACGAATTCCCGTTCTTGATCGAGCTCGGCATCACCGGTGAGGAGCACACGCAGGCCCTTGCCTTCCTGAACATAAGAGAGCAGCAGGACAAGCGAGTCCTCATTTCCCTCGCCATCCACGGACTCGAATGGCCACATCACGCGGGCGCAAAATGAGCCGATGTCGACCGTATCCCCACGGCGCACCTGCCGATACTCCACGCCAGGTCGGTTCAATACCTCGGCAGGAGCATCCTCCAGCGCATCCGCCGCCACGGCAATCGTTCTGACCGAAAACTGATCGAGCACGGCAGGCAGACCACCCCAGTGGTCCTCATCCCAATGCGTCACAAAGACGGCATCGATATGGTGCACGTTATTGCGAACCAACGCCGCCACCACGCGCTCGTCGAGCCCGCAGTCGACGAGTGCCACTGCGCTGCCCTGGCGAATAAGAATCGCATCGGCCTGGCCCACATCGAGCACCGTCACCGAAGGCGGCGCGAATCGATCCCAGTAGACGTACGGAATCGCAGCCAAGAGCACCAGGCATGCAAGCCCCACCGCCATAGGACGTGCGCGGGGACGCGGCCACCAGACCAGCAGAACCGCTAGCACACACGGCACTAGGTAAATCCACATGCTATCGGGCGGCACGCTCACGGATGCACCCGGCACGGCGGCAAACAGCTGCTCAAAGAACAGGACGCAGCGAGCGACAATCATGGGCACCACGAGCGCCCAAGTCCGCAACGGCGCCACGAGCGAAAAGGGAACCAGCACGACGGACACAGCAAGCAGTACGCTCACCACCGGGCCGATGACCGCATTTGCCAACGGAGCAATGAGCGAGAACGTACCGAAGGCGGGAATGGTAATGGGAAGAGTCGCCAGTTGCGAGCACAGCGTGACGGAAAGCATGCTGGCAACGCCCGATGGCACACCCAGCTCACCCAAAGCGCAGGTCGCATAGGGGCAAAAGCACAGAATGGCAAAGACGCTAACACATGAAAGCTGAAAGCCCAACTCGAACAGCACCGTCGGTCGCAGTAGCACAAAGATGGACATGGTTACGAAGAGTGCCGATGCGCCGTGCCGGCGACGCCCCGCGCCGTTTACGACAAGCGTCGCGAACACCATGCAGCACGCGCGCACGGCCGAGGGAGACGCGCCCGTAAAGGCAGCGTAGCCCACAAGCGTTATCGCCAATATCACCCGCCGAAGACCACGTGAACACCGAGTCTTTTGCAATACGCCCTCAATTACAAACACCACGATAGACAAATGGCTGCCGGAGACGGCGATAAGATGCGCCGTACCCGTCACCGAAAACCAGTCGCCCGCCTGCTGGGCGCGCAGCTCGGCCGAACGACCGCAGACGACACCGGCTATGAGCGCACGCGCCGGGTCGGTCGCAGGCGCAATGGACGCAAGCAGCTCATTTCGCAGCCGAAGCAGCGGCCCCGGAGAGCCCTCATCGACCGACAAAATCCGAACGGCTTTAACCTTGCGCACCTCGCCTCGGAGCGCTCGCGATCGTCCATACGCATCGTTCTCAAAACGTGAAACGCGACCGATAACACGCACGTGCGCCCCAAACTTGAGCTCGCGGTCACACGTTAGGCGAACCGTTGCCAAGTTCTTACCGTCCGCGCGTGCCTCGCAGGTATAGGAATACACGTCGTCGTTTATGGATGGATCGCCCTGCACGACAAACTCGAGGCCGCTTGCCGCTCGACCGTCGAGCGCCTTCGAGGCGCTGAGCGCACCCACGGCCCACCACGCCGAGACGACCGCTCCCGCCACGAGACCGACGGACGCGGCATACAGCCACCGCTTCAAAGGGGCAAGCCGCGCACAAGATTGAGCCAGCACAACGAATACCGCCGCCGCAAATGGAATGGCCCATAGCAGCCCGACCGCCGGCGTCCGCTCTCTCAGCAGCGCATCTGCGGCCACGTTGAGCACCAAGGCGCAGCTCACGCACATGCCGACACACAGGGTCATCGTCCATGGCATCAGGGGCCGCGGAGGCATCACATGTTCGCGCTCGGTCGCACTCATACGCAGATGCAATCTTTGATTTTGGCAAGCTTCTTCTCGCCGATTCCCGACACACGCATCAGATCGTCAACCGAGGCAAAAGCACCGTTCTTTGTCCGCTCATCGATGATCGACTGTGCCATGGAGGGACCGATACCCGAGAGCGTCTGCAGCTCTGCCGCGCTTGCCGTATTGATGTTTACCAGTCCTGTTGCGCCACTCACGCCCGATGATGCGGAAGTCCCACCATCAACACCGGCTTCCGCAATGGGCGCCTGCTGCTCCCCTACCGTTGGAACGTGAATCTTCTGCCCATCGACGACCTTAGATGCCCGATTAAGCCCCGTAGCGTCTGCCTCGGGCGCCAGCCCGCCGGCGGCATCGATCGCCTGAGCCACCCGGGCGCCGTCCTTGAGGCGATATACACCGGGCGACACAACGGCGCCATCGACATCGACATAGACCTCTGCGGCAGCAGAAGCCTTAGACGAAGAGCCTTCGGATGTCTTTCCGCTCGAGGCATCGCCGGATCCCGGCTCCACCAACGAGCCTGAACCGTCAGTGCGCTCAAACGACACGCCGCCGGCATCGCCGCCAAGGTTCGCCATCGCCAAGCCGCTCGCCATCGCCATGACGACCAGTATCGCCATCACCACTGCCTTATGACCGAGCAGCTTGCCCGCCCAACGGTCCACCTTTTTGACCCGTTCGTGTTGCTCGCGCTGCGCCATAGCAAACACCTCCCAACACCATCGTGTCAGGAAACGAGCACCGCAGCCTCCGCACGCCCACACCGTTTTTCGCGGTCAAACCAAAATCTGACCAAAACCTTGCGAGAAAATGTCCATTTATTCAGACACACGTCGACAAATGAACAATTTGGAAACAAACGCGCAGATAAATAAAGGCCGACGATACAAATACATCGTCGGCCTATGCACAAATTTACTCGTGATCTTGGTAAATCTCACGCGGAGCAAGCTCCGAATGTTTGCGTTTTAAGGTCTTAGGGGCCTTATACGTGTTGCTTTCGAAGTCGATGTACTCAGTCTGCTTGAGCAGGCGCTCGATCATCTCCTCGTGATCGAACAACTCCCAGGCCTCATGCACGGCATCGAGTTTAGCGTGCGTCTCGGGACGGCGCGGCATAAACAGCGTGCAGCAGTCGGGAGCAGCCTCGGTCGAGATATCGAACGTACCGATCTCCTCAGCGCGTGCGATGATCTCCTGCTTGTCCGAACCGATCAACGGACGGAACACGGGGATCTTCACGGCCTCATTGACGGCCATGATGTTCTCGAGCGTCTGGGAGGCAACCTGACCGAGCGATTCACCAGTCACGATAGCCTTGGCGCCCTCGATGTGTGCAATGCGCTCGGCAACCGAATACATAATGCGGCGATACATGATCACGCGCAGGTTGCTGGGACAGGTGACCGAAATCTCACGCTGGCAGTCGCCAAACGGCACCACGTACAGGCGGCCGATCTGGACACCCGGCTCAAGCGCACGGATGATGTCCTGCACCAAATACTCGCTCGTATCGGGCGTCTGCGGACGACCAGAGAAATGCACCGGCACGCACACCGCGCCGCGACGCGCGAGCATCCAGGTCGCCACCGGAGAATCGATACCCGACGACAGCAGCGTCACGACCTTGCCGGCAGAACCAACCGGCAAACCGCCCACACCGCGCTCGGAGCGCGCATACACGTAGACGCTACCCTGGACCACCAGCACGTGCACCATAGCGTCAGGATCGTGCATCTGAACCTTTTTATCAGGAAACGCCTCGCACAACACCTCGCCCACCTGACGATTGATGTCAATCGAGGTGAGCTCATAGTCGGTATTGGAGCGCTTGGCGTGCACCTTAAACGAATTGAAAGGGCCAAACTCGCGCAGCGCCTTGACGGCGGCGGCACAGTACTCCTGCGGGTCGCGGTTAGTGTGATACGCCAAAGACACACGAGCAACGCCGGGAACGGTGCGAATGACACGCGCCGCTTCATCGGCCTGATGCTCGTTAAAGGTCACGAGGATATAACCGGAAATTCGAGACACGGCATTCACGGAAAAGGCGGCCAAGGCCGCCTTGATGTTATCCATGAGGATATGCTCAAAATGTGCGCGGTTCTTGCCCTTCAGTCCAACCTCGTGATAGTGGACCAGGCAGACGCGAGCCGCCATTTAGGCTTCAGCAACCTTGTGGCCGAGCGCCTTCTCGTAACGGGCCTCATCGTAAGAGATGTCGCCGTCGACAATCTCGTCCATAGCCATCGAGATGGTATCGGCACCGGAAAGCCCGATGGTGATGTCATCGACATCCTGGACGGCAAGCACGCGGTTGTGCTGGCCACGCAGCATGCTATTGATGTCGCAGGCGCGCTTGGAGGCAAGCGAAGCGAGCAGGAAGCGGTTGTGATCGGTCTTCTCCAGAAGATCGTCAATGCAAGGCTTTACAACGGACATGGACCTCAGATCCTTTCATGCATATCGAGAACGCGAACGAGTTCATCGGTCGCGCGGTCGAGATCGTCATTAACCACGACGTCGTCGTAGCGGTCGGCAAGGGCAAGCTCATCGGCGGCGTTTGCCATACGCAGCTCAATCGTCTCGGGCGTCTCGGTACCGCGACCGACTAGACGCTCGCGGAGCACCTCAAGCGAAGGCGGCTTGATAAAGATCAGCACGGCCTCGGGGAAACGCTCCTTCACCTGCAGGGCGCCCTGGACATCGATCTCCAAAATCAGAGACGAGCCCGAGGCGAGCTTGGATGTGACCTCGCTCACCAACGTGCCGTAGCAGTTACCGTGGACCTCGGCCCACTCAACAAACTCGCCGTTTGCCACGCGGCGGTCGAACTCCTCGCGCGTCAGAAAAAAGTAGTTGACGCCGTCGACCTCACCTTTGCGTGGTGCTCGCGTGGTAGCCGAAACCGTCAGGCCCAGGTTCGAGCGGCGCTCGCGCACACGAGTGACGAGCGTACCCTTGCCTGCGCCTGACGGTCCAGAAATCACAAAGAGCTTGGAATCCTGAGCGCTCACTTATTTGGTCAGCTGCTCGAGGAGCTGCTCGCGCTGACGGACGCCGAGGCCCTGGACGCGACGGGTAGCGGAGATACCGAGCTCCTCCATGATCTTGGCGGCCTTGGCCTTGCCATAACCAGGGAGAGACTCGATGAGGGTGGAAACCTTCATGCGGGAAGCGATGGGGTCATCGGAGTTGAGCACGGACTCAAGGGACTTCTCGCCCTTCTTGATCTGCTCGCGAAGCTCAGCGCGGGCGTGACGTGCGGCAGCAGCCTTCTCAAGAGCCTGCTTGCGCTGCTCATCGGTAAGCTGAGGGAGTGCCATTCGTACCTCCAAGTAGTTGGGTTATATCTGATTCAATAATTGGCATTTTAGCACGTAGAACGTACAAAATGCCCAATCGCGGCTCCATAGGTTAGACGATACCCGCAAAAAGTGCAATATACTGCGCCCAAAGTTAAGCCCCTGACCTGCGATTCCACACAAAGGATGGGAAAGTTTACGCAGGCACAGGGGCTATTTTGTGCTAATGAAACCCAAAAGTGGTGACTTAGGGGAATCTTTTACGCGACGTTTTCGACCAGCTCAGCGACGATGGCGTCAAAGGCGGCAACCGGATCGTCGGCACCGGTGATGGGACGGCCCACCACAATGTGGCTTGCGCCACGCTCGATAGCCTGGGAAGGCGTCGCCACGCGGGACTGGTCACCTAAGGCGGCACCCACCGGACGCACACCCGGAGTCACGATCAGGGCATCAGGGCCCAGCAGCTCACGCATGTCGTGAGCCTCCATCGGCGAGCACACGATGCCATCGATGCCGTTGGCCTGAGCGAGCTTTGCCAGGCGGGCGGCCTCCTCGGCCACGGGCGACTCGACGCCGATCTCGCTCAAGGCATCCTGATTCATGCTCGTGAGCACGGTGATGGCGACGAGCTTGGCGCGGTCCTCGCGCGCCTCCTCGGCACCCTCGCGGCAGGCAGCGAGCATGGCGCCCGAACCCAAGCCGTGAACCGAGAGCAGGTCGGCACCGGCAAGCGAGGCCGAACGGGCGGCACCGCGAACCTGATGCGGAATATCATGGAACTTAAGGTCAAGGAAGACCTTAAAGCCCAGGTCCTTAAAGGTCTTGACGATCTCGGGGCCCTCAGCGTAATAGAGCGTCATGCCAACCTTGAGCCAGGCGGCATGGCCCGAAAGCTCGTGGGCGAGCTCGAGCGAACGTTCACGATCGCAGTCGAGGGCGACGATTACGCGGTCGCGGGCATCGGTCTCTAGCATTCGAAAGCACCTACCAGCTCGTTGATGTCCTTTACGCCCTGGGACTCGGCCCAGGCCTCGAGCTCATGCGCGATCTTGAGCGAAGCGCACGGATCGACGAAGTTGGCCATGCCGACCGACACGCAGGTGGCACCGGCCAGGATAAACTCAGCCGCATCCTCACCGGTCATGACACCGCCGACACCGTTGATGGGGATATCGACGGCCTGGGCAACCTCCCAGACCATGCGCACGGCGATGTGGTGGCACAGCGGGCCCGAAAGGCCGCCCTTGGGCTTGGCCACGCGGGACTTGCGGGTATGGACGTCGATGGCCATGCCCTGAATGGAGTTGATGACCGAAAGGCCGTCGGCGCCGGCAGCCTCGAGGGCCTTGGCGATCTCGGCGACGTTGACCGGCGCCATCTTCACGAACAGCGGCTTATCGGTCACCTTGCGGCAGGCAGCCATAACGGAAGAGGCGCCCTCGGGCGTGGAGCCCATGGCGGCACCGCCGGCGGCGATATTGGGGCAGCTCACGTTGATCTCGTAGCCGGCAGCCCAGGGGCACAGCTCGACATACATCTCGAGTGCGCGGACAAACTCGTCAACGGAGTGGCCGGCAACCTGACAGATGACCTGGCAGCCGTCCTTGGAGAGCTGCTCGAGCCACGGACCGGACTCGCGAGCAAAGGCGGCCACGCCGGGGTTCTGAAGGCCCACGGAGTTGATCATACCGCCGGGGATCTCGGCCATGCGGGGCGCGGGGTTACCGGGCCAGGGCTCGGCTGCGCAACCCTTGGTGGTGATGGCGCCCAGTTGGGAAACATCAAAGAAGTTCTGGAACTGCCAGCCGTAGCCAAAGGTACCGGCTGCGGTGTTGATGGGGTTTTGCATCTTGACGCCGCCGAAATCGACGGCCATGCTCACGGTACCCACTAGAAGACCACCACCTTGGAAGCATCGAACACGGGGCCGCACATGCAAGCGCCCTTCATACCGTCGACCGTCTCGACATTGCAGGTGTTGCAGGCGCCAAAGCCACAGCTCATCATGCGCTCAAGCGACACCTCGCAGTACGCACCGGCCTCGGCGGCAGCGGCGGCGACTTTCTTCATCATGACAGCGGGGCCGCAGCTGGCGACGTAGTCGTAGCCGCCCTCGCCGAGCAGCTCGGCGGCAGGATCGGTGCAAAAACCGTGCGTGCCGAGCGAGCCGTCGTCGGTGCAAACGTTGACCGTGGCGCCCAGCGCGCGGAACTCATCGACACCCACGGCCTTGGAAGCGGTGCCAAAGCCCAGGCACACGTCAACATCCACGCCCTGCTCGGCAAGCATACCGGCAAGACACAGCACAGGCGGAACGCCGATGCCACCGGCGACGAGCAGGGCCTTCCTGGTGCCCTCGGGTACCATCCAGCCACGGCCACCGGGGCCCAGCAGGTTAGAGGTGGAGCCAGGGCCCATCTGGGACAAACGACGGGTATCGTCGCCCACGACGGCGTACCACAGCTCGACGGTGCCGGCCTCGGCGTCGGCGCGGTAGTAGCTCAGGGGCACGCGAAGCAGCGAGGACGCATCGCCGGGTACGGCGATGTTCACAAACTGACCGGGCTTGAGCGCACTTGCAAGCTTGGGGGCCGAGATGACGAGCGAGAAGATGCCGTCGGCGATCTCCTGGTTCGAGACGACCTCGAAGTCGTGCATGCGTGCAGTGGAAGGTGTGGGCATAGACGCTCCAATCCCCCATGCGGTTGCATGGTCAAAACGAACAGAAAGCGCGGCACCGCAAGGGCGCCGCGCACAAAAGCGATAAGGCTATGCTAGCAGATGCAGCCGTCGGCAAGCGTCTGCTTACCGCCGACAAACACATCGGTGGCACGACCGGTGAGCGTGCGGCCGGCAAAACCGGAGTTCTCGGCGCGCGACTCGTAACCGTCCTCGCCAACCAGCCAGGTGGCGGACGCGTCGAACACGGTCAGGTCGGCAACGGAGCCCGCCTTGACCTGAACCTGGTCGAGGCCCAGGATCTCACGCGGCTTGATGGCCATGAGCTCGACCATACGGCCCATGCTCATCTTGCCCGTGTTGACCAGCTCGGTGAGTACGAGCGACAGCGAGGTCTCGAGGCCGATCATGCCAAAGGGCGCAAGCTCGAACTCGCGGGCCTTCTCCCACGGGGTGTGGGGAGCGTGATCGGTGACGATAACGTCAACGGTGCCGTCGATGACGCCCTGACGAATGGCCTCGGCATCCTCCTCGGTACGCAGCGGCGGGTTGACCTTGAGCGAAGTGTTGTAGGTCTCGTCCAGGTCGTTCTCGGTCAGGAACATGTGGTGCGGGGTGGCCTCGCAGGTAACCTGAACGCCAGCGGCCTTACCGGCACGCACGATCTCCAGACCATGGGCGGTGGAGATGTGCTGGATGTGCAGCTTGGCACCAGTCAGCTTGGCGATCTCGATGTCGCGGGCGATCTGGAGCTCCTCGCCGGCAGCCGGCCAACCCTCGAGAGCCAGACGGGTCGAGACCTTGCCCTCGTTGATCTGGCCGTGGCCGACCAGATCCTCGTCCTGGCAGTGGCTCATAAAGACCTTGCCGAACATCTTGCCGTAGTCCATGCAACGACGGAGCATGCCCGCGCCCTGCACGCCGCGACCGTCGTCGGTGAAGGCGACGGCTCCGTGGGCGACCATATCGCCCATCTCGGACATGGCCTCGCCCTTAAGACCGCGGGTCATGGCGCCCGACGGATAGACGCGGCAGTGACCGACCTCGGCAGCACGGGACTTGACGAACTCCACGACGGTGCCGTTATCGGTGACGGGATCGGTGTTGGGCATGGCGCACACGCCGGTAAAGCCGCCCTTGGCAGCTGCGCGGGTGCCGCTCTCGATGTCCTCTTTGACCTCGTAGCCGGGCTCGCGAAGGTGAACGTGCATATCCACCAGGCCAGGGACGAGGTACTTGCCGGAAAGATCGCGGACCTCGGCTCCCTCGACGGCGAGATTCTCGCCGACCTCGGCGATCTTGTCGCCGTCAATCAGGACGTCAACGACACCGTCAAGCTCGACGGACGGGTCGACGACGTGGGCATTCTTAAGAAGCAAGGCCATTATCGGCACCTCCAAGCAGCAGATACAGGATAGCCATACGCACGCAGATACCGGCGTAGACCTGCTCCAGGATGACGGAGCGTTGCGGGTGGTCGGCCATATAGGAGTCGAACTCGACACCGCGGTTGATGGGGCCCGGGTGGCAGATGATCGCGTCGGGCTTCATGAGCTTCTCGCGGTCCTTGGTCAGGCCGAAGAGCTTGTGGTACTCGCGAATCGTGGGGAACGGGGCACCCTCGAGGCGCTCCTGCTGCACGCGCAGCATGTAGACGACGTCCAGCTCGGGCAGGACGGAATCGAGGTCGCTCGTCACGTGGTCGCAGCCCAGGACCTCGGGCGCCGGCGGCAGCAGCGTGCCGGGGGCGACGGCGTAGGTCTCGCAGCCCATGATCTTAAGGGCGGGGATCAGCGAGCCGCAGACGCGGGAGTGCGCGATATCGCCGACGACGGCGACCTTCAGACCGTGGAAGTCACCCTTGTGCTCCCAGATGGTGTACAGGTCGAGCAGGGCCTGCGTGGGGTGGTTGTGCTTGCCGTCACCGGCGCAGATGACGCTCGCGGGCGAGTTCTGCGTGACGATGTAGGGAGCGCCGGCGTGCTTGTCGCGCACAACGATGCAGTCGATCTTATAGGCGTTGAGGGTCTCGACGGTATCGACGAGGCTCTCGCCCTTGACCGTGGAGGTCGAGGAGCCGCCAAAGTTGAGGCTGTCGGCCGAAAGACGCTTCTCGGCGAGCTCGAAGGAGCTACGGGTGCGCGTCGAGGGCTCGTTGAACATGTTGACGATGGTCTTGCCCTTGAGCGTGGGGACCTTCTTGATCGCACGCTCGTTAACCTCGGAGAACGCCTTGGCGGTCTCGAGGATGAGCTTGATGTCCTCTTCGGAGTACTCGGTAATGTCGATCAGGTGCTTATGGTTGAACGCCACGGTACTACTCACCTCCCAGCGGCGCGGAGCCCACGTGGGAACCCGGCGCGACGTCGTTAATCTCGACGGCGGTGTGGCCGTCGACTTCCTTCATATATAGGTGCACGTTCTCCTCATGCGACGAGGGAACGTTCTTGCCGACAAAGTCCGGCGAGATGGGGAGCTCGCGGTGGCCGCGGTCAACGAGGACAGCCAGCTCAATGCGGTTCGGACGGCCCAGGTCCATGACGGCGTCGAGAGCGGCGCGAATGGTACGGCCCGTATACAGGATGTCGTCCACCAGCACGACGCGCTTGCCGTCGACGCTAAAGGGAATGTTGGTGGCGTGGATCGCGGGAGCGAAATTGGTCGCATAGTCATCGCGGTAGAAGCTGATGTCGAGGCTGCCGAGCGGAACGTCGACGCCCTCGATCTCCTTGATCTCCTCGGCGAGCTTCTTTGCCAGAAGGTCGCCGCGCGTGACGATGCCGACCAGAGCGAGGTCTTCACAGCCCTCGTTGCGCTCGAGAATCTCGTGCGCGATGCGGGTCATCGCTCGATTGACGGCGGTCTCGTCCATGATGACCGCCTTGGGGGAAGTCGTGCCCATCGATCTCCTTCCTCACATGTCTTGACTGCTGACACAGTCAAAAAAATAGATGCCCGACCGCTTAAAGCGGACCAGACACCCACAGGAAGGGCTGCTCTTTGGGCAGCTATGTAATTCCATGTGGGTATCTCGTACCCCTTTAATGGTCATGGGATAGTGTAGCCAACCTCGAGCTTAATTGCGAGCATAAATACAGAGCAATCCGTAAACGGAGCCCAAAGCTCAATAAACCTATATATATTTGTGGGACGCGCTTGAAAACCTTGTTGCGAGCTGGCATAATCCCCTCTGCTGCACGCAATTCGGATCTACGTCCAGGGCCGTGGCGTGGGCACTATCGCCAAAAGAGAAATATCTCTGTGTAGATTGCGCACAGAGACATGCTTCTGTGCTATAGTTCAGGCTTGTTTGTTAACGCGACATGTTCGTTTGTCGCCCAAGGAGGGTCAGTTATGTCCAAAGTTTGCGAAGTTTGCGGTAAGCACCCCGTTGCCGGTCGCTCCATCAGCCACTCTCACCGCGTCACCAACCGTAAGTTCCGCCCCAACATCCAGCGCGTCTACGTCGTCGTCGATGGTCACCGTCGCAAGATGAACGTTTGCTCCACCTGCCTCAAGTCCGGCAAGGTTGCGCGCTCCTAAATAAGGTCTTACCAACAAGTACCTCGGACTCTCCGGGTCAAAGACCTCGCGTTCACATAGAACTTACCAAAGGCGTCCTCACATGTAGAGGGCGCCTTTTTGCGCTCATTGGGGACAGACTTACATGAGTGATTTCACGCATTTGGGACAGACATGACGCGTGCCGGCAGCGGTTCGCCCCACCCTGCCTCACGCTGCCTCGTTCCAGCCTGTGGTGGCCTTGGTCACACTTGTGGCGCCGATACCGGTGATACGGGCAATTTGCTTGACCGTGAGATGCGCCCGCCTGAGCCTCAGCAAACAGGCATCGCGCTCGGGTCGCGGCAGGGCCTTGAGCAGCGCAGGATCTATGCTCGGCAGGACTTCGCGCGCATGGAAATGGCATCCTCATCAGGGATCCGCCGGCGTGGAAGAACCTCCATTGTCCAGATGCGCCCGGCAACTTCCTTGAGATGATCGCAATAGCAACGGGAGCCTCCGACAATATCGAGCATAGGAGCCGCATCGCAGATGTCAAAGGGATCGTAGCCCAGCTGGTATGCCCTAAAGCTTGACCAGCGGTATGCTTCGAGAGAGTCGATCGCACCTTTCACAGGATTGAGATGGATATAATCGAGTAGCTGCACCGCCTGTGTGTCCGACTCAACCGCAACACGCGAATAGCGATTGTCAAACAGATGGCCCGTTCTTCCCGTTTTCCCATTGAAATACTTAGCATACGCCGTCAGTGCGCACTGCATTGCCTTTGAAAGGTTGTCATATGGGTCATCAACCATCAAATGGAAGTGGTTGTCCATAAGGCACCAAGCCAACACTGCCACTTTATGGCGTGCAAACCTGTCCGAGATGTCCGATAAGAAACGATATCGGTCAGAGTCATCTTCAAAAATAATCTGTTTGGAGTTGCCACGGTCAAAGACGTGGTAATAGCCGGTGAGCGAAACGGCGCGGGCGCATCGGGGCATAATCTCTCCTTTCAAAAACTGAACAGGCAACACCTAAAAGGAGAGAAGGAACGCGAAATGCTGAGCCTGTGATCTATTTATATCCAATGAGCGGCAAAAAAGGCCCAGAACGGCAAAATGGCAAAACGATGTCTGTCCCCAATGAGTGAAAGCACTAATGTAAGCCTGTCCCCAATGAGCGGGGCGATGCAGCAGGCAGATAGTTTTAGTTAAAACGCTTCATTTTATTGAAGCGTTTTAGTGTGCCTTTTAGAGGAATCTTACCGTTCACCGAATTATTTCTTGCTATCATGCAAGGCGTAGGGTAAATCTCCGATCGCAAGGAGACACAAATGGTGAAAAAGTCACCGGAAAACACTACTCCCGCAATTGTGGACAACGTAGAGGCGCTTGAGGCTAAGCTCGCTCAGATGCGAGAGGCCCAGGCGCTTTTTGCTACGTACACGCAGGAGCAGGTCGACAAGATCTTCTATGAGGCCGCCATGGCCGCCAACAAGGCTCGTATCCCGTTGGCGAAGATGGCCATCGAGGAGACCGGCCGCGGCGTTCTTGAGGACAAGGTCATCAAGAACCACTACGCCGCAGAGTACATCTACAACGCTTACAAGAACACCAAGACCTGTGGTGTCCTGGAGCGCGACGAGGCTTACGGCATCACCAAGATCGCCGAGCCCATCGGCATCGTGGGCGCCGTCATCCCGACGACCAACCCCACCTCCACCGCGATCTTCAAGACGCTGATCTGCCTGAAGACCCGCAACGCCATCATCATCTCCCCGCACCCGGCTGCCGCCAAGTGCACCATCGCCGCCGCCAAGCTCGTGCTTGACGCCGCCGTCAAGGCCGGCGCCCCCGAGGGCATCATCGGCTGGGTCGATGTCCCCTCCATCGAGCTGACCAACATGGTCATGCGCGACGTCGACATCATCCTCGCCACCGGTGGCCCGGGCATGGTCAAGGCCGCTTACTCCTCGGGCAAGCCCGCCCTGGGCGTTGGCGCCGGTAACACCCCGGTCGTCATCGACGACACCGCCGACGTGCTGCTCGCCGTCAACTCCATCATCCACTCCAAGACCTTCGACAACGGCATGATCTGCGCTTCCGAGCAGTCCGTGACCGTCATCGACAGCATCTATGACCAGGTTAAGGCCGAGTTCCAGAAGCGCGGCTGCTACTTCGTCAAGCAGGGTGCCGAGATGGAGGCCCTGCGTGCCGCCATGTTCAAGAACGGCGCTCTCGATCACCGCATCCCCGGCATGGCCGCTGCCAAGATCGCCGAGCTCGCCGGCATCGAGGTTCCCGCCAAGACCAAGATCCTGATCGCCGAGGTCACCTCCACCGACCCCGCCAAGGAGGAGTTCTCCCACGAGAAGCTCTCCCCGGTCCTGGCCATGTACCACGCCAAGGACTTCCAGGAGGCCGTCGACAAGGCCGAGCACCTGGTGCTCGCCGGTGGCCCGGGCCACACCGCCTCTCTGTACGTGCACCCCGCTCAGGGCGAGAAGATCAGCCTGTTCGAGCACGTCATGAAGGCCTGCCGTATCGTCATCAACACCCCGTCCTCGCACGGCGGCATCGGTGACCTGTACAACTTTGGCATGAAGCCGTCTCTGACCCTGGGCTGCGGCTCCTGGGGCGGCAACTCCGTCTCCGAGAACGTTGGGGTGAAGCACTTGATCAACGTTAAGACTGTGGCCGAGCGCCGTGAGAACATGCTGTGGTTCCGCGCTCCCGAGAAGGTCTACTTCAAGAAGGGTTCCACGCCCGTCGCCCTCGACGAGCTGGGCAACGTCATGGGCAAGAAGCGTGCCTTCATCGTCACCGACCAGTTCCTCTTCAAGAATGGCAACACCCGCGCCATCGAGGCCAAGCTCGACGAGATGGGCATCGCCCACGACTGCTTCTACGACGTCGAGCCCGATCCGTCGCTGCAGTGCGCACGTCGCGGCGCCAAGCAGATGGCTCTCTTTGAGCCGGACGTCATCATCGCCGTCGGCGGTGGCTCCGCTATGGACGCCGGCAAGATCATGTGGATGATGTACGAGCACCCCGAGTGCAAGTTTGAGGACATGGCCATGGACTTCATGGACATCCGCAAGCGTATCTTCACCTTCCCCGAGATGGGCAAGAAGGCCTACTTCGTCGCCGTCCCGACCTCTTCGGGTACCGGCTCCGAGTGCACGCCGTTCGCCATCATCACCGACAAGGAGACCGGCATCAAGTGGCCGCTCGCCGACTACGCGCTGCTCCCCAACATGGCTATCGTCGACGCCGACAACTGCATGACCGCCCCGCGCGGCCTGACCGCTGCCTCCGGCATCGACGTCATGACCCACGCCATCGAGTCCTACGTCTCCATCATGGCTTCCGACTACACCAAGGGCCTCTCCGAGCGCGCTGCCAAGCTCGTCTTTGAGAACCTGCCCTCCAGCTTCACGAACGGCGCCAAGGACCCGCACGCCCGCGAGGAGATGCACAACGCCTCCTGCATGGCCGGCATGGCCTTCGCCAACGCCTTCCTGGGCCTCAACCACTCCATGGCTCACAAGCTCGGCGCTTTCCATCACCTGCCCCACGGCATCGCTAACGCCGTCATCCTGACCCGCGTCATGCGCTACAACGCCGCCGAGGCTCCCGTCAAGATGGGTACCTTCTCCCAGTATCCTTACCCCAACGCGCTGCACAACTACGCCGAGATGGCCAAGTACTGCGGCATCGAGGGCAAGGACGACAAGGAGGTCTTCGAGAACTTCATCACGAAGCTCGAGGAGCTCAAGGACTTCATCGGTGTCAAGAAGACCATCGCCGACTACGGTGTTGACGAGCAGTACTTCCTCGACACCCTCGACGAGATGACCGAGCAGGCATTCAACGACCAGTGCACCGGCGCTAACCCGCGCTACCCGCTCATGAGCGAGATCAAGGAGCTCTACCTGGACGCCTACTACGGCCGCGAGCCTCAGGACTACGCCGTCTGCTAGTTTTAGCACGGTTTTTAACGGCGGGGGTGCACGGGTGTTTCACACACCCCCGCCGTCGCTTCTATCGCATCGTTGAAAGGATGCAACCATGCTGCTACCCGATTCCAAGACCGAGCTCGTCCGCCGTGGCAACAAGGTCGTTTACGACCTGGGCGACAAGATCGTCAAGGTCTTTAACGAGACCAAGCCCGTCTCCGACGTGTTCAACGAGGCTTTGAATCTTGCCCGCATCAATGAGTGCGGCATCCGCAGCCCCAAGGCTCTCGAGGTTTCCCAGCTCGAGAACGCCAACGGCTGGGCGCTCGTGACCGAGAAGGTTCCGGGCACCACCCTTGCCGAGAAGATGACTGCCGAGCCCCAGCGCTTTGGTGAGTACCTCGAGATGTTCGTCGACCTCCAGATCGAGATCCACGGCTACACCTCCCCGCTGCTCAACCGTCAGCGCGACAAGTTCGCCCGCATGATCGACAGCCTTGATCAGCTCAATGCCACCACGCGCTACAACCTTCAGGAGCGTCTGGACGGCATGACCAAGGAGTTCAAGGTCTGCCACGGCGACTTCAACCCCTCTAACGTCATCGTCGGCGACGACGGCCAGCTCTATGTGTGCGACTGGGCACACGCCACCCAGGGCTCCCCTGCTGCCGACGTTGCCACCACCTACCTGCTCTTCGCCCTCAACAGCAAGGACCAGGCCGAGGCCTACCTGGAGCTCTACTGCGACCGCGCCGACATGCCCATGCAGGTCGTGCGTCAGTGGACGAGCATCGTCGCCGCTTCCGAGCTCGCTCGTAAGCGCAACGTGAACGATGAGTTCCTGAAGAACTGGATCGACGTCGTCGATTATCAGTAATATCTGAGCGATTTATTTCGCATCGGAGGCACTAAGGAAACCCCGCAGCTCGCATGGGCTGCGGGGTTTCCTTTTAGCACTTGAGCGTGCCGACAAGATAAAAGGACGGCCCCTGCATCTCCCCGATCTGGAGAAATGCAGGGGCCGTCCCGTATATCGAACTACAAGCGAAATCGCCGATTAACGGCGTGCCGCCTTCACAAGCTCGGCAACCTTGGTGACGACCTCGTCGATCGCCACGTCCTCGCGCTCGCCCGTGGCACGGTCCTTGAGCTCGACGGTGCCGTTCTTAAGGCCACGCTTGCCGAGCACCACCTGATACGGGAAGCCCATAAGGTCGTTGTCGGCAAACTTAAAGCCGGGACGCTCATCGCGATCGTCGACGACGACCTCGATACCCTCGGCGCACAGGCCATCAACGATCTGCTCGCAGACGGAAGCGCACTCCTCCTTCTTGGGGTCGAGCGGAATCACCGCAACCTCGTACGGGGCAACGGAGACCGGCCAGACGATGCCGTGCTCGTCGTTGTGCTGCTCCACGACGGCAGCGAGCGAGCGAGAAACGCCCACGCCGTAGCAACCCATGATAAGCGGCTTCTCCTTGCCGTCCTCATCCATAAAGGTGGCACCCATGGCCTCGGAGTACTTGGTGCCCAGCTGGAAGACCTGGGAAACCTCGATGCCGCGAGCAGCAGAGAGCGGCTTGCCGCAGTGCGGGCAAGGATCGCCGGCAACGACGGTGACCAGGTCGGCCCACTCGTCGACGGTAAAGTCGCGCTCGGGGCAGGCACCGGTAAAGTGATAATCGACCTCGTTGGCACCGCAGGCCCACTGCTTGGACTCGCGCAGGCTCTCGTCGCACACCAGACGGATGCCCTCGGGCAGGTTGACCGGTCCGATAAAGCCCTTGTGCAGGCCGTTCGCCTGAAGCTCCTCGTCGGTCATCATACGATAACCCTTGCCAAAGACGTGCTCGGCCTTGCAATCGTTGAGCTCATGGTCACCCGGGACAATGGCCACGACAGGCTTGCCCTCAGCGTCGATGAGTGCCAGCGACTTGCGCGTGCCGTTCTCGGGGAAGCCGAAGAACTTTGCAACGGCCTCGATGGTGCCCATGCCCGGAGTCTCGACCTTGGTAAGCGTACCGTCGCCAGGACCCTCGGTCACAACGACCTTGGTACTTGCGGCCTCGTCATCGGCAGCAAAGCCGCACTCGTCGCAGTAGACGAGCGAGGCCTCACCGGCGTCGGCCAAAGCCATGTACTCGACGGAGGTGTCGCCACCAATCTCGCCGGAGTCGGCGACAACGGGCAGAGCCTTGATGTAGCAGCGCTCGCAGATGTTGGCGTAGGCCTGCTTCATCTTGTCGTACTCCTCCTGTAGACTCTCCTGCGTGGCAGAGAAGCTGTAGGCGTCCTTCATGATGAACTCGCGACCGCGCATCAGGCCAAAGCGGGGACGGAACTCGTCGCGGAACTTGTCCTGGATGTGGTAGAGGTTAACGGGCAGTTGCTTGTAGGAACGCAGCTCATTGCGAACCAGGGCGGTCACGGTCTCCTCGTGCGTGGGGCCCAGCACGAACTCGCGGCCGTGGCGGTCATCGAAGCGCACGAGTTCCTTGCCATAGGCGTCGATGCGGCCGGACTCGCGCCATAGCTCAGCGTCGACCATAATGGGCATCATGAGCTCCTGGGCGCCGGCAGCGTCCATCTCGTCTCGCACGATATTCTCGATCTTGCGGATCGAGCGCCAAGCAAGCGGCAGGTAGGAATACAGACCGGCGGCCTCTTTGCGGATCATGCCGGCACGGAGCAGCAGGCGGTGGCTGGCGAGCTCAGCGTCCGCCGGATCCTCTTTAAGCGTCGGCGCATAGAGCTTAGACATATACATTGCTCGAGTCATTTACTTCTCCTCAATAAGTTTGTCGACCTCGGCCATCAGCGCGTCGACAATTTGATCCTCAGCTACTTTACCAATGATCTGGCCATGCGAAAAGAGCAAGGCCTGACCTCGTCCACAGGCCACGCCTAGGTCGGCGTCGGAAGCCTCGCCGGGGCCATTAACGGCACACCCCATCACGGCGATCGAAAGCGACGCGGAGTAGTTCTTAAGCCGCTCGGTGACCTCCTCGGCGATGGGAATGAGGTTAACCTGGCAGCGGGCGCACGTGGGGCACGAGACAATCTCGGGGCCACGGCGACGCAGGCCCAGCGACTGCAGAATACCCCAGGCAACCGGCGGCTCCTCAACCGGATCAGCTGTGAGCGAAACACGCATGGTGTCGCCAATGCCTTCGGAAAGCAAGATACCCAAGCCTACAGAGCTCTTGATGGTGCCCTGGAGCTTGGTCCCCGCCTCCGTCACGCCCAGGTGAAGCGGAACGTGGGGAATCTCACGCGACAAGGCTCGATAGGTATCGAGCGTCGTTTGTACGCTATGGGCCTTGGCCGAAAGCACAATGTTCGTAAAGCCGCGATCTTCAAAATGCTTGACGAAACGCTCGCTCGACATCACGAGCTTTTCGGGCTGCGTGAGGTCGTCGCGCTCAGCGATATCCTGCTCAAGCGAACCGGCATTGACGCCGATACGAATCGCACAGCCCGCTGCACCCGCAGCATCGATCACTGCGTCAACCTTGGCCCAATTGCCGATATTGCCGGGATTGATGCGCAGCTTGGCAGCACCGGCCTCAACGGCACCAATGGCAAGCTTATGGTTAAAGTGAATATCGGCGACGATCGGCACCGGGGACTCAGCACAGATGGTACGAAAGCCCTCGAGCGCGGCCTCGGTGGGTACACTCACGCGCACGATATCGCAGCCCGCCTGCGCCAACGCGCGAACCTGCCCAAGCGTTGCCTGGACATCAGCGGTATCGGTGCAGGTCATAGACTGAACCACCACCGGCGCGCCGCCGCCGATCTGCACGCCGCCCACATGCACGGGGCGCGTCAGCTCGCGCGGCAAAGAATGGGATAAAGACAATCCAAACACTCCCCTACAGAATAAATCGAAGGATGTCGGAACGAAGCATATAGACAAACAGCAGTGCGAAGAGCGCGATGCCCACATAGCTCACAATTGTCTGAGCCTTGAGAGGCAGCTCGCGACCCGCAATCTTTTGAATAATCTCGATGACTAACTTACCGCCGTCGAGCGGGGGGATGGGCAGCAAGTTCATAAAACCCAGCGAGAACGAAATGAGCGCGGCAAACGACAGGAACGTTACGGGGCCGGCAGCAGCCGCCTGAGAGGACATGACGCTGATGCCCACGATCGACGAGGACTGGTCGAGAATCTCCATCGTATGCTGCGGCTGGAGTAGGCGAATAACGCCATCCGCGGTCTGCACAACATAGGAGAATGACAGACGCGCCGAGGTGATCGGGTCCAACCGGACCACCTGCGTAGAGGCATACACACCTAGGCGCTCGTCCTCTTTGAGCGCAACCGTGGTCGAATGCTGCTTGTCGTCACGCTCGTACTCGATGGCGATATCGTCCTTACCGGCAGCCTTGCCGATGGCATCGTAAACGTCCATCCAGGTAGAGCACGATACTCCGTCAACCGAAAGGATCGCGTCGCCGGCCTCGATACCCGCCTTGGCGGCAATAGACCCCTCGTCAACCTGACCGATCACGTTGGTATCCATCGGCACGGTGACACCCGCAATGGAATAGATGCTCATAAGGAGCAAAAAGCCCGTCAGGATATTGACGAGAATGCCCGCGAGCAGCATAAAGGCGCGCTTGAGAAAACCCTGGCCCAGATAGGTATGCGAACGCTCTTGCGCAAGGAACTCGGCCTCGCCGCACGGTAGCTCCCACACATCGCCCTCGGCAGTCGCATGCTCTCGATCGAACCGACGGCCGTCAAAGGTGGTGTAGCCCGCCGCGTCACGCGGCAGCGTCTGATACTTGGTGGGATAGTAGCTCGGCGAGGGCTTCTCCCCTTCCTCATACCAGGGCGCGATGGAGCCCCAACTCAAAAGCAAGGCGCATGCCTCGAGCACATCCTCCTCGGATAGCTCGAGCTCGGCGGCAAGGTCGGCCACGGTCACGCGACCATGACGGTAGATAGCCGCGAGCACGCGATCGGCGCACGAGACATCGGTCGGATCCATACCGCAGATGGCAGCGTAGCCACCCAGCAGCAGCGGGGTCACGCCAAACTTGGTTCCAATGCGACGCGACGTGTAATGGATGTCAAAGCGGCACGGCAGGCCCAAAAAGAACTCGGTCACACGGACGCCGCAGGCACGCGCCGCCAAAAAGTGGCCGCCCTCGTGCAAAAACACAAGGACGGAAAGCATCAGCAGGCCCCAAAAGACCGATGAGAGAACGCTCAGAACAGTATCCATAAAACGAAAAAGCAATCCTTATGGGTTAGGAACGGGTTGCGGCGAGCACCTGCGCAGCCTTTTCACGCGCCCATGCATCGATGTCGCGAAGCTGCTCAAACGAATCGACCGCCTGCATATCGTGGGAATCCATGCAGGATTCCACAATGCGATCGATATCGGTAAAGCTGCAGCCATCGTGCAGGAAGGCATCGACGGCGACCTCGTTGGCGGCATTGAGCACGCACGGCATGGTGCCACCCGTCTTGCCGGCACGTTCGGCCAGTGCCAGACAGCGGAAGGTATCCATGTCGGCAGCATCAAACGTGAGCTGCCCCAGCTCGCGGAAATCGATACGAGGCGCCGGGGTATCCCAACGCTCGGGATACGAGAACGCGAACTGGATGGGAATACGCATGTCGGAAGCACCGAGATGCGCCATCACGGAGCCGTCGGCGAACTCGACCATAGAGTGAATCTTGGACTGACGCTGCACGACCACGTTAATGAAATCGAGGCCGCAGTTAAACAGATGCATGGCCTCAATGCGCTCCAGGCCCTTGTTCATGAGGGTGGCGGAGTCGATGGTGATCTTGGCGCCCATGGCCCACGTGGGATGTGCGAGGGCATCGGCACGCGTCACGCGATTGAGCTCGTCGCGCGTGCGGCCAAAGAACGGACCGCCCGAGCAGGTGAGCCAAATACAATGAGCCTCGCGCGGGTCCTCCCCCAGATAGCACTGGTAGATGGCGGAGTGCTCAGAGTCGACTGGAATAAGCTGGCCCGGTTGCGCCAACGGCATAAGCAAGTCGCCACCGACGACGAGGGACTCCTTGTTGGCAAGGGCAAGGCGCTTATTAGAGGTCAAGGCCGCATGGCTCGCCTCGAGACCGGCGGCGCCCACAATAGCAACGAGCACGCAGTCGACATCGTCGCGACGCGCGAGCTCGCAAACCGCCTGCGCGCCAACGCCGAGCTTCGTTCCCTCGGGCAACTCCTGCAGCACGGCGTCATCGCCGTGAGCGACATCGGCCACGGCAACCGCCGGAACCGAGAACTCGCGGGCAGCGGCAACGAGCTCAGAGGTGCTGGAATTAACGGACAGCGCCGTCACCTGCAGGCGATCAGCATGCTGGCGGCACACATCGAGTGCCTGGGTGCCGATAGAGCCCGTACAACCCAGGATGGCAACACGGAGGCGTCCATCGGGGCCATACGTCGTCTGGAATGACATTACAGCACGCCTCCGATCATCAAAAGCAGCTGAGCGGTAATGCAGCCAAAGATAAGCGAGTCGCTACGGTCGAGCATGCCGCCATGGCCCGGGATAAGGTTGCCGGAATCCTTGACGCCCACGCCACGCTTGATGCGCGACTCGATAAGGTCGCCGATAACGCCCAAAATGGACACGACCACGCCGCACAGCAGCGCATAGGGCAGGCTGAGCTTGTAGAAGTGCGTCGCCCACAGAATGAGCCAAATCAAAACCGAGCCCAGGATGCCGCCGACAAACCCCTCCCAGCTCTTTTTGGGAGAGATCTTGGGAACCATCTTGTGCTTGCCGATACGGCTGCCCACAATGTAGGCAAACGAATCGGAGACCCAAAGGGACGCGCAAACGCCCACTGAAAGCAGGGCGCCGGCAAAACCGGGCACGGCATCGCGCAGCAGCACGATAGCCGACAGCATAAAGCCAGTGTAGATGGGACCCATGAGCGTCACGGCCACATCAGAGATGCGGGTACGCGGCGACCAAACATACCAAATGCCCACAGCGAGCATCAGGGCAAAAAGCAGGGCATTCAGCAACATCGAATCGCCCAACGCCGACAGCGGAAAGAGTACGGCGGCAGCGATACCCATGCGCTCGTTAGCCATCTTGCCATCGAGCCTCGTCATACGGAAAAACTCATAGCAGCACAGACCGCTCATGACAGAAACAAAGATGGCCGTGGGCACGATACCCAAAACCAGGCACAGGATAAAGACAACGGCGTAGACGATACCGGCGGCGGCACGGGTAATAAAGCCCGCCAGCCACGAACCGGTGCCGCCCTTCGGTGTAGGCGCTCCCGCAGCGGGAGCTTTGCGCGCAGGCGTCTTGGGAGCAGATGCCTTGGGACGATCGGACACGATTAAGCCTCCTCGGTCTTGCTCAGTCCACCAAACCTACGGTCACGGCCCTGATAGGCCAAAATGGCGTCGACAAGGCCCCAACGATCAAAGTCGGGCCAATAGGTATCGGTGACGTAGAATTCGGAATAAGCCACCTGCCACAGCAGATAGTTCGAAAGGCGCAGCTCACCAGAAGTGCGAATCACAAGCTCAGGATCGGGAAGGCCAGCGGTATAGAGGTGGGAAGCAACCATGTCGTCATCAATTGCGCCAGGATCGATCTTACCGGCGGCAGCGTCGAGTGCGATCTGACGGACAGCGCGGGTAATCTCGGCACGCGCGCCGTAGTTGACGGCAAGCGCCAGCGTCATGCCGGTGTGATTGGCGCACTCAGCAAGACCTCGCTCAAAGACATCGCGGGTCTTCTTAGGCAGTGCGGAAATATCGC